>DAHVAK010000144.1 GCA_027314665.1 Spirochaetales bacterium
TCTCCGCCTGCTCGTACTTGCCGTTCTGAAAGAGCAGCTCCCCCCGCCGGTAGAGGGCATCCTCGGCGAGCGGGCTCTTTGGATAGTCCGCGGCGAGCTGCTCGTAGGCCGCGGAGGCGTCGCCGACCTTCCCCTGTTGCGAAAGCAGCCCCGCGTACTCGAACAGGGCCTCGGCCGCGAAGGCGGAGCTCGGGCTCGCGGCAAAGATGTCCTGGAAGGCGAGAGCGGCCGCCCCGTAGCGCTTTTCCCCGGCAAGGCTCTTCGCGTACATGAAGCGCCCACGATCCCGATCCGGCGATCCGGTGGGGACCGCATTGGCGTAGCGCAGGAACCAGCGCCCCGCCGCGGCGAAATCCCCCTGCAGGTAGGCGCACCATCCCGACAGATAGAGGGCCTGGTCCACGAGACGGTTCTCGGGATAGCCCTCGATGATCCCGGCGAAGGCAGGCGCCGCATCGGCGTAGTCGGCGAGGCGGTAGAGCGCCCATCCGCGGTAGAAAAGGGTGTAGGGCTCGATCAGCTCGAGGTGGGCGCTCTTCAGCGCGGCATCCGTGAGGTCGGACAGGGCCGCAACCGCAGGGGCGTAGCTTTTCTGGGAGACGAGCACCAACCCGCGGAGATAGCGGAGGAGCAGGAAGGAGGCCGGGTCGCTCTTTGCGAGGTTCGGGAAATCGGCCATGATCTTCCCCTCTTCCGAGAGCACGCTCACCCAGTCGTTGCGCTCGAAGAGCAGCTTCACCATGTCCACTCGCGCATTGACGTCGTCGCGGACCAGGGCAGAGTACTCACGCAGCGCCTCGATCGCGCGCCCGCCGTCTCCGAGCGCCTTGTAGACGTCGGCCTTCAGCCGCAGGAGCTCGGCGCTCTCCGTTCCCGCTTTCGCGTCGGCGGAGAGGGCATCGATCGAGGAGAGGGAAGCCGCATAGTCGCCCCCGCGATAGGAGGCGAGCGCCTCAAGATAGCCGGACTTCGCGTAGTAGGGCGAGCCGGGATAGCCTGCCAGGAGCTCGGCGAACTCCTTTCGTGCAAGCTCCCACTTCGACAGCTGGAGATAGAACCCCCCGAGCCGGTAGAGCATGAGATCGCGATACTCCTGGGAGGCGAGCGGGCTCTCCTTGCCGGCCTGAAGCGCAAGGACGAGGGTGTCGGCCGCTTCCTGGATCCGTCCGCCCTTCGCCATGATCTCCGCCAGATAGAGCGGCACGAGCGGGCTGACAACGCCCTGGCTTCGCACGGCCCAGATCCGTCCGAGGTAGGACTCGGCGAGCGCGTCCTTTCCCCGCTCGTAGCTGTCGATTCCCGCGCGCAGCCAGAACTCCCGGAGAACGGCCGGCATTCCCGCCAGGGCGACGTCCGCCGCGCTCACGACGTCGGACAGCCGACGCTCGTCGCCGGCTGCCTGGTAGATCGTGAACAGGCGCTGGAAGGCGACGCCCGCGATGTCGGGCTGGGCTCCCCGCAGGAGGTTGTACAGCTCGGCAGCCTTCCCGCGCTCGCCGGTGTTGTAGTACGCCTCAGCCTCGTAGAGCTGCAGCCGGTCCCGCCACGGCTGCGCCACCTTGTTGAGCGAGACCTTGCCGAGCAGATCGAGAACCCGCGCGTACTTCCCGCTGCGCAGCTCGAGAGCGCAGAGCTCGGCTATCGGGTAGGGCGCGGCCTCCGGATCCTTCGTCACCTTCATCAGCCTCTCGAGGGAGGCCCGCTCGTCGTCGACACGTCCGAGCTCCCGCTCGGCCACCGACTTGTACAAGAGCGCCTGGCCGAGCAGGGTCGTATCGCTCCCGCTTAAGTAGGTGTTGAACGAATCGATCGCCGCGCGCCAGTCCGAAAGCTTGTAGTCGGTGAGCCCGATCCAGAAGGGGACAAAGGGCAGATAGCGGGTGAAGCTATAGTGGATGGCGACGGCCTTGAAATGGGCGAGAGCCTCGTGGTACCTCCCAAGCTCGAAGAAGCAGACGGCGCGTCGGAACTGCGCGTCGGGAACGTACTGCGAAAGCGGATGCTCGTGCACCAGCCGAGTGTAGCGATCGAGGGCGAGCTCGTAGTCTCCGCTCTGGAACCTGCCCTCTCCCTCGAGATAGAGCTGGCGGTCCTCCGTTTGGGCGTAGACGGCGAGCGACGCGAGGAAAAGGAGAAGAGACAGCACTGCCGGCTTCATACCAGGTAACATACCACGCGCACGTAGTTAATCAATTTTGGGCGGGTCGAAGTTACGGCTTGCGCGGATCCGTTCGAGACAGATGGAGTCGCCGGGATAGCGTCGCAGCAGCGAATCGATCCCGGTCTCGAGATTGCGCTCCATGACCGCGACCCTGAAACTGCCGTTGGATGCGAAATACGGAAAAAGCGTCACGACATGCGAGTGCTCGCGAATACCCGGGAAATCCGCAAGCTCGTGATTGACGGATCCCAGATAGAAATATCCCGGGCGGCGCATCGCCAGCGCATAGAGGATGAACTTGAGGTCGGCAAGCGGGTAGCCTTCGTCGGGAACGAAGCGGAGAAAGGGTACCGCGCGGACCTCGCCATGATCGGGTCCGACCCCGGGATCCGAGAGCCGTTCGATCGCCATGGCAAGGTTCCTGGTCCAGTCGAGACCGAAGTAGGGTTCGAGCCCCTGCGCGCGCAGGCCCTTCGCGCTTACGGGCAGCTCGACGCGCTTTTCCTTGAGCGCCTCGATGCTGAGCAGACGCCCGGTGCGCGGATAGTACAGCCCGTCGACGATCCACTTCGCAAAGCCGCTGCAGTTCAAGCCTCCCTGGTTCAGGACCTGGAGGGTTCGAATGGAAACGAGCTTGCCGCCCGAGTCCATGGCGCCGTCGTCGTGATCGGGAAGCGGCAGTCGCGAGCGAAGGACGCTCACCATCCCCTCGACGACGGCGTCCTCAGGAAGGGGTTGACGCGGCAAGACGAGCCGCCAGTCGACGCTTTCCCGGGTGGCATCGATGATCTGGGAAAAGGGATCGGTCAGAAGGCGGTCGAACTCGATCGGCACCACGATGTCGCGATACGCCGGATAGCCGTAGAGGTAGAGATCCATGCGGGTGCGCTCCCCTCGCGGAAAGAGCCGCACGTAGCTGTTGGGATCGCCGTCGAGGAAGACCTTGGCCTGCAAGAAGGAGCCGTCGCGCAGCGAGCGCTTGATCACCCAGCTTCCCTCGTTCTCGATCGCAAAGCCTCCGTCCTGACGGTTGATGAAGAGCAGGTAGAAATCATCGCCCTGGGTGACGACTCGAAACTGGACCTCGATGCCGCTGCCTCGCTCTTCGACGAGCTGCGTCCGCGCGCTCACCGCCTCGAAGAGGGGTGCGCGGATCGCATCGGCGAGCTGCCGCCGAACGCCGCTGTTTTCAGGGAAGGTGAGCTCCTGGGCGGCGGCGTGCATCGCCGTCAGCGCGAAGGCGATCAGGAAGCTCAACGCCGCCGGATTTCTGGCCGCGGGACGCATCGAAGAAGAGTATCGGCACATGCCGTCGAAGGTTCAAGGCTCCCTCGCCCGCCCCGCGCGGGATTACTCCCGCTCTCGAATCTCAATCTCGAGGGGAACGTGGGCCATCCCGAACTCCTTGCGAAGGTTGTTGCGCAGATACTCGATCCAGGTCGCAGGGAATCCGCGCCGGCGGTTTACGAAAAGAAGGAAGCGCAGCGGGAGAGTTCCCACTTGGGTGAGATAGCGGGCCCGGAAGCTTCCGCTCGCCGAGCTATGGGGAAGGTAGCGCTCGTTCCAGCGCTTGAGCGCCTGGTTGAGCTTGGGGGTGTCGACCCGCCGGTGGAGCTCTCCCCACACCTGCGCGATCGTCGTGAGCAGGCCCGGCACTCCCTCTCCGGTGAGCGCCGAGATCGGGACCACCGGAGCGAAGTCGAGGGCGGGAAACAGAAAGCGAATGCGATCGGTTATCGCCTCCCGCTGATTGGGCACGGGGGCGAGTCGGTCCCACTTGTTCAAAACCAGGATGATCCCCCTGCCTCGGCGCGCCGCGAGCGATGCGATTTTCTTGTCCTGGTCGGTCACGCTCTCGACCGAGTCGATGACGAGAAGGACCACCGAGGCCTCCTCGATGCTTCGGATGGCCCGATGCACCGAGTAGTATTCCAGACGCTCCTCGACGCGGCTCTTGCGTCTGATCCCTGCAGTGTCAAGCAGCCTCACCTTGAGGTTGCGGAAGACGAAGCCGCCCTCGATGACGTCGCGCGTGGTCCCCGGAATCGGCGAAACGATGGACCTCTCGGCCCCGGAGAGCCGATTCATCAGGGTCGACTTGCCGGTGTTCGGCTTGCCGAGAATGGCAACGGAGAGCTCCCGTGCCGCTTCCCCCTTCTCGAGGAGCGCCCCCTCCCCTGGCCCCGCGGGCTCGCCCTGCGCCTCGAGGGCGGCGCCGCCTGAAGCCTCGCCTGCAGCGCCGCTCTCCGTGCCGCCGGCGACGCTCGCCGCGCCCGCGGCCTCCGCCACCACCGAGAGCAGCTCCCCGACGTTCCGCCCGTGCTCCGCCGATACCCCGACGACCCTGCTGAAGCCGTAGCGGTGGAAGTTCCAGACGAGATCGTCTCGATTCGCGTCATCGACCTTGTTCACCACGAGGATGAGCCGATCGGCGCGGGGACGAAGCAAATCGATGAAGGCCTCGTCTTCGGGCGTCATCCCCATGACGTCCACCACGAGGAGAATCAGGCTTGCCCGCTCGATCGCTTCGAGGCTGCGGCGCACGACGATGTCATCGAGCCCCTCGCTGCGATCGAGCTTGAAGCCGCCCGTGTCGATGAGCTGAAAGTTGCGCCCCTCGATGGTGCAGCGGGCCTCGATAGGGTCGCGGGTGACCCCCGGAGTTGGATCAGTGATGGCCCTTCGCCTGCCGAGCACCCGATTGAAGAGGGTCGATTTTCCCACATTTGGGCGTCCCACTATGACGAGGGTCGGCGGAGCGGAGGAGCTCTTCTCGTTCATTGCCGCTCTATGCGCGGGGTGAGAGGTTGAAGCGGCCGTTCATCCACTCCTGGACATGACGGTCGACGTCGGCGTAGCTGTTCATCTCCATGATCGAATCGACCATGGCGACCGCTTCGCTCATCGTAACCGCGCGAATGATCTCCTTCACTTCCGGAATCCGCGTCGCGCTCATGCTGAAGGTATCGAGCCCGAGCCCGAGGAGGATCACCGTCGCCAAAGGGTCTCCGGCCATCTCTCCACACATGCTCACGGGGATGCTCGCCGCGTGGGCATGCTCGATGATGATCTTGATCAGGCGCAAGACACCCGGGTGGAAGGGCTCATAGAGATAGGCAATCCGCTCGTTGCCGCGATCAACGGCGATGGTGTACTGGATGAGATCGTTGGTGCCTATGGAGAAGAAATCGACCCTGCGGGCAAGGATGTCGGCAGTCAGGGCGGCGGAGGGGATCTCGATCATGATCCCGACCGGCATCTCCTCGTTGAAGCCTATTCCCTTCCTGCGCAGCTCCTCCTTCGCCTGCTCGAGCACGCCAAGAACCCTATCCAGCTCCTCGACCCCCGAGATCATCGGAAACATGATCCGCAGGTCGCCGTGGGTCGAGGAGCGAAGCAGGGCGCGCAGCTGCACCTTGAAGAGATCCACCTCGGAGAGGCAGAAGCGCACCGCCCGCCAGCCGAGGATCGGATTCTTCTCGCCGTGGAGGGGGAGATCGGGGAGGATCTTGTCACCCCCGAGATCGAGGGTGCGGATGGTGACCGGAGCGCCCTTCATCGCGTCGATGACGCGGCTGTAGGCTTCGTATTGCGCCTGCTCCGAGGGAAAGTCGCCGGGCTTCAGGAAGAGGAACTCCGAGCGGTAGAGCCCGATCCCGTCAGCCCCATGCGCGAGCGCGGCCTCGGTCTCCTCGGGAACCTCGATGTTCGCCTTCAGTCGAATGAGCTTTCCGTCCCGGGTTTCGGCCGGAAGCTTGTTCAGTGCGAGGAGATGGGCCCAGCGCTTTCGCCACTCCCTGGACAGTCGCAGATAGCGATCGCGGGTCCTTGCATCCGGATCCACGATGACCGTCCCGGCGTTGCCGTCGACGATGATCTCCTCCCCGGAGCGGACGTTGCGGGTGATGTCGGACAGCCCCAGCACGGCCGGAATCTCGAAGGATCGCGCGAGAATCGCCGTATGGGAGGTCTTGGCCCCTCCGTCCATGGCGATCGCCCTAACCATGTGCTTGTTCATGAGGAGGGTGTCTGACGGCAGGAGGTTGTGGGTGACCAGCACCACCTCTTCGCTCAGATCGGCGAGCGACACCTTTTCGCGCTCGAGGAGGTGGTTCAAGATTCGGCGAGCCACATCGTGGATGTCGATTGCCCGTTCTCGCAGATATTGGTCCTCCGAGGTCTCGAGCTGCTCGACCATCGCCCCCACCACCTCGTACATGGCCCACTCGGCGTTCGTTGGCTCCTGCCGAATCTTGCCCTCGACCTGAGCGCCGAACTCGGGATCGGCGAGCATGAGCAGATGGACGTCGAGAAAACGCTTGCCGTCGCTTCCCATGTTGTCGACGGTCTGAGACTTCAGGCTCTCGACCTCGGAGACCGCACGGTCGCGGGCGCGCTTGAAGCGCGCAACCTCCCAGTCTATCTGGAGGGTCGCAATCGGATAGTGAGGAATCTGGGGCCTTTCATCGACATAGAGGAAAGCCTTGCCGACGACGATACCCGGCGAAACCGATATGCCCCTTAGCTCTTTCATCCGTTGAATAGACTATAATTCCTTTTGTAGCCGCTGTAAAGGCGCGCCGCCATTATCCCGCGGCGCGGATCTGCCGAAAAGAGGGTGTACGTACCATGAAAAAGCGGCGTTCGCCCATCGGTTGTCTCTTCTGGATCGCGCTCATCCTCCTCGCGGTTGTCATCTTCGTCTTCAACCGCACTCGATTTGAGACAGCCCTCAAGAAGACCGGTCTCGAAAACCTCGTGACCAAGAGCGCGCCCCACCGTCCAAACGCTCCGAGCGCGCCCGTCGCCGTGGGAAAGGGGACAGGCCCAACGAGCATCCCGCTGCCTCCGGAAACACAGAAGCCGAGCGAGGGTGGGCACGGAGGCGCCGCCCCGACGGTGAGCCCTTCCGCATCGTCGCGCCCGACCCCCCCCGGTTCGAGCCAAGGCGGCTCGCGGCGAAGCGGCGGCTCGGCCTCCGGGGGCTCGGGCAGCTCCGCCAACCTCTCCTCCGCCTCCCCAAAGGAGAAGAGGATTCGCCAGTCGACCCTCTACTACTTCCGGGTCTCAAGCGACGGCACCCCCGTTCTTCAGACAATCACGCGCGACGTCTCCTTCAACGACTCGCCCCTTACCGACACCCTCCGCGCGCTTCTCTTGACCCTTCCGGACAAGGAGGCGAGCTCGGGGCTCGTCACGCTCATACCCTCGGGTACCGAGCTCCTCGGGGTTACGCTGAAGGATGGAACCGCCTTCGTCGACTTCAATGATCGCTTTCGCTTCAATTCCCTCGGTGCGGAGGGTTACCGCGCGGAACTCCAGCAAGTGGTCTTCACCGCCACTCAGTTCCCCTCGGTCGAGCGGGTTCAGATACTCATTGGGGGGCGGGTTCACCGCTTTCTGGGCCCCGAGGGCATGGCGATCGACCGACCCCTGTCGCGCTCCAGCTTCGGAGAAGGATAGTCCTCAGGGCTTCAGGCGAACGAGAAAGAGATACTCGAGGTTCCCCTTGCGCCCCGTGATCGGCGAGGCGAGCCGTCGCTCGACGCGCATGCCGCGCTCCTCGAGGGCCTTCGCCACGTGGTCGACGACGGCCTCCCGGGTCGCGGAATCCTTGATCACCCCGTGGAATCGAGCTTCCTCGCCGCTCTCGGCCCCGCCGAAATGCCCCTCGTCCCGGATCACACCTTTCGCCCCGCGGAGCTCGAACTGCGGCTTGACGAGGGCGATGAGCCACCCTTCCCGCGTCAAGGCAAGCAGATGGCGCGCCGCTCCGACGATCGAGCGAAAGGAGAGGTCCGCCACCGCGGCGTCCGCCGGTGGATCAAGTCTCTCAAGCGAAAGGATGTTGACCCGCTCGTGGAGGATGACCCGCGGGTCCGCCCGCAGGCTGAAGGCGAGCTGGTTGTAGCCGACGTCGACCGCGTGAACGAAGGCGGCGCCCCGCTTGAGCAGGCAGTCGGTGAACCCTCCGGTCGACGATCCGGCATCGAGAAACACCTTGCCGCGAACCTCGATGCTCCATTCGCGCAGCGCGAAATCGAGCTTCAGCCCTCCGCGCGACACGAACTCCCTGTCCCGCATCGCTACCTGCGCGTCGGCAGAGACGGGCCTCCGCGGATCGAGGACCCGCTCCTCGTCGACATAGACCTCGCCGCTCAAGATCCGCGCGTAGAGACTCTCTCGGTCGCTGTCGGGATGCAAGGCGAGTAGGCGGCTCAAGAGCGAAACGCGCTTCGCCATTCTCCGGTTACACCCTGGACTGCTCGCGCACCCGGGTAATGCTTAGGGCCTTGCCGGACTCGGCGTCAATCTCGACAAACACCCCGTGGATGACCGCCGGGTTGTCCGCGGGGGCCATCTTCAGGGGCATCTGCGACATCGAGCGGCGCACGGCAGTTTCGCAATCCACCCCGATGACGCTCCCCGACGGTCCGCTCATCCCGATATCGGTGATGTAGGCGGTCCCCCCGGCGAGTATTCTCTCGTCCGCGGTCTGGACGTGGGTGTGGGTTCCTACGACGAGCGAGACGAGCCCATCGAGATAGAAGGCGAGGGCCTCCTTTTCCTCCGGCGCCTCGGCGTGAAAGTCCACGATGATGATCCTCGCACCGTCGCGCAGCTTGCGGACAAGCTCTCGCCCCACCGTAAAGGGACAATCGATGTCCGACATGTGAAGTCGGCCCTGGAGATTCACCACGGCGACCTTCCTGCCCCTTATTTCGAGCGAGGTGTGCCCCTTGCCGAATTTGCAGTGCGGATAGTTGGCCGGACGCAGGATGCGGTCGTTCGTGTTGAGGATCGGAAGGATCTCGCGCTTCTGCCAGACGTGATTGCCGGTGGTGATGACGTTGACCCCGCCGGCAAGTAGTTGGCTGACTATCTCCGGGGTGATGCCGTAGCCGTCGGCGGCGTTCTCGCCGTTCACGACGACGAGGTCCGCGTCGTACTTCTTGACGAGGGCCTTCAGACCGACGTACAGCGCCCTGCATCCCGGCTGACCGAAGATGTCACCCAGGACCAGGGCGCGCAGTCGTTCGCTCACCGCGCGTACTCCACGATCCTCGTCTCGCGGATAATCGTGACCTTGATGCGGCCCGGATACTTCAGCTCCGATTCGATCTTCTTCGCGATCTCCTTGGCAAGATTCTTGGCGCTCGAGTCGTCGACGCTCTCGTTGTTCACCATGATGCGAAGCTCGCGCCCCGCCTGGATGGCGTACGCCTTCTCCACGCCCGCAAAGCCTTCGGCTATCCGCTCCAGGCTCTCGAGGCGCTTGATGTAGTTGTTCAGGGTCTCGCGGCGCGCACCAGGTCGGGAGGCCGATATCGCGTCGGCTATCTGCACGATGACCGACTCTACGCAGCTCGGCTCTATGTCGTTGTGGTGCGAGGCGATGGCGTTGACCACTCTCGCATCCTCTCCGATCTTTTTCGCCAGCTCCACTCCCGCCTCGACGTGCGTCCCTTCGCCGTCGGTCTCGATCCCCTTGCCGATGTCGTGAAGGAGAGCGCCCCTCTTGGTTACCTCGACGTCGCAGCCGATTTCGGCGGCGATCATCCCGGCGATGATAGCGACCTCTTTGGAGTGCGAAAGGACGTTCTGGCCGTAGCTCGTGCGGAAGTAGAGCCGCCCGAGACCGCGAATCCCGTCGGGATTCATGTTGTGGATGCCGAGGTCGAAGAGGACCTTCTCGCCCTCCTCGTAGATCAGCTGGCTTATCTCCTTGGTGACCTTTTGGACGACCTCTTCGATGCGCGCCGGATGGATCCGTCCGTCGGCAATGAGCCGCTCCAAAGAGCGCCTCGCGATCTCCTTGCGCACGGGATCGAAGCAGGAGATGACGACCGCCTCCGGGGTGTCGTCGATGATGATGTCGACCCCCGTGAGCGTCTCGAGGGTGCGGATATTTCGTCCTTCGCGCCCGATAATCCGGCCCTTCATCTCGTCGTTGGGCAGGCTCACCGAGGTGACCGTAATCTCCGAGCTGATCTCGGTGGCAAGCCGCTGAATCGTGGTGACGAGAACGCTCCGCGCCCTCTTCTCGGCCGCGGTCTCCGCCTCTTGTTCTATCTTGTTGAGAACGACCTGCACATCATGCCGCGCCTCGTTCTCCATTGACTGCATGATGAGCTTCTTTGCATCTTCTGCGGAAATGCCTGCGATCCGCTCCAGCTCTCCCCGCCACCGATCCTCCTCGGAGGACAGGAAGGTTTCTTTTTCCGACAGTTTCCTCTCACGGTCGATAAGGCTTTGCTTTTGCTTGTCCAGGGCAATTGCCTTGCGTTCTAGATTCTCCTCTTTCTGCAGCAATCGCTTGTCGAAGCGCTGTAATTCGTTCCTTCTTTCCCGCAGCTCATGTTCTTGCTGATTCCGCTCGCGAATCAGCTCATCCTTGGTTTCAAGAAGCAACTCCCTTTTTTTCGCTTCTGCTTCTTTGATTGCATCTTGACTCAAACGCGCCGCTTTCTGCTCGATGGACGAAAGCTGAAATCTAGCATAAAGCCAACGGATGGCCCAACCTAGAATCAAACCTGTGAGAGGAAGAATGACAAACAGTATCCAGCTCATGGTCTTCCCCCACGTTCTAATGTCAGGCCCATTATACGGTTTGGCGGCCATTTGTCAAGAGATATATATCAGTATGATATGTGGAGAGTCTCCACGCCGTCCCTCGCAGTCTGACGGGTCTCCTCTACTCCGCCAGCGCGAGCATCGAGAGGATGTAGTCCTGAATGGAGCGCGCGGTATCCTTCAAGCCAAAGAATAGATAGCCGCTGCTCCCCTCGTAGACGATCGGCAGATAGATGCTTCCCTTCATGAAGCGTATATCCTTCGCGGAGAGCTTATCATCGAACGCCGGGACGCCGGTCGCCGGGACGCGGATGTAGATGAGCCGCCTTTTCGAAAGGAGGTTCACGTAGACCGGATCATCGGATGCAAACGCGAGGATGGCCGCCGTC
>DAHVAK010000147.1 GCA_027314665.1 Spirochaetales bacterium
CTCGCGCTCGCGTTCTACGCCGTAATTCCCGGCCTGGGCGCCTTCTACGTCCGCGGGCGCTGGCGAGCCTTTCGTCGGCGCATGATCGAAACCTCTCTCTGCCCGGTGGCAACCTATCGCGATCTCCGGCTGAATCGGGAGGGTTTCATCGGGCGGTTCCGGTTCTTTGGAGGACTCGAGGCGATCCAGGGCGAGGCTCGCGTCTGGCTGAGAAGCGGCGAGCTGTCCGTCTCGGTCGAGCTGCGGAAGGTCGCTCTCTATTGGCTGCCCTCCTTCAGCTTTCCCGAGCAGGGCGGACGCGTGGAGATCAACGAGGAAACCCTTCCCGACGAGACCCCGACTCAGGTTTCCTGGAAACGGATCTTTTCCCTCCCGGAAGGCACGCAGATTTCCGTGAGCGGTCCCCTATACATCGAAGAAGGCACTGCGGTCTTCCGGACAGACAGACAGGAGTCCTTGACCGTCGTCATCTACGACGGTCAAACCGAGAGCATCCTCAGGCGGGCGATCTGGGGAGGCCGCCATCGAAACGAGTATATTAACCCTTTCACCCCAGGCTCGATCACCGTTGGATCCTTTTCCCTGCTGATTCTCTCCTACGTTCTCTTGCGTGCCCCCCTTGACCGACTGCTTGCGATCATTACGCTCGCGGTGAGTCTCCTGCCAATCCTTCCGCTTCTCCCCCCCGGGCTGCTTCTCTTCTTTCTTTACCGGCGTCTGTGGAAGGAGGCGCGGTTCCTGCGCGCCGAGCGGGACATGCTCCTGCTGCCGCTGCGCTATTTCTCGAGCTTCTCGGGTGACGCGCCGGAGGAGCGCGCCTCGCTTCCCGATGGGGAGCCCTACGTGATGGAACGCTTCGAGAAGCGAGAGCTCGCGATGCAGCGTCTGGGAAATGGAAAGATCCGGAGGGCTTCCCGGCTCGGTACGCCGGAGGCAGAAGAGAGGCTGTTCTACGTTTTTGGAAGACCGGATGGTCCGGCGCTTCGCCATCCCGATGATCCGATGGCGGAGCTCATCATGATTCCCGGCAACCCGCTGCTTCTTTCCCGCAGGTGCGCAAAGCGGGCGAGGACCTTCGAGCTGTTGTCGAGCTTGGTCATCGTCATCGGCGTGGTCGTCAACCTCTATCTCGTCCTCGTGGTGCTTGGCGAGCTCATCAAGTAGCGGGAAGGGACAACGAGGCTTCAGCCCGGACCAACAGGGCGCTGACAGAGTGATTGACCTGCTGCCGAGACGACGTCTTCGGTTGAGCCTCTTGCCCCAGATTGGCTCGAGAGAACGCCGTTTTGGCAGCTGCCTTTGCGTCTGTCAGCAGCTTGCTAATCGTCCTTGTCTTCGCGCTTGCGCGCATGGTTAACCGTGATCTTTCTGCCCCGAAAGTCGCTGCCGTCGAGAAGCTCGATCGCCTTGTCCGCGAGACTCCCCGGGAGATCCACGAACGAGTAGTTGTCAAGCACCTTGATGTTGCCGATCGACGACGGATTCACCTGAAGCGCGGCGGAGAACAGGCGGGAAAGGTCGCGCGGAAACGCCTTTCGGTTCTTCCCGATGCTCACAAAGAGGGTCTTCATCTCGCCCTGAGGAACGGCCGTCGCAAACTTCCCGACCGATTCCTTCAGCAGAAAGGCGGCGAAGTAGCCGCGTAGGAAGAACGGGACGTTTCGACGAATGAGCGCCCGCAGACGATTGAGCTGGCTCGGATCCTCGCTCTCTCTGATCCGCTTGACGATGTCCGCGATTCTGCCGCGCAGGACCTCATCCTGCGAGGGGGCGTTGCTGGTGTCCACGTGCTGCACCTCCTGGAATCTCTTCAGTGCGTTCGCTTCTTCGTTCGAGTGGAGGATGACGATTCGAGCGCGAGACTCCGCTTCTACCAAGGATGAGGCGGTCTTCAGAAAGCTCTCGGCGCTCTCGGGTACCTGAAAGAACACGAGGTTGCGAAAGGGAGGGAGGCCCTCTCCTGCCTTCGGCGAATCGGCGACGACCGCCCGCACGATTCCGGCCGCCAGCTCGCGGGCAAGCCCCTCTTTCCCCGACGATGCGGAGCTCGCAAGGAGGCACCTTGCCGGAATGCCCTCCTCCTCGAGAATCCCGCTCACCTCCTTGGCAAGGCTCGAGGTTCTACAGAGCACCAACACGCCGTTGATCGCCTGCGCAAAGATGATGTCGGAAAGAAGCGCGCCCTTGCTCGCCGGGCTTTCGGCCTGGTAGAGCGTGGAGGGAATCTTGGCCGCCTCGTCGGCGGTTCTCACGACCTGAGGATGTCGAAGCAGAGGGGCGAGGGGCAGGGTCGGGCCGACAAGCGAGCAGGCCAAGACCGTCTGCACCCGTGCGGGGAGCTTCGAGTAGATGAACTGAATATCCTTGTCGAACCCTATCTCTTCGTAGTCGTCGGGAAGCTCTATGAGCGTCCGGCGCACCGAACGCAGGCTCAGATTTTCACGTCGGATGTGATCGATGAGTCGCTCGGGTGTCCCGATCACGATCTCCGCCGGCTTTGCCAGCAACTGGAGCTCCCTGCGAATGTTGTCGTCGATGCCAATCAGGGTGACTTCCGGCGGCCTGCGGCTTCCTCCGGCGATCGCCTTGATCTGGCGCCCGAAGCGCTTCACGGACTCCGGCGAAGAGGCGATGACGAGGGTTCCGATTCCTCGCGAGGCGCCGACGGATCGTTGAAAGAGCGGGAGGACAAGGAGATTCGTCGATTCAAGGGCGTCTCCCGCCTCTACGACAAGATCCTTGCCCCGTAAGATGAAGGGAACGGCTCGCTGTTCAATCTTGGTGAGGGCCGTATAGCCCAGGCTCCGGACCAGGGAGAGAAAATCCTCCCTACCCCGTGACGCAGTGAACCCCTGGAACACTATCCTATCCTATTATGCTGTAAAAACTTCTATTCGCTAACAGTACAGGTACCTCCCTCATTTGTCAAGAAAGCCCTTTCGCGCGAACGACCTCGATCAATCCTGCCGTTTCCGATACAATCCGGGAATGCTTCGAGGCGTTCTCTTCGACATGGACGGCGTCATCGTCGATTCCGAGCCCTACATCTGCGAGGCGGCGATCGCCATGTTCGAGGAGGCGGGTCTGCGGGTCCGGCCCGAGGACTTCGCGCCGTTCATCGGCACGGGAGAAAACCGCTATCTGGGGGGAGTTGCCGAGAAGTACGGGCATCCCATCGAGATTCAGGAAGCCAAGCGCCGAACCTACGAGATCTACCGGAAGATCATCCGCGGGAGGCTCACGGAGCTCCCGGGAGCCATCGCTTTCGTGCGGCGCTGCAGGGAGCGAGGGCTGAAGACGGCTCTCGCGACGAGCGCCGACCTCATCAAGGTAACGGCGAACCTCGAGGCGATCGGCCTCGCGGGGTCGACCTTCGACGCCATTGTGAACGGTCTCGATGTCTCGAGGACGAAACCTGACCCGGAGATATACCTAACGGCTTCGCGTCGTCTTGAGCTGGCGAGCTCCGAGTGCCTGGTCATCGAGGATGCCTTGTCCGGTCTCGCCGCGGCGAGAGCGGCCGGAGCGCGCTGCCTCATGTTGACGACCACCCTCTCTCCCGAGCGGATCCGAGGGGCCGATTGGATCGCCTCCGATCTCTCGCAGATCCCGGAAGAGGCGCTGTGCTGGTAGCGCAGGAAGGCGCACGCCAGGACGACGCCTGCCGGTGCGCGCCTATCTGCGAATCACGTTTGATTATTTCACCCCTCTACGATATGATCCTTCCTTATGAGACAGAGCATTCCGTTGAGTAAGAGCGCGTTGTCCCTTGTTCTCGTGGGTATGGCGGCAGTCGTTCTCCTGAGCTCGTGCCTCGGGGTCGATATGCATACTCGCTTCAACGCCGACGGCTCCGGAATCATCAAGATGAGGCTGCAGATTTCCCGGGCCCTGCTGCAGATGAGTCAGGAGGAGGGGGCCTCCCCGATTCCTTTGACGAAGCAGGACCTCGAGGCGGCCTACAAGGACCTGCCGGGCGTCAAGGTGGAGAGCGTTACCGAGGAAAACACCGACAAGGACAAGATCATCACGGCGACGATCGACTTCAAGGATTTCTCTGTCTTCAAGAGCACGAAGGACCTCGCGGGGACGGGAGCCACCCTGACGAAGGGTCCCGACGGCAGGACGACCTATTCCGTCATCATTGGCGCCCCTCAGGAGCTGGAAGAGGCGCCCGGGGTTTCGTCGCAGCCGCTGCCCGGCGAGGGCACAACGAACGGAGCCTTGCAGCCTGAAGCCGCGCAGGCGGCGCCCGGCGCCGAGCAAGCGGGAGGCGCTTCATCCGGCGGGGCCGAAGGGCAGTCGAGCGCGACCCAGTCCGGCGCAGCTGCATCGGACGAAAGCGAGCAGGCGGTGGACTCCATGTTCAAGAGCATGCTGGCGGGTTACTCGCTTGAGTATTCCGTCACCGCCCCTCGAAAGATAGTCTCCCACACCCTTGGGGAGCTTTCCGGCGACGGCAGAACCGTGGTCTACACGATCAAAATGGCTGATTACGTAGACTTGAAGGCTCCGCTTGCCTTTCAAGTCGTCTGGTAGCGGTTGCCTCCTCGGGCCCTCCGCGGCGGTCATGGTGACGAAACGCGCAGTTGTGCAGAATAGGGCCGGGATTCACGTTCGGCCGTCCGGGGTGATCATGCAGGCGATCCAGGGCTACCCCGGGCAGGTGAGTCTGAGGACCGAAACCTCCGAGACGGCGCTTGACTCGGTCATGAGCCTCATCGCGTTGGGTCTTTTCCCGGGGGATTGGGTCGAGGTGACCGTGTCGGGACCCGACGAGGCGCAGATGTGCGACACTCTGGCCGCCTTGTTCGAGAAGCACTTCGACTTTCCTCCCCGGACCTGATGCACGCCGGCAGGTTGACAGCCTAGGGTGGGTATGCTACGGTCGCTCCAATGAAGACGTGCTTTTTGTTCCCTGGTCAGGGAGCACAGTACGCCGGAATGGGACAGGATCTTTGGCAGCAGAGCCCTCGGGTCAAGGAGATCTTCCAGGCGGCATCCGACTTCACAGGAATCGACGTCGGAGAGCTGCTCTTCCGCGGCAGCGAGGAGGATCTGCGCAGCACCGACCGCGCTCAGATCGCCATCACTACAGTCAATCTTGCTGCGAGCGCATACCTGAAAGAACGCGGCGTCTCTTGTGACGGAGCGGCGGGACACAGTCTCGGCGAGTATGCGGCGCTCTTCGAGGCCGGCGTCATCGGCATGGAGGCGCTCTTTTCCCTCGTAAAGTCGCGCGGTGAGGTGATGGCGGAGGCGAGCAACGCCCTGCACGGCGAGGCCGGGCCCGCGGGGATGGCGGCCGTTCTCGGCCTTGAATACGAGAGGGTCGCGGAGCTCTGCAGGACCCGCCTGCCCGGGGTGTATGTAGCCAACCACAACAGCCCGACCCAGATCGTGCTGTCGGGGACCGCAGAGGGGCTCGCAGCAGCCGAGGCTGCCTGCAAGGAGGCGGGCGCAAAGCGCATCATCCCGCTCAAGGTATCCGGCCCCTTTCACTCTCCGCTCATCGAGGCTGCGCGTGAAGCCTTTGCCAGGGTGATCTCCGGCTATCCTTTCGCCGATCCGAGGTGTCCGGTTTACTCCAACGTGACGGGGAAGGTGATCGCAAGCGGGGAGGAGGCCAGGGAGCTCTGCGTTCGCCAGATCGTTTCGACCGTCATGTGGGTCGAGGACGAGCGGGCGATTCTGGCCGACGGTTTCGAGCGCTGCATCGAGGTGGGGCCCGGCAAGGTCCTCACCGGCTTGTGGAAGTCAGTGGGCGACGCGGTGAAATGCCATCCGGCCGGAACAGTCGAACAGGTCGAAGAGCTGCTTGGAGGAAGCGCACCATGATGCTTCAAGGAAAGGCCGCGCTCGTCACAGGCGGATCCCGCGGGATTGGAAAAGCTATCGTCCTCGCCTTCCTAAAGGAGGGCGCCTCGGTCTACCACCTTTCGCGAACTGAAGGCGATTCGCAAGCCGCGTTCCGCGAGGCGGCAGAGGCCGGCGGCGGGAAGGTCGTTTTCAAGCAGTGCGACATCGGAAACGAGGCCGCTCTTGAGGAGACCGTCGAAGCGGTTGTCGCGGAGGTCGGTGGTCTCGACATCCTCGTCAACAACGCGGGGATGGCCCGAGACGGTTTGATCTTTCGGATGTCGCTTTCGGACTGGAACGAGGTGATCCGGACGAACCTCACAAGCGCTTTCATTGCGAGTCGCGTGGCCGCCGCTCAGATGATCAAGCGGCGCTCGGGTTCGATCATCAACATGTCCTCTATCGTCGGCCTCATCGGCAACGGCGGCCAAACCAACTACGCCGCTTCGAAGGCGGGCCTGATCGGCTTCACGAAGAGTCTCGCGCGCGAGGTTGCGAGCCGATCGGTTCGAGTGAATGCCATTGCCCCCGGTTTCATCGAGACCGCCATGACCTCGGGCATCGGCGAGCGACAGAAGGAGGCGATGCTCAGCCAGATCCCGATGGGAAGGGTGGGCCTTCCCGACGAGGTCGCGAAGGCGGCCCTCTTTCTTGCCTCCGAGCTGTCGAGCTATATGACCGGTCAGGTCATCCAGGTGGACGGCGGGATGGGGATGTAGGAGAAAAGTATGGAGCAGGAGAAGCGGAGGGTCGTCATAACGGGGCTGGGGACCGTCAACCCTCTCGGCAACAACGTCAAGGACTTCTGGGAGGGAATCAAGTCGGGCCGGAGCGGAATCGGCAGGATCACCCGCTTTGACGTTGCGGACTACCCGGCAAAGATCGCAGGAGAGGTCAAGGATTTCGATCCCTCGACCTTCGTGGACAACCGCGAAGCCCGGCGGATGGATCGCTTCACCCTCTACGCCATGGGTGCCGCCCTTGAGGCCATGAACGACGCAGGGCTCGATCCCGAATCGCTTGACCATGAGCGCTTCGGGGTCGTCCTCGGCAACGGGATCGGGGGAATGGAGAGTCTCGAAGAGGCCTACTTCCACCTCTTCGAAAAGGGGCCGCGGCGCATTCCGGTGATGACCATCCCCAAGCTCATCAGCAACATCGCACCGGGTCAGATTGCGATTCGCCTCCAAGCCTGGGGACCCTGCTACACCGTCGTCACCGCCTGCTCCTCGAGCGCGGACGCCATCGGCGAGGCGGCAAAGTGGATCCAAGACGGCTTCGCCGACGTGATGATCACGGGGGGCACCGAGGCTGCGATCACCAAGATGGGAATCGGCGGCTTCTGCGTTCTCCAAACCCTCGCGACGAAGTTCAACGACGCCCCCGAGAAGGCAAGCCGTCCCTTCGACAAGGACCGAGACGGCTTTGTGCTCTCCGAGGGAGCGGGGGTGTTGATCCTCGAAGACTATGAATACGCCAAGAAGCGTGGAGCTCACATCTACGCAGAGTTCGGCGGCGCCGGGATGACCTGCGATGCAAACCACGTCACCGCGCCGCACCCCGAGGGGCGGGGCGCGATCCTCGCCATGAAGGTCGCGCTCTCGCGCGCAGGCATGAAGCCTGAGGATATCGACTACGTCAACGCGCACGGCACCTCGACTCACTTGAACGACGCGACGGAGACAAAGGCGATAAAGGCCGCCTTCGGCGAGCATGCCTACAAGGTCAAGATCTCCTCCACGAAGAGCATGACGGGCCACTGCGTCGGCGCGGCGGGCGGGGTGGAGGCGATCGTGAGCGTTCTTGCGATCCGCGATCAATTCTTTCCCCCGACCATCAATCTTGACGAAGCCGACCCGGAGTGCGACCTTGACTATGTGCCGCACAAGGGGATCTACGGCAAGATCAATGCAGTCATGTCGAACTCCCTTGGATTTGGCGGGCACAACGGGATTCTCGTCCTGAAGAAGTTCGTGGAATAACCTCGGGAGAGCCATGGTTTCCTCCGATCGATTCCAAAAGCTCGTTCGGCAGCTCCGCAAGGAGCATGAGCTTTCGCCCGAGGAGCGCAACGAGCGGCTGCGCGGTTACTTTTTCACCTCGATGCGCGAGCTGCCGGAGAATCTCTGCTACGACCTCTTTGACCGCTGGTCGGAGGAAGCGGAGCCCGAGGGAAGGGGCTTCGATTGGCTCGCGGATCGCCTGGTCATCCTCATTGATCTCTTTCAGGGAGAATATGACGATGCCGGGGACCCCCTCGCGCCCGGGGAGTGGGATTTCGTCCGCGACGCAGTCTCCGAGAGCGCGTCGGATATGGACGTGACGACCCTGACCTATGTGATGCAGCGCGTCGTCGAACGGGGTCGGATCTAGCGTGCGGGGCTGCGGGGAGCCCGTCGGATGCGTGAGGGAAGCGGGTGTTCGACTACCTTGAGTTTCGGCCCGTGGAGGGCAAGCCCAGCGGTCACGACCTGAGGCTCTTTGTTCTCACGACGTGCACCCACTGCGCACTGGCGCTCCGCTATCTCCAGCGCGAGGGACTCGCCTACCGCCTCATCTACGGCGACGAGCTTCCCCTCGAGCTGAAACGCAGACTTCGCAACGACTTTGCCCGCAGCTTCCACGCTCCCGTGCGCTATCCCTCTCTCGTCGTCGATGAGACACGTCTGATCGTGGGGTTCGAGCAGGCCGAGTGGGTCGCGGCTTTGGGCCAAGGACAGAGGCAGGAGGAAAACAGTGGCAAGCGACAGGGGGCCTAAGACTGAAAAAAGCGCCGCGGACGCGCTTGCCTTCATGCGAGGGGTTGCCGAGAAGAACGGATGGCGGCTGAACCCGGATCCGGAGCATCTCGAGGGGTTGGCCGAGGGATTTGCCAAGAACCACAACCGCTACGGCTTCTATCAATGCCCCTGCAGGGACTCTTGGGGAGATCCGGAGCGCGATGCCGACATTTCATGCCCTTGCGCCTACTGCGTCGCCGACCAAGCGGAGCACGGGCACTGCTACTGCGGGGCCTATCTCACGCCGGCCTTTCGCATCTCCGGCAAGCCGGTTCGCTCGATCCCCGAGCGGAGGCCACCCGAGCTCTTCCCGTGACAGGTAGATGATGAGGACCCTCGTCTGCGGCGCTGGCGTCATCGGAAGCCTCTATGCCGCCCGCCTTGCGGCGGCGGGCGCCGAGGTTGCCCTTCTCGCCCGCGGTCATCGCCTTCAGTTCCTCTCCGAGAACGGGGTTGCGCTCGAGAGCGCCTACACCGGGGCGCGCACGGTTCAGGAGGTGCCGGTCGTCGATCGGTTCGACGACGCCCTCTCGTGGGACCTCGTCGTTGTCGCGGTGCGGAAGAACCAAGTCGCGGCGCTCCTTCCGGAGCTTGCGCGCGTGAAGTCCCCCACCATCCTCTTCCTCGGCAACAACGTCCGGGGCCCCGCGGAGCTCGTCGAGGCGCTCGGGCCCGGGCGCGTCCTGCTCGGCTTTCCGGGGGCCGGAGGGATCATCGAAGAGGAGACCGTCGTCTACGTGGATTCGGATGAGCGGGGCGCAGAGCGCTGGGGTCTGGTGATCGGCGAGATCGATGGATCCTTGAGCCAGCGGCTCACCGAGATCCAGGCGCTCTTTTCCACCGCCTCGGTTCCCGTCGAGATCGTTTCCGACATGAAAGCCAGGCTGGTTAGCCAGGCCGGGGTTTCGCTGCCGATTGCCTCGGCGCTCTACCTCGTCGAAGGCGGGGCGCTCGAGCTTTCGGGACGCCCCGACATCCTGCGCCTTCTCATCGCGGCGATTCGTGAGAGCTTCGCGGTCCAAGAGGCTTTGGGGATATCGATCCTCCCGCGGCAGCTGCTCATGTATCGCTGGGTGCCCTCCTGGATTCTGAACACCATGATGCGCGCGCGCTTCGCGACTCGAATGGCCGAGATCGGCATCCAGGGACATTCCCTCGCCGCCCAGGACGAGGTCGAGACGCTCGTGGGGGAGTACCGCGAGCTTCTCAAGAAGACGACGGTTCGAACGCCCGCCCTAAACACCCTCTACAACCTCCATGACGGCTCGTAGGAGCGGGGCCTACGACGGAAAGCGGCCTCTCTGGCGGGGCTCGCCTCACCGAGAGGCCGCGAGCGATGCCCTATTTCCCCTTTCCTGTGTATTTCTCGGGGTTCTTCTCGAACGCCTTCTGACAGCCGGCGGCGCAGAAGTAGTAGGTCTTTCCGCCGTGGCTTGCTTTGAACTTGGCGGTTTTCTCGTCGACTTCCATTTTGCAGACGGGATCGATTGCCATATCCGTCACCTCCTGACCTTGAAAAAAGATACTCCCGAGCCGCTTGAAAAGCAAAGCGACGCCGAACCGTTGCGAGAGGCGCTCAGGACGAAAAAGTAATTGATTAATTACCGCGTGCGCCCTAGTATCTAGGCATCCTTCAGGTCGGTCGAAGCGAGACTCAGATGAAGAAGATCTTGGTAACTCCCCGCTCGTTGACTGCGCCCGGGCCGCATCCGGAGCTTGAGCCGCTTGTAGCGGGCGGATACGAACTAGTTTATTGCAGCCCTGGAGTCCGACCCGAGGAACGGGAGCTGCTCCATCTCGTGGCAGGCTGCGTCGGCTACCTCGCGGGGATGGAAAGGATCACCGCGAGGGTGCTGGAGGCTGCCGCCGATCTTCGGGTGTTGAGCCGAAACGGCACGATGCTCGACAACGTCGATCTGCAGACTGCGGCTCGGCTGGGGATCACGGTCCACTCCGCCGACGGGGCGAACACCCGCGGGGTCGCAGAGCTCACCGTTGCCCTGATGCTCGCCGTCGCGCGCGCCATACCGCTCTCCGCCGCCTCGATGGGGCGAGGGGAGTGGGAGCGGGTGAAGGGTTTTGAGCTCGAGGGGCGGACTCTCGGAATCGTCGGCTGCGGGAGAGTCGGTCGACTCGTCGCCCAGATCGCATCGGCGGGCTTCGGGATGCGGGTCCTCGGCTACGATCCCTATCCGCCGGAGCCTCCGATCACCCTTCCCGCCTTCGAGCTCGTGGCGTTCGACCGGCTCCTGCGCGAGTCGGATGTCGTCTCGCTTCATTGCCCTCCCCTCGACAACGGGTCGGCGCTCATCACCACGCGCAACATCCATCTCATGAGACACGGGGTGGTGCTCATCAACACCGCGCGCGGCAGCCTGGTCGACTTCGATGCGGTCCTCGAGGCGCTGGAGGGGGAGAGGATCTTCGGATTTGCCACCGATGTCTATCCCGAGGAGCCTCCCGAGTCCCATCCGCTCTTCAGCCACCCCCGCGTCATCACGACCCCCCATGTCGGCGGCTACACCAATGAGAGCGTCTCGCGAGCCTCCCGTCTGGCCGTGACCCATCTCCTCGATTCCCTGCAGAATCTCCCCTGAGGGCGCCCAAGGGGCGGAAC
This sequence comes from Spirochaetales bacterium, assembly GCA_027314665.1. Classification (GTDB taxonomy): domain Bacteria; phylum Spirochaetota; class Spirochaetia; order DAHUYW01; family DAHUYW01; genus DAHUYW01. The sequence goes on from DAHVAK010000147.1 coordinate 11,257, forward strand.
GGACGAGGGGGGCCCCTCTCTTTTCCTCGCTCTCGCCGCCGCCGCTGCGCTTGTAGTCGTGAGCGCTTATCGGCTAAGATCGAAGGCGAAACAACTCATAGGCTGGATTTCAAGAATCTTATTCTAAGGGAGATACGTATGGAATATCGCAGGCTAGGCTCTGCCGGCATCAAGGTCAGCGCCCTATCGATCGGCTCGTGGGTGACCTACGGCACCCAGGTCGACGTCGACCGGGCGGCTGCCTCCATGAAGGCGGCGTACGACGCAGGCGTCAACTTCTTCGACAACGCCGAGGCGTACGCCGCGGGCAAGTCCGAGGAAATCATGGGGGCCGCGCTGCGCAAGCTGGGTTGGCGCCGAGGCTCCTATCTCATCTCGACGAAGATCTACTGGGGACTCCACGATGGGCCGAATGAGAAGAACACCCTGAATCGCAAGCGCCTCCTGGAGGCAATCGACGGATCCCTCAAGCGCTTTGGAATGGACTACGTCGACCTCCTCTTCTGCCACCGACCCGATCCGGATACGACGATCGAAGAGGTCGTCTACGCAATGAGCGATATCGTCGCTTCCGGACGCGCGATCTACTGGGGGACGAGCGAGTGGAGCGCCGCCGAAATCATGGAGGCATGGCAGATCGCCGATCGGCGGAACCTTCGCAAGCCCCAAATGGAGCAGCCGCAGTACAACCTCTTCACCCGCGATCGCGTGGAGGTGGAGTACGCGAGGTTATACGACGATATCGGGCTTGGGCTCACGATTTGGAGCCCGCTGGCCTCAGGACTGCTCACGGGAAAGTACAACCAGGGCATACCGAAGGACTCGCGCTTCTCGCTTCCCGGCTACGAATGGCTGAAGGACAGCCTCACCGCCGAGCGGATTGCCGCGGTGAAGCGCCTCGAGCCGATCGCGAAGGATCTTGGGGCGAGCACGACGCAGCTTGCCCTTGCCTGGGCCGTCAAGAATCGCCGGGTGAGCACGGTGATAACGGGAGCGAGCCGACCCGAGCAGGTCGGCGAAAACATGAAGGCCATGGATCTCGCGGCGAAGCTGGACGAGGGCATGATGAAGCGCATCGAAGAGGCGACCCGCCCGGCGAAATAGCAGCGAAGCCGCATCTATCGCCTTCGGCAAGCCGGGGCGCCGCCTCGGGGCGTCCCGGCTTGGCATCTACGGTCGCAGGATCGGCGATGCGACGCCTTTCCGGCAGCCGACTTCCGACGACGCTGTCGCTTCACGGGATTGCGTGAGACTGCCGGCGGTCGGAATCGAACCGACACGGGGTTGCCCCCACCAGATTTTGAGTCTGGCACGTCTACCAGTTCCATCACGCCGGCATACGGGAAGCGCGGATCGGCCCGATCCGCGAAAACGCTCCATAGCATAGCGGCCCGTCGAGGCCCTGTCAACTTTGGGGAGTCCCATCCGATCCCTCCGACTGAAATCCTGTCCCGCCATTTGCGTTTCAATGAGCGACTGATCTATAATCGAGGTAGGCTCGAGAGAGCCGAATGGCGGGATAGCGCGTGAAACGGACTGGCATGCTGCGGGTTATCAGCGATTTTTCTCAGCGCGACGATCGGATCCTGATTCATCCCAACGAAGGCTTCGAGCTCGGTGTCATCACCAGCTACCACCCCGTGCGGATCTTCTTTGCAGCCTCCGCCTCCGAGTTCAAGGCGGGGAACGGCCCGCAGATGCGCGGGCTTCTCGTGCTGGAGAGCCGTTGCAAGCCGGGAACGATCGAGCTGGGATCGCGCTCCTGGGATCGCCTGGGCAAGCCGGCAAGCATCGTGCTCATTCTCGATGAGGACAAGCTCCTCCTCGGAGCGGTTCACAAGGGGGAGTAGGAGTCCTCACCGTTCGCTCGCGCTTGACGCCGACGAGCGCGGCGGCTTCCTGGTGGGCGGCTGCGGCCTCCGGCGCGACCGTCCCGGCGGGGGACTCGACTTCCCCCGCAGCGCATCCGGCGCATCAGCCGCCGACACGGCTTCGCCGCCCGCGGGCTATGCGCTCTTGCTCTGGTGCTTCTGCGCCTTGCGCACGCTGCCGTCGGTGACCGCGTGGACCAGCCTCGGAAGCACCCCGTTCACGAAGCGGATAAAGGAGCTGTAGGGGGCCATGATGGCAAACCTGCCCCTCTCGAGGCCCTTGATCGCGATGCGGGCCACCTGCTCGGGCTGGAGGATCGGGTCGCCCGCCTCGATGGCGTGGGTTTCCGCGGGCTTGTGCTTGTTCTCTTCCTCGAATCCCGGGGTTTCCGTGTTGGGCGGAAAGAGCACGTGGACGCTGACGTTGTGGGGCTTGAGCTCGCTGCGAAGGGCTGCCGAGAGATGGGCCACCGCGGACTTGCTTGCTCCGTAGGAGGTATAGCCATAGACGCCTACGAACCCGGCGACCGAGGAGACGTTGAGAATCTGACCGCTCCTGCGCTTCTTCATCTCCGGGACTACGGCTTGGAGAACGTTCCAGGTTCCGCCGAGATTGACGTCCATAACGCTCCGAAAGTCCTCGTAGGAAATCTCCTCGAATCGAGCGGGGGTGGCGAAACCGGCGTTGTTGACGACGACGTCCGGCACCCCGAGCTGCTTGATCCACTTCGAAAGCTCTTTGGCAACCACTTCGTGCTTCGCCACGTCGAGAGAAACGCTCTCGATGCGCTGGGCGGAACTCTTCACGAGGCGGCGAAGCTGCTCCTTGGCCTCGGCGAGCGGCTGCTCCCTGCGCGCAATGAGGAGGAGGTGCGCGCCACGCTTGGCAAACTCCTTCGCAAGCGCCAAGCCGATTCCGCTCGATCCGCCCGTGATAAATACGACTTTCTTGTCGTAATCCATAGATATCTCCTTTGACGTACGGACGGCGCCCTGCGGACGCTGCCGTAGACTGCTGAACTCAAGGCTTCAGTGTAGGGGAGGGAGAGCGAAGACGTCAAGTTTCCCCGAACGGCAGGCCTTTGGGTGTCAGGCCGCCGAGCGGCTCAGCCCGGCCCGATCCGCGTTCCCCGAAAGACCCTTCCTTCGAGAATCGCCTCGAGGTTGGGCAGATCCCTCCCGGCGGCTACGATCACGGAAAGCCCGATCTCCGCCGCGCGCGAGGTTGCGATGGGATCAAAGGGGAGGTTCTTGCCCGGAGTCCAGCGCTCGCCCACCAGAGCGCGGAAATCGTCCCATCCTATCGTCTCCAAGGCGCGGGCAGCGGGGTTCGTCTTCGGATCGTCTGAGTAGACGTGGCTGATGTTTGAAAGGTTGATGACGGTGACGGCGCCAAAGCGCTCCGCGAGAAGCACGGCGTCGAAATCGGTCGAAAAGCCCGGTTTCCAGCCGGCAGCGACGAGCACTCTCCCCTCGAAGCTCGCGACTGCCGTGGGGTCGATGACGAGCGGCTCGCGGCACCATTCGGCGAGCAGGCCATGGACAAGCTGCCCGTTCAGTCGGGTGGCCGCGACGCCGATCCAATCCTCGACCAGCCCGTCCGGGGCTTCGACGATCTCGCGGTAGGCCCTCTGGTACTCGCGCGCGGGTCCTCCGCCTCCGACAACGATGACAAGCCTTCTCTCCGGGTTGCCGCCAAGGTAGCGGGAGAGAAGCCCGCGCAGGGAGCGAAGGAAAGCGACATCGACCCGGTCCGGGGCGACGATCGAGCCGCCAAGGGAGAGCACCTGAGTCTCTTTCGCCATGCGGGGACTATAGCTCCGCCGCCCACCGCGCCGCAAGGGGCTGCGCGGCGCGATGCCGGGTCGGGCACGCCCGCAAGGCAGGGGGGGGATCGCGATCAGACTCCTCGGCCCGCGGTGTGGACGCTCGCGCCTTCGATGAGTAGAGTGTCTCCGGTATGTTCAGGCTTTTTGGACGCCGAAATCGGCCCGACGAAGAGGCAATCGTTCAGGAGCGCTGGGAGACCGGCTTCGGCATGTTGAGCCGGAATCGCTTCGCCAGCGAGAGCACGCCTGACTTTTCGAGCCACACGCGGCGGGGCGCTCTGGAGCTCTCGCTCGAGCGCAAGCACCTCTTTGCGTGGGCCATCGACCCCCTCTACCGCTATCGCGATTTTGTCCTCGAAGGGGAGCTCTCCCTGGGGGCGGAGAACGGCTACTCGTCCGCGGGATTCCTGTTCCGCTACATCAACGAGGAGAACTACTACTATTTCCTCATCTCCTCTCGCGGGTACTATCGCTTCGATCTGCTCTTCAACCGCAATCCGATCCCGCTCATCGGCTGGACTCCGCTCGCCTTCGCCGCCGAGCGCGGGGGAGTCGGAACCCTGCCTCCGCAGCTTTCGGTTCGGATCATCGTAAACGGCGACCACTTCCTCTTCTGCGTCGATGATCTCTGCGTTGCCGAGATCGACGACGACCGCCTCGACGCCGGACGCATAGCCTTCGGCGGGCAGAACTACGAGGAGCGCGACCGCGCGGTTTTCCGTCTCCATCGCATCATGGTGGATTCGCACGCCCTTGCCGTTCAGACCCACTACACGCGGTGGACGGAGGAGCTGCCTCCCTCGCCCGACGAGCGGATCGCCCTCGCGCGAACCCTCTTCGCCATGGGCGCCTTTTCCGCCACCATCGTGCAGCTTCGCAAGATGACGAAGGTGAGGCCCCCAACCGCCGACGAGCTCTTTCTCCTTGCCGAGTGTCAAGTCAACCTGCAGATGTACGAGCCGGCCCTCGAGAACGTCGAGAAGTCGCTCGCGCAGCAGCCCGATCGGCTCGAGGTCATCCACGAGAAGGCCAACCTTCTCTATCTCATGGACCGATTTCTCGAGCTTCGCGACTTCCTCGCGTCGCGCATGGGGGGGGTCGAGAGCTCGACGCTCTGGAATCTCTACGGTCACGCGGAGTTCGCGGTCGGCAACTGGCAGAGCGCGGGCGTCGCGTATGGGCGAGCGGCTCAGATCGAGCCGGAGATGCCGCTCTACGCAGTCAACGAGGCCCACGCCCTCGAGCGACAGGGGCGAACCTCCGAGGCGGTCGCTCGCTACCTTGTCGCCGCCCGACTCTTCCTTCGCCAGGAGGCCTACGACGATCTCGACAACACCCTGGTCAAGGTGGGGCGGCTCGACCCAGAGGCTCCAGAGGGCAGGGAGCTCAAGGGGAAGCTCGCCTTTCACTACGGGGAGTACGCGCAGGCCCAGAGCCTCTTTCAAGGGCTGATGGAGGAGGGCTATCGGGAAAGCGGCAGCCTCTATCTTCTGGGGTTGATCCTGGCGCAGGAGGGCAGGCGCGCTGAAGCGGATCCGCTCTTTGCGGAGGCAGCTGAGCAGGAGCCTGCCTATCCCCTGTTCTGGTTCCGTCTCGCGGAGAACCGCCATCTTCTCGGTCGAGATCCGGGGCCGGCCTTAGGCAGAGCCTTGGAGCTCAGCCCCGAGGATCCTTGGATTCTCAACCTCGCCGGGCAGGTTGCGCTGGAGGGGGGCAGGCTCGAGGAGGCGGAAGGGCGTCTGGAAAAGGCGCAGGCCCTTGCTCCCGCCGAAATCGACATCGGGCTCAACCTCTCCGAAGCGCGGTTCCAGGCCGGCAAGACGAAGGAGGCCTTCGCGACCCTCGGGCTCCTCGGCGACGACGCTCTGGTGCACAACCAACGCGGCAATTTCCACGCCCGCATGGGTCACCCCGGCGCGGCGGTGACCGCCTACGAGAAGGCCCTCTCCCTGAAGCACGACGACCCCATTATTATGGAGAATCTCGCTGCGGCCTGCCTCGAGTGCGATCTCGTCAGCCGGTCCGAGGAGCTTCTCGCTCGGGTCATGGAGATCGCACCCACGGTCTCGGTGCTCAATCGGATCGGCAATCTCGCCCGCTTCAAGGGGGAGTATCCCCGCGCGGAGGTTTCCTACCGCCAGGCGATCGAGCTCGAGCCGGAGAACCTGGAGGTGCGCCTGAATCTCGCCGAGCTCTACCTCGATCGTCTGCGGTACGCCGACGCGAAGCGCCTGGCCGAAGAGGTCCTCGCTCGCGCCGAGTCGCCGGCGTCGGCGCGAGCGGGGCAGCTCCTCGCGCGCATCCGCCGCCTGACCGAGGTGCGCTACTCCTGCGCCGCCTGCGGCAGGGAGTGGTGGGCCCCGCGCCAGGTGGAGAGCTATGGGGTTCTGCGGCTTCAGGGTGAGCCGCCGGGCGAATCGCCGGCGGGCCAGTGCCCCTCCTGCGGAAGGGTCTACTGCGTGTCCTGTGCGAAGGAGAGGGTCCGGGAAAACCGGTTCGTTTGCGCCGTTTGCGGCGAGAACTTGAAGCTCACCGATGATCACTTGAAGTATCTCGTGCTGTATTCCCTCGAGGGCGCCTCGGTTGGCGATCACGCGAACGGCAGCGGCGAGGATCGCCCTTGACAAAGTGGGGCGGATCAGTAGAATCGTTGTAAAGACTTGAAATGCACGACGTATTCAATTGAAACGACTGTTTTTCTTCCTCTGTAGCTCGCTCGTGGTCCTCTTCGCTGCAGCGCCACGTCTCTTCGCGCAGGAGATCTTGACCGCGGGGCGCTATTTTGACCAGATTTCGGCGAACTACGCGCACATCGACGACTATCAGGCTCAGATCACCATCACGCAGAAAGACAATGTGATGCGAGGCACGCTGTACTACAAGAAGCCCGATCTCATGAGAATCGACTTCAGCGAGCCGGCCAACCAGGTGATTGTCACAAACGGCAAGATGCTCACGATCTATATTCCGAAGCAGAGCGCGGTCTTCCAGCAGACCCTCAAGAAGGGAAGCGGCGGAACGGGCCCCGGGATGGCAAGCTCAGAGGGCCTCCAGCTGCTCCGAAAGAACTACAGCATCGCGTATCTTGAGAACCCCAACCCTGTCCCGCTGGACCCCGGATCTTCGGAGAGGGTGGTGAAGCTGAAGCTCGAATGGCGCTCAACCGATGAAGGCTTTCGCCAGCTCGAGTTGGACATTGGGGAGAACGGGCTCATCCGCCGGATCATCGGCGTCACGGCAAACTACGAGCGCATCCAGTTCGATTTCACTGACATCAAGACAAACGAGAACATCCCGGTCGGTCGGTTCAAGTACGATCCCCCGCAGACCGCGAACACGTACCCAAATTTCCTGTTCGTGCCCGAAAGCTAAAGGGGTAGGGGAGAATGGAGTCACTAGGCGAAAAGCTGAGAATCACCCGGGAAGAGAAGAGCCTGTCCATCGACCAGGTGGCGCGCGACACGAACATCGCCAAGCGCTACATCACCGCCTTGGAAGAGGAGGCCTTCTCCGAGTTTCCCGGTGAGCCCTATCTCGTCGGCTTTCTCCGAAACTACTCCGACTATCTGGGCCTCGATTCCGAGGAGCTCGTAGGTCTCTACAAGAACTTCAAGATCCAGGAGCAGCCTGTACCGATGGAGGAGCTCCTCGAATCCAAGAAGCGGCGTCCGCGGAATCTCCGCATGCTCGCCGTCGTGGCCGCGGTCGTAGCCCTCGCGGTCTTGATCTATCTCCTCGTTCCGCTCCTCGCCTCCGGGCGCGGCGAGAGCCTCGCCGGCGGCCATGCAAAGCTGGCGACGGGAGCGGACTACACCCTGAAGGACGAGATCGTCGAGCGCCCCTTCCATTCCGGCGATACGGTTATCATCCCGATCGGCGGCAAGGATTATCGCGTCAAGCTCCTCGTGACGAACGACAACAGCGTTTCCCTGGTCTATGCCGCCGGCCAGACTACGCTGAAGCTCGGCGAGGAGAAGTCCATCGATCTTACCGGCGGATCGGTCCCTGATGTGAAAGTCTACCTGCGAGATATCGATATGCGCGATCCGTCGAAGCGGGTGGTCATCCGCTTCGATCGCTTCACCGAGTCTCCTCAGGTTCCGTCCAACGCTCAGGGGGCCGGTCAGGCCGGGAACGCGAACGCTCCGGCTGCCGATCAGAGCGGCGCGGCGCAGGGCGCGGCGGGGCAGGCCGGGGCCGGCCAAGCCTCCGGGGCGCAGCCCGCAGTCCAAACGGGCGCCGCGGCGCCGGCGGCAACCGGGGGCGGACAGGCGAGCGCCGGGGGGCAGCCGACGGGCGCCACCGCGGGCAGCGGGGTAACCGGGGGCGCGCAGCTTCCCTTGGGAGCAGCCGACAGCTCCGCCGCGGTTTCGACCGGGGCCACGGTCGGCGCGACCGCGGGGACAGGGGGGGCCGTTCCGCCCACCGCCCAGCCCGCTCCTCCCACCCCGCAGACGCCGGCTCAGCCGCAGGGCGTCGCTCCCGCAGCCGAGCATGCGCCGGCAGTCGCCGCCGCCCTGGGTTCGCCCAGACCGGTCGCCGTGCCTGAGGTGCTGCTGCAGGCAGGCGCCGCGAAACCCTTCACGCTCACCGTCGATTTCACCAGCTACTGCCTGTTCCGCTACCGCATCGATGGAGCGAGCCAGGACCAGCACTTCTATCAGAAGGGCGAGACAGCCCGGCTCGCGGCCAACTCGCGCATCGACCTGTGGGCGTCGAATGCCGGAGCCGTGAGCGCCCAGCTCGCCGGCAAGCCTCTCCTGCTCGGCAACCCGGGCGAGGTGATCGCGCAGCGGGTCATGTGGGTGAAGAATGAGGCGACCGGGCTCTATCAGCTCCAGCTCTCCTCCCTCGAATAGGACAGCGTCTCCCGGACGAGCCTTCAGCGTCGAAAACCTCGGATGCGCCAAGAACCAGGTCGACGCCGAGACCATGATCGCGGCCCTCGAGGAGGCCGGATGGCGCTACACCCCTGAGCTCTCGTCGGCCGATCTTCTCATCATCAACACCTGCGCCTTCATCGTCCCGGCGAAAGAGGAGTCCATCAACGCGGTCATGCAGATGCGCCGTCTCTACCCCTCGAAGCGGATTCTCCTCGCAGGATGCCTCTCCCAGCGCTACGCCTCGGTGCTCTCGTCGGAACTCCCCGAGGTCGACGGGATTTTCGGAAACCGCTCACCCCGGCGGGTCGTCGAGCTGGTCGACGGGGTCATGGCGGGCAAGCGTCCCGTCTTGGTTCCCGGCGGAAGCGAGCGGGAGGCCGGCACCCGAGGGGCGGGGCAGCCTCTCCGGGGCCGCCTTCTCTCCTTTCCCGGCTCCGCCTATCTCAAGATTGCCGAAGGCTGCGCAAATCGGTGCACCTTCTGTGCGATTCCGCTCATTCGCGGGGATCTCGCGAGCCGCCCGATTGCCGAGATCGAGGCCGAGGCGGCGGAGCTCGCTGCAGGCGGCGCGCGGGAGATCGTCCTCGTCGCCCAGGACAGCGCCTCCTACGGCAGCGATCGCCCCGGCGAAAACGGCGGGGGGCTCGGGAATCTCCTCGAGCGGTTGCTTGCGATCGAGGGGGATTTCTGGCTGCGCCTGCTGTACTTTCATCCCGATCGCTTCGATCTGCGGCTTCTCGACCTCTTCACCTCTGAGCCCCGGCTCCTGCCCTACTTCGATCTTCCCTTCCAGCACGCCGCCGCTTCGGTCCTGCGGAGGATGGGAAGGAAGGGCGCAAGCGAGCCCTATCTCGAGCTCATCGCCGCCATTCGCTCGCGTCTGCCAGCCGCCGTCATTCGCTCGACCTTTCTCGTCGGATTTCCCGGCGAGGGTGAGGAGGAGTTCGCGCAGCTCTTGCGCTTTCAGCAGCGAGCCGAGATCGACTGGCTCGGGGTCTTCCCCTATTCTCGGGAGGAGGGCACCCCCGCCTATCGGATGAAGGTTCCCGCAGAGAAGCGGGCTCGCAGGGCGGAGCTCCTGCGGCGGGTGGCGGCGGTCGAGGAGGCGCAGCTGCCGATCACGGAGCGCAGGCTTAACCGCTTCGTCGGGAAGCGGCTCGACGTTCTCGTCGAGGAGCGGATCTCAGGCGAGCCGCTCGCGATCGGTCGCGCCTATCTCCATGCCCCGGAGGTTGACGGATCGGTGGTGGTCAGGAGCGAGGGCGAGCCCCCGGCGCCGGGTGAGCGGGTGAGCTGCGAGATCCTGCGGCGAAACGGAATCGACCTCGAGGCGATTCCCCGTCCCCTCGGCCCGTGAGGGTCCGAAGCGGGGATCAGTTGGTGAAGCTGAGGCTCCCCTCGCGGCGTTGGAGGGCATCGCTGAGCTTGGAAGCCCCCGAAAGACGCCGATCGAGCTCAAGGGCCTTCTCGAGGTAGTAGCGGGCGTAGGGAAGGTTGTCCTGGCGAAGGTAGATCTCCGCGGTCTTCTTCAGGAGCTGGGCCGTGAACTTCTTCGGAAAATCGAGTGTACAGAGCTTCGCGATGCAGTCGAGGTGGAAGCTGGGGTCGACGGAAGAATCCATCTTGAAGCCCACGATCCATTGCAGCCTTCGTTCCACCTCGTAGAAGAAGTGCTTGAAGTAGGGCTTCTGGAACTCAAGAACCGCAATTCGGCGCAGCAGATCGCAGGCCTGCGCGTAGCGCCCCTCTTGCTCGTAGATCTCCGAAAGGAGGTAGGCGCAGTCCATGAAGTCCTCTCGGTCGAGGTTCTCTTCCAGGACGAAGCCGCGCTCGCGCTCGAGCTCTTCGTAGAGCTCTCGGGCGTCCGCCGGGCGATCGTGCAGCAGATCGTAGAAGATGAGCTTGGCCTGGCTCTCCATGTCGTCCCGCTGGCTTTTCAGAAACTCGCGGTACTCGAACTGAAAGTCGGCCCTTCGCTTGAAGTGGTGTGTTCGATCGTACTCGGCGCGCTGCTTCGGATCGCTCAGGGTCTTGTAGGCCTGGATGAGCACTCGGGTTGCCGATTGCGATCCGTTGTCCTTCTGGACGTCGGGATGCTGCTCCTTGACGCGCTTGCGGAAGGCTTTCTTGATAGATTGGATCGATGTGTTCGGCTTGACGCCGAGAATTGCGTAGTAGTCTTCCACCGTGTCGTCCACTCCGAGCTTCATAACTCGCTGCCGGACCCCCTCCGAGGCCGTCTCCTACGCTACCTTATATTGCCCTAATATACAACCTCATAGATAATGAGCCGATGACAACCGAGCCGCCCTATCTCGAAGGGCTCAATCCGCAGCAGCGAGCGGCGGTCCTCCACGAAGGCTCTCCTCTGTTGATCCTCGCGGGGGCGGGCTCCGGCAAGACTCGCGTCATAACCGCGAAGGTCGCCTACCTCATCGAGCACAAGGGCTACGATCCCCGCTCGATTCTCGCAGTGACCTTCACCAACAAGGCCGCCGGCGAGATGCAGAAGCGGGCGAGCGAGATGGTCGAAGGGGCCTCCGGGGTCATGATCCGCACCTTCCATTCCTTCGGGGCGTGGCTCCTGCGGCGCTACGGGGCGGCGATCGGCATGCATCCCGATTTCACGATCTACGATGACGACGACATGGTGAGCCTCCTCTCCTCAGTGCGCGAGGGCTCCCCGCGCCGGGAGCTCGCGCGCTACGCGCACTGGATTAGTCGCGCCAATGACTACGCCCTCAAACCGGACGGCGATCTGCTGGCGATCTCGGCGGATCCTCACCTTGGCGAGATCTATTCCCGCTACGAGGAGCGGCTGCGGCAGATCGGGAACGCCGATTTCGGCGACCTCATCCTGAAGACCGCCGACCTTCTCGCCGCGAACCCCGAGGTCCGGGCGAAGATCCAGAGCCGCTTTCGAGCGATCCTCGTCGACGAGTACCAGGATTCGAACGTGGCCCAGTACGAGCTCTTGAAGCTCCTCGTCGGCCCCGGCTGCTACCTCTGCGTCGTCGGCGACGACGACCAGTCGATCTATCGCTTCCGCGGCGCGGAGGTTCGGAACATCCTCTCCTTTTCCGAGAGCTTTCCCGGCACGACCGTAGTTCGCCTCGAGGAGAACTACCGCTCGACGAGCACGATTCTCGCGATTGCCTCGGCGGTCGTCGCCAACAACCGCGGGAGGCTGGGCAAGCGGCTGTGGACGCAGAAGGAGGGGGGCGCCCCCGCGACCCTCGCCTATCTCGAGGATCACCAGGAGGAGGCCGAGTTCTGCGCGCGCCGCCTTTCCGACGGCAGGCTGCGCGAGACCGCCATTCTCTATCGAACCAACGCCCAGTCGCTCGCCTTCGAGACCCTCTTCGCCCGCCGGGGCATCCCCTACCGCCTGGTGGGAGCGCTGCGTTTCTACGAGCGCGAGGAGATCAAGGACGCGATCGCCCTTCTCGCCTTCATCGCGAATCCCCGCGACGAGGTCGCCTTCCGACGGGTGGTCAACAAGCCGGCGCGCGGAATCGGAAAGGCGAGCGTCGATCGCATCGCCGCTCTCGGCCTCCAGGGCTCGGGCGACCTCGTTTCGGGCTCGCGCGCCGCGCTCGACCACCTCTCCCGGCGGGCTGCCGAGGGTCTGCGCGATTTTCTCCTTCTCGTCGACGCCTTGTCGCAGGAGCTCGAGGCGATCCCCCTCTCCGAGTTCGTGCGGAAGGCGGTCGGCGACTCCGGGCTTCTCGAGCTGCACCGGCTCCAGGATGCCATCGCTGGCAGCCAGAAGGTTCGCAATCTCGACGAGCTCGTGAACGCCGCGGTTCCCTACGGCTCCGGGCGGGAGGGGCTTGCCCTTTTTCTCGAGCACATCGAGCTCGACCGCTCTCAGATAGCCGGGGAAGACGAGGAGAGCGGCGAAAGGGTTACCCTCATCACGATGCACAACACGAAGGGCCTGGAGTTCGATCGGGTGATCGTCACCGGGCTCGACGATGAGCTCTTCCCGGGGCGGCGCGAGGAGCTCGAAGACGACCTCGAGGAGGAGCGGCGGCTGTTCTACGTGAGCATCACCCGCGCGCGACGCGAGCTCTACCTCACCTCCTGCCGCACTCGACTGGTATGGGGGCGCGTCACCGCCATGCACCCCTCGCAGTTTCTCTCGGAGATTCCGGAAGAGCTGCTGAGCATCCGGGGGAGAGTCGATCAGGAGGTCGACGAGGGCTACGAGCCCGGGAGCGCGGTCTATCACGACGACTACGGCGCTGGCGTCGTCGAAAGAAAATGGTATAATGGCCGCGAGCTCATGGTCCAGGTCGCCTTCGAATCCGGCCGAAAGCTTCAGTTTATCCCGAGATACACCCCGTTGGAGAGGATCAGTCGCGATGGTTGACGATGAGACGATGGAGAATATTCTCTACCTGAGCCGCCTGGCGGTGGACGGCGGCCAGCGCAGGGAGATCGCCGGCCAGATGGAGAAGATACTCGACTACTTCACGATTCTGTCGAGGTACGATACCTCGCAGGTGAACGTCGACCTTGGCGAAGCTCTGGCGGGCGAGGCCCTACGGGCGGACGTCGCGCGCGCGGGCCTCGAGCCGAGGGAGGTGAAGAGCTTCGCCGTGCAGTTCCTTGACGGCTATTTCTCGGTACCGCGTATTCTGGAGGACGAGCAGTGAGCGAGGTAACGAAGCTGACCTTGAGCGAGCTTCGCGCGGGCCTGCAGTCGGGGGAGCTCAGCTCGACGGCGATCGTCTCGGCATATCACGATGCCTACCTCGCCGACACGAAAGCCCGGGATCCCCTGAACGGCTACGTCGAATGGTTCGAGGATGCCCTCGAGCTCGCGGAGGCCGCCGACGCCGCCCGCCGCGCCGGCAGCCGCTCGAGCGAGCTGCTCGGGCTCCCGATTGCGGTCAAGGACAACATCCTCATCAAGGGCCGATCGCTCACCTGCGCCTCGGAGATCCTGCAAGGCTTCATCGCGCCCTACTCGGCGACCGTCATCGAGCGACTCCTCGCCGCCGGAATGATCCCGGTCGGGCGCACGAACATGGACGAGTTCGCCATGGGGTCGAGCTGCGAATACTCCTGCTACGGCCCCGCGCGCAACCCCATGGACCGCACCCGGACGACCGGCGGCAGCTCGGGAGGCTCCGCGGCGGTCGTCGCCGGCAACCAGGCTCCGGTCGCCCTCGGCTCGGAGACCGGCGGCTCGGTCCGTCTTCCGGCCTCCTTCTGCGGGGTGTACGGCCTGAAGCCGAGCTACGGGAGCCTCTCGCGCTACGGGCTCGTTGCTTTCGGCTCCTCGCTCGACCAGATCGGGATCGTCGGGAGGTGCCCGCGGGATATCGCCCTCATCCTCTCGGTCGCGGCAGGCCGGGATCCCAAGGACCAGACGAGCGCCGACACCGATTTTGCCCCTCTCGGCGCCTCCCTCGCGCCTCGCGAGCTCGCCGGCCTGCGAATGGCCATCCCGCAGGAGTTTCTCGCCGAGGGGCTCGACCCCGAGGTGCGCCAGGTGCTCGACTCCTTCGTCGACTGGGCGCGCGCCTCGGGCGCCACGGTCGAGACGATCTCGCTGCCCATCCTCGACGCGAGCGTCGCCATCTACTACATCATCGCCCCCGCCGAGGCTTCCTCGAATCTCGCGCGCTACGACGGGGTTCGCTACGGCTACCGAGAGAAGGAGATCGCCAATCTCTTCGAGCTCTACGAGCGGACGCGCTCGCGCGGCTTCGGCAAGGAGGTCAAGCGGAGGATCCTCCTCGGGAACTATGTCCTTTCCTCCGGCTACTACGACGCCTACTACAAGAAGGCTCAAGGGGTGCGAACTCTCCTCATCCGGGAGGTCGGCGAGGTGCTCGCGCGCTACGATCTGATCCTTTCTCCGACCGCACCGACCCCGGCCTTCGCCCTCGGCTCGAAGGTGGACGATCCCCTCGCGATGTACCTTTCGGACATCTACACCACCTTTGCCAACCTTGCCCTCTTGCCCTCGCTCTCGCTGCCGGCCGGACACACGGCGCAGGGCCTTCCGGTGGGGGTTCAGATCACGGGGAGACGCTTCGCCGAGGGGCTGCTCCTCTCGTGCGCCGAGAGCTGGCACGAAAAAGGGGGTCTTCGATGAGCGACGCGGCGCTCCCGGGCACCAAGGCGGGCGCAGAGGCGCTGCGCACTGAGAGCGGGATCACCTACCAGGTGATCATCGGCTGCGAGGTGCACATCCAGCTCCTCACGAAGAGCAAGGCCTTCTGCGGATGCGAGAACCGCTTCGGCGGGATTCCGAACACCAGGGTTTGCCCGGTCTGCCTCGGTCTGCCCGGGGCTCTCCCGGTCGTGAACGGCGCCCTCGTCGAGGGGGCCATCGTCGCAGGGCTCGCCCTCGGCTCGCGGATCGCCGAGGTGACGAAGTTCGACCGGAAGAACTACGTCTATCCCGACCTGCCGAAGGGCTACCAGATCTCCCAGTTTGACATGCCCATCTGCGTCGGAGGACACCTCGACGTGGCAAGCGACGGGAGGATGAGGCGGGTAGGGATCACCCGCGTCCACATGGAGGAGGATGCCGGAAAGAACCTCCACCTCGCCGACGGATCCAACATGAGCTACGTCGACTTCAATCGCTGCGGGACCCCCCTTCTGGAGATCGTCTCGGAGCCGGACATGCGGTCGCCGGAGGAGGCGGTCGCCTTCGTCGAGTCGATTCGCGAGATCATGCGCTACCTCGAGATCTCCGACTGCAACATGGAGGAGGGCTCGCTGCGCTGCGACGCCAACATCAACCTCTGGATCTACGAAGGGGCGGCCCGACATGCCACGCCCATCGTCGAGATCAAGAACATGAACTCCTTCCGCGCGATCCGCTCGGCGCTCTCCTTCGAGGCGCAGCGGCAGCTTGCGGAGTGGCAGGCTCGCCGACCCACCCTCGAGGCGGAGGGAAAGAGCACCCGCGGCTACAACGACGTGACCGGGGAGACCTTCCCGCAGCGAACGAAGGAGGCGGCCTCCGACTACCGCTACTTCCCCGAGCCCGATCTGAAGCCGATCGCCATTAGCCGCTCGTTCGTAGAGGCCTTGCGCGCCCGGGTGGGAGAGCTCCCCGAGGCGAAGCGGGAGCGGCTGAAGTCCCAGTACGGCCTCGCGGACTTCGACGCCGAGACCCTCGTCGTCTCGAAGCCGCTGAGCGCCTACTTCGAAGAGGCGGCAGCCGGCTACCGGGAGCCCAAGAAGATCGCCAACTGGATCCTGACCGAGGTCAGGAGCGTCCTCAACGATCGGAACATCGAGATCGACCGCTTCCCCGCGAAGCCGGAGCACATCCGCGCCCTCCTGGAGGCGGTCGACGACGGGACCATCAGCGGCAAGATCGCCAAGGAGGTTTTCGTCGAGATGGCCTCGAGCGGGCGCGCTCCACGCGAGATCATCGCCGCGCAAGGACTCTCCCAGATCGCCGACGAGGCAGACCTCGCGCGGATCGTCGACCGCGTGCTCGCCGCCAACGAGAAGTCGGTGGCCGACTACAACGCCGGCAAGGACCATGCGCTGAAGTTCCTCATGGGCCAAGTGATGAAAGAGAGCCACGGCAAGGCCAACCCGATCATCGCGACGCGGCTCCTCAAGGAACACCTGTCGCAGTGAACGAGGACTCCCTCCTCCGCCGCCTCCCGCCGATCCGACGGGCCCGAGACTATCGACTCTACGGCGAGAACGGCAGGCGCTACCTCGATCTCTGGCAGGCCGGGGGACGCGCCCTCCTCGGGCACCGCAGCGAGCGGGTGCTCACCGAGCTGAAGAATCAAATCTCCAAGGGTCTCCTCGCCGATCTTCCCTCGATTCACGAGCGAAGGCTCCTGAAGGCTCTCGCCCTGCTCATGCCGGGCTATCGGGAGTTTCGGATCTATCGCAGCGTCGCAGCCCTTCAGCACGCGATCTCGCCGCTCGAGGGGCAGAGCCTCGAGCTCGACGCGCTCCCCGATCCGGCGCTCGTCGAGACCGATGGGCTCCCGCTCGCCCTGTGGCGCCCCTTCCTCTGCGAGGAGGGGTCCGAGGGGCCCCTCGCCGGTTCCGGCGGCGCCGGCCTCGAGCGCGCCGGAGCCCGCATCAGGGGGCCCGCCGTCGCCGTGCCGCTGCTTCCCTTCCCCGCGGGAGGGGCGCCGGCGATCGCCGCCTTTCGCGACCCTCCGGGAAGCTGGGCGCACCCCGGAGAGGTCGTCTCGCCGGCCCTGCTTGCAGCCCTCACCAAGACGATCTTCCAATTGATAAGGTTCCGAGCGCAATTCGCCGAGGATCTATGGAGACGCTTCGATGCGCCGTTTTGGAGCCGAAAGGGACCCTATCTCGTCGCACGGATAGGTCGCGAGAAGTACGAAAGGCTCTTCGATCGGCTTCTGGAGCGGGGAATTCTCATTTCGCCGAGCTATCCGGGGCCCAGCATCGTGCCGGCCCTCTTTAGCGATGGGGATATCAAGCCACTTCGCGCGGCTACAGAGGGTTAGGAGTAGATGGCGAGCGCCGATCTGGTCGCGGTGGTAGTCAAGCTCTCGGTCGGAGCCGCCGCCACCTTCCTTGCTATTCTCCTGTGGGCAAACACCCGCGACCCCGCCTGGATGCTCATGGTCGTCGGCGTCGTGGTCGAGTACGCGCGGCTCATGTACAGCACCTTCGAGACCTTTGGAATTCTCCCCGCCGCGCCCCTGCTCTTCGGGCTTCCCCTCGTGCAGATTCTCCTCGACAACCTTCCCATGGCGCTCTTCGCCCTCGGGTTCGTCGTCGCGCTCGCTCGCGGGCGCCTGCGCTGAGGCGGGGGCCCGCAGGGGACCGCCAAGACGGGCTTCGGCGCCGGGGCGATTGACTAATTCCCATATATCGATATCGTATAGACGCTCAAGACATTCGGAGGAGGCTAAAGCGTGGTTGCTCTCGTTGTCGGAATCGTCTTCGTACTCTTCGCGGTCTATTCGGTCCTTCCCATTCCTTCGTGGGGTCTGAACTGGTGGAACGACGTGCTCCAATTCCTGCGCGGGGGAGTGCCGATCATCGCGGTCTTGGTCGGGATCATCGCAGTCTTCATCGGAATTGCCGACATCAAGGATCGCATCGAGGCAAAGAAGGAGGAGGCCGAGGAGGCTCAATCCAAGGCAGGCGAGGGAGGAAGCGGAAGCGCAAAGGCCTAGCCTCCCAGCCGCAAGCACGTACGCCGAGGCCCGATGCGGAAGTCTCGGCTTCCCTTGGCTCCTGGCGCCCGATACTTGACACGTTGCCGAGAATATGGGACCATGACGCCTCATCACCGCATGATTTGACGAATCGGCAGCTGGTAATCCGCGAGGCCGGCGACTAAGGCAGTATGCAATGAAGACGTTGTTCGTGAACCCCAAGGAAATCACCCGTAAGTGGTATCTCATCGATGCCAGCGATCAGATTCTGGGTCGGGTAGCCGTCAAAGCGGCCACCATCCTTCGGGGAAAGCACAAGCCCTACTACACCCCTCACCAGGAGGTTGGCGAGTATGTGATCATCGTCAACGCCGGAAAGGTGCGGGTCACCGGGCAGAAGGAAGAGAAGAAGGTCTACTACCGCCATTCGGGCTATCCGGGCGGGATTTCGGCGGAGCGCTACGACAAGGTCCTTGCACGCAAGCCGACCTTCCCACTCGAACAGGCCATCAGGGGGATGCTTCCCCGTGGACGGCTCGGCAGAAAGCTTTTCACGAACGTGAAGGTCTACGCCGGTCCCGATCATCCCCACGCGGCGCAGCAGCCCGAGAAGATCGAGCTTTAGGCAAAGAGGACGGAAAGACGTGGTCAAGAACTTGGCAATTGGCGTAGGGCGGCGAAAGACCTCGGTTGCGCGGGTTTTCCTGCGAGAGGGGACCGGTGTGATCACCATCAACGGTCGGGCCCTGTCCGAGTATTTCACCGTCGAGGCTCACCTGCATGCCGTGCAGCAGCCCCTTCAGGTTACCGACGGCCTCAGCCGTTACGACATTCTGATCACGGTAAAGGGTGGCGGCCCCACCGGTCAGTCCGGAGCCTGCCGCCATGGGATCGCCCGCGCTCTCGTGGCTCACGATGAGGCGAATGCCCCCGCGCTGAAGGCGAACGGCTTCCTAACGCGCGATCCCCGCATGGTCGAGCGCAAGAAATATGGCCATCGGAAGGCACGACGAAGATTCCAATTCTCAAAACGATAGTAGCGTTCTCTCGGTCGGAAGAGGAGGAGCTGCGGGGGTCGCGCGAGTCGACCTTGCGGATGGCTCCTCTTTTTTTGTGCCGCGGGCAGTGGCCGAATCCGGCGAGCTGTCGGTCGGCGCCGGGCTCTCTGCGGAAAGGATCGTCGAGCTTCGCGCGCTCGGCGAGATCGAGCTCGCCAGGGAAAAGGCCCTTGCGCTGCTTGCCCTTCGCGATCACTCGAGGATGCAGCTCGAGCTGAAGCTGAAGCTTCGCGGCTTCAGTGCGGCGGCGATCGCGCGGGCGGTCGCCGAGTTGACCGAGCGCGGCTACCTCGACGACCTGCGCTTTGCCCGGCTATGGCTCGCCTCGCGCCTGCGGCGCAATCCCGAAGGACGGGCTCGACTTGCCGCGGGGCTTTCCAAGGCGGGGGTGTCCCGCGAGCTCGCCTCGGAGGCCTTGGGCGAGCTCAGCGAGGACGACGAGCGGGAGGCGATGGAGCGGGCGGCCGAGAGCCTGCGGCGAAGGGGAGGGATGTCCCCCGACCGGCTCGCAGCCTCGCTTCTCCGAAAGGGATTCCCCGTGCGGGCGGTTCGACGCTTGAGCGGGCTCGAGTAGGAGGTCGCGGCACCCAGAGACGACGATTTCAACCCGAAAAAAAAGCCGACGAACTGAAAGAAATCTGTTGACATATTGGATATATTTACTATACTGAAACAGGATGAGAGTTCGTCAAGGAAAGCCCATGGCAAGGAACGGAAAGAAGGTTCGTATCTTCTCTGCCCTCGAGGTCGCCAACATCTGCGGGGTCGTCAACCAAACTGCAATCAACTGGATCAAGAACGGCCACCTCAAGGCCTTCACGACGCCGGGTGGTCAGTATCGCATCTACGGCGAGGAGCTGCGCAAGTTCTTGAGCTCCCGCGGGATGCGCATTCCGGAAGAGCTGCAGAAGCTCACGCAGGGCTCCTTGAGTCAGCGGGTCCTGATCGTCGACGACAACAAAGAGCTCAACGACATGCTCAAGGAGCTGCTGAGTCAGAAGATCACTGAGTTCGACATCCTCCAGGCCTTCGACGGCTTCGAGGCCGGAAGGCTCATCGCATCCGAGCGCCCCGCCATCATCATCCTCGACATCGCCCTTCCCGGCCTCGACGGACACAAGCTCTGCAAGACCATAAAAGAGGATCCCGATCTGGACAATCCCATCGTCATTGCCATCAGCGGTCTCGGCGACTCGAAAGAGGGGGAGATGATCCTCGGCGAAGGGGCCGACCTCTTCTTTCCCAAGCCGATCGACTTCGACAAGTTCGTAAGCGAGCTGAAGAGCCTGTTGCTTCAGGCGTAGGTCATGGACAATTCGAACAAGCTGGTCATACTCATCGTGGAGGATGAGGATTCCATCCGACTCACGTTGCGCGACTACCTTCGCAAACGCGGATACGAGGTGATCGTCGCCTCCGACGGGGTTGGAGCCATCAAGCAGCTCATCGATCATCACGTCGACGTCATCGTAACCGACTACCGGATGGACATCCTCGGCGGCGACTATTGGATCAAGTTTCTTTCGACCTACTGCACCAAGCAGAAGGTTCTCATCACGAGCGGATTCCTCCGGCCCGAGTTCTCGATTCCCTTCAAGGTGATCTTCAAGCCCTTCGACTACTCCCGTGTTGCGGAGATGATAGAAGAGGTCATGGCGGCAGATGACGGGGGAAAAGAGTAGCGCTGCGTTTCACGCCATCGTCGTCGGGCGCGTGCAGGGGGTCGGGTTTCGGTACTCGGCCTGTGCGAAGGCCGGCGAGCTCCGA
This sequence comes from Spirochaetales bacterium, assembly GCA_027314665.1. Taxonomy (GTDB): domain Bacteria; phylum Spirochaetota; class Spirochaetia; order DAHUYW01; family DAHUYW01; genus DAHUYW01. Next base: position 31,805 of record DAHVAK010000147.1, read on the forward strand.
CTCGGCGGCTGGGTGCGCAACCTGGACGACGGCTCGGTGGAGGTGGTCGCGGAGGGAGCCGCCGATCGCGTTGCCCTCTTCGAACAGTGGCTCCGGCGCGGGCCGACCGGAGCCTACGTGAGGGAGCTGCTGGTCGACCCGCTCGAGCCACGAGGCCGCTACTCCCGCTTCACCATCGAGTTCTAGCGAAGAGAAGGGGGATGCGGTCCCTCGCTACCGCTTAATCGAATAGAAGGCCTTCATACCCGGGTATCTCGCGTTGTCCTCGAGCAGCTCCTCGATGCGCATCAGCTGGTTGTACTTTGCCAGGCGATCCGAGCGCGAAAGCGAGCCGGTCTTGATCTGCCCGGTTTCCAGGGCGACCACGAGATCCGCGATGAAATCATCGGAGGTTTCGCCCGAACGATGGGAAATGACAGCGGTGTAGCCGGCGGTCTTGGCCATCTCTACCGCTTCGTAGGTCTCGGTGAGCGTCCCGATCTGATTGACCTTGATGAGGATGGAGTTTCCGATCCCCTGCTCGATGCCCTTCTCGAGAATTTTGGTGTTCGTGACGAAGATGTCGTCGCCGACGAGCTGGACCTTCTTGGAAAGCTTGTTCGTGAGCAGCTTCCACCCATCCCAGTCCTCCTCGCTCATCCCGTCCTCCAAGGAGATGATCGGATACTTTGCGATCCAGTCGGAATAGAACGAAACCATCTGTTCGGAGGTCAGCTCGCGCTTGTCGGACTTCTTGAAGACGTAGCGCTTCTTCGCCGCGTCGTAGAACTCGGACGCCGCCGGGTCGAGGGCGAGGTAGAAATCCTTCCCTGCCTTGTATCCCGCCTTCTCGATTGCGGCGAGAATGACCTCGCAGGCCTCCTCGTTCGACTTGAGATTCGGCGCGAATCCTCCCTCATCGCCGACCGAGGTGCTGTAGCCCTTGCCCTTCAGCACCCCTTTCAGGGTTTGAAAGACCTCGGCCATCATGCGAACGGCCTCGCGGATGGAGGGGGCTCCAACCGGCATGATCATGAACTCCTGGAAATCGACCGAGTTGTCCGCGTGGGCTCCGCCGTTGATGATGTTGGCCATCGGGACGGGCAGAAGCGAGGCATGAAAGGTCCCGAGATACTTGAAGAGCGGAACCGCCAGAAAATCGGCGGCCGCACGGGCCGTTGCCATCGACACCCCGAGGATCGCGTTGGCGCCGAGCTTCCCCTTGTTGTCGGTTCCGTCCAGCTCGATCATCGTTCGATCGACATCGACCTGATCGAGGGCGTCGAGGCCGATCACCTCGGGCGCGATCACGTTGTTGACGTTCTCGACCGCCTTGGTCACCCCTTTCCCGAGATAGCGGCTCTTGTCGCCGTCCCGCAGCTCGATGGCCTCGTGTTCCCCGGTGGAAGCGCCCGATGGGACCGCAGCCCGGCCCATGGAACCGTCCTCGAGGTAGACATCGACCTCTACCGTGGGATTCCCTCGCGAATCGAGGATCTCCCGCGCCTCTACGTAATCAATGATACTCATCGCGTAGCTCCTGATTTGGATGTGTGCTTGTTGGCAACCGCGTACCGATTGACTATACGCGAGTTTTCGGGCCTTTTCCAGAGGGCGGCGGGGCTCGTCCGCCCGGCGGCGATTGCCCCTCGATGCCTTCCTTGACCGTAAAAGCTCACCGTCGGTACAATCGAGATTAGAGAATGTCATGCAGTTCGAGCTTACCCCCGAGGTGATCGACCAGATCATCTTCGCGATGGAAAATCAGGAGAGCGGCTTCTCCTTTGACACCCAGTCGAGCACCGTGATTCAGGATCTGGCGCTGCCCGAAGAGGATCCCGAGCGCTACGTTGCGATTCCTGATTGGGGCTCCGCCGACGGCTTTCACCTCATGGAGAAGTTCGTCGTCTCCCTGCGGAACCCGATCGCGAGGGAGAAGCTGCGCTCGGCCCTCGCGAGCGGAAAGGGGGTGTTCCGAAGCTTCAAGAACGCCCTCAAGGAGCAGGAGGGGATCGAAAAGCTGTGGTTCTCGTTCAAGGACCGAGAGCTCAAGCACAGGGTCACGGAGTGGTACAACGATCTCTGTGAGGCCTGGGGGTGGGAGCGCATCGCCCCGGAGCCGGAGGAGGACGAGACCGGCGAGCTGGTCCTGAGCGATTTCGAAGTTGGCCTTGCGACCGGAGAGCGGCTCGATCTGGTGCGCAACCTCGACCGAGAGGCATACATAGAGGCCTTCGCGGGGCTGCCGAGGGTCGTCGTCGAGGAGCGCTTTCGGCTTTCCCGAAGCGGCCTTGACCCGGCGGGCGAGCGTTCGGTGGTCTTGGGCGCACTAACCCCCGGGAAGGATCTGGCGGGCTTCGTGTGGGCCGTCGAGGAGCTCTACGACTCGGACCTACGCCGGGAGAGTCGATCGTCCGGGCACCTTCGGCTCCTGCGTGTGATTCAGCTCTACGTTCTTTCCGAATACCGCGGTCTTGGCATCGCCAAGGCCCTCATCGGCCACTTATGCGGAATCGCCGCTGAGCGCGGCGCGTGGAGCCTGTCGATCGATCTGTCCGGCAGCGGGGAGGTTCTGCTGAATCATCTCGAGGCGATGGGCTTCACCGTCGCCTCACGCAGCCTCGCGCTCGACGTAGAGAAATGGGCCGAGGAACAGGCCGACGAATAGTCCTTCCCGCCCTGCTTCTCGCGAGCCTTGGGCTTGCCTCGTGCGGGCTTGGGCTCCCCGCGAACGGGGGTTTTCCCGCCCTTTTCGCCCTTCGCTCGGGCGCAGCGCGCCGGCCCGGCCGCGACCCCCAATCCCTCCGCCGCGCGGCGATCGCGACCGCGCGGCTCATCGCCCGCGAGGCGCGCGCCGTCGGGGTTGAGGTTGCGGTCCGCTCCACCCCCTATCCGAGGATGATCGAGCGGCTGACGGCTACCTTTCATTGGGAGCTCGCCGTGCTCACCATTCGCGAGTCCATCGATCCGGACGGAGCGGGACGGCTGCCGGCATGGGAGCGCGAGGTCGATGAGGCCTGGCGCTCGGCCTCGCTCGACCCGGCGGCGCAAGCGCTCGCCTTCGAACGGGTGGATCGTCTCTGGCGGCGGGAGGCGCCCTGGATCTCCCTCGACAGCCCGGGGGTGGTCGAGACCGCGTCCGAGCGCCTTGGCAACTTCAAGCCGCGCCCGGCAAGCGGCCACGACTGGGACAGCATCCTCGCCCGGCTCCTCCTGCGCGGGAGGTCGGAGGCGTCCGCGTCGTCGTCCCCGCCTCACGCACGATTCCGCTCAACGCCTCCGGGCTTGCGCACGATAAGAGGGTATGGAGGACGCCCCATGAGAAAACCGATCGTTGCCGTGACCGACGACCGCTTCGGCAGCTACGAGATCGAGCGCGGAGTCTTCGCCGGACACGGGATCGAGCTCGTGGTGCTCGAAGGGGAGCGGGAGCGCCGCGACACGCTGCGGGAGGCCGACGGGGTCCTCGTCAATCAGTATCGCCTTGGCGGCGAGGAGATCGAGGGGCTCGCCCGCTGCCGGATCATCTCGCGCTACGGCACCGGCTACGACAACGTCGACGTCGATGCCGCCACCCGCCGGGGCATTTGGGTCGCGCGCGTGCCGGACTACTGCCACGAGGAGGTGGCCGACCACGCCCTCGCCCTTCTTCTCGCCTGCGTCCGCCGCCTTCCCCTGACCGATCGCGGGGTTCACGGCGGCGAGTGGAACGTGCATGCGGGGCTGAAGACGAGGCGGATCGCCGGCAAGACTTTGGGGATCGTCGGCTACGGTTGGACGGGTCGCGCCCTCCACCGAAAGGTCGCCGGCCTCGGGCTGGGGCGGGTGCTCGTGAGCGACCATCGCCTCACCCAGGGCGATCTCGCGGATCCTGCGGGCTTCGTCGTCTCCTTCGCGGAGCTCCTGCGGGAATCGGATTTCGTCTCCCTTCACATCCCCCTGCGGGCCGAGAATCGTCACCTCATCGATCGCGCTTCGATCCGCCTCATGAAGCCGGGGGCAATCCTCGTGAACACCTCGCGCGGTCCGGTTGTCGACCAGGAGGCCCTCGTGGAGGCCCTCAGGGAGCGCCGGCTCGACAGCGCCGGTCTGGACGTGTTCGAGTTGGAGCCCCCGATCGCGGACACGACTCTCCGCTCGCTTGATAACGCGATCCTCACGGACCACTGCGCTTATTATAGTGAAGAGTCGCTGGCGGAATTGAAGGAAAAGGCTGCCCGCAATGTGCTGGAGGTGCTTCTCGGACGCGCCCCCCTTTACCCGGTGAATCGGCCCCTAGGGGCGAGCGATGAACGGCGCCCTGCGCAGGAGGCCCCGCTCAGGGCACCGTGAAGATCGAGAGGGAGGTGCCGTCGGCGGAGAGCTGCACCTGGGGATTGAGGGGATCGGCCATCCGCGTCCCGTCGCTCACGAAGTAGTAGGCATGGCTGCCTGCCGGAATGCGAAGGGTGATCGCGTAGAGCCCCTTGCGGATTTCGGTCAGTCGATTCATGAAGGGATCCCAGTTGTTGAAGTCTCCGGCGATGTAAACGACCTGATCCGCAGGCGCCCTGAAGAAGAACCGAACCGAGCCTCCGCCCTCGTAGTGGGGGCTTGAGAGGATGGGCACCTCCCGCGCGGGAATGATGACCTGCGAAAGGGGGATGCCGGTGCCGTCGTCGACCTGATTCGGGTTGTTTGGGTCGGTCGTCCACAAGCCGTCCACTACGAGACGGTAGAGGAGGTCGGTCCCTCCTTCGGGCACGCGACGCACGTAGAAATAGACTCCGAAGGTGTTGCGATAGAGGGGATGGACGGTCGCGAAGTTCTCGTCGGAGAACGCAATCCCGACGAGGCGAACCGGATAGCTCGGCTTGTAGGAGAAGATCAGCTCTCTACCGAAGAGCTGAGGCGCCGAGGCCTCCTTGAGGAGACCGACCTTCAGGTGGAGGTCCAGCGAGTATTGATCTACGCTAAAGGCGTGCTGTGCGATCAGGCAGAGAAGAACGCTCAGCACAGTTTTCAGGCTTCTCATGCTTCTGCTATAGTAGTAGTCGGCCTCTGAAGCCTGCCACTTGAGCGCGCCGTGCCCCGAGGAGTGGTCATTTGCGCTAAGATGGGCGCAGGAGGGGCCGAGAATTGACGTAGAGGTCGCGGTCGCAGCCACGTAGCCCCGAGGAAGCCGAATGCCCAGTCTGCAGAACCTGGAGAAGTTCAAGAAGGAGCTCAACAGCCTCGGGAACGAGCCGGAGGTTCTGGCCCGCAGAGGGGAGCGTCTCGAGGATGTTCCCCCCCCCGAAGGCGGGGAGCCGGCGGTGGACCTCGAAGCCTTGCTCTCGACTCCCGAGTCTCCTCAACCGGAGCCTTCCGACGCTTCTCAAACCGCGCAGCCCCCAGCTCCCGCTCCGGAGCCTCCGAGGAGGGCCGCCCCTATCCAAGGGGCCCCCGTCAGGTCGCCGGCTGCGCCCGTGCGCTCTGCCTCTGTTGCCTCGCCGGCCCTCCCCGCCGCGGAGTCCATTGTCCCCGCACGGGGGACCCCCACCGCGTCGGCTGAGGCTCCGGCGGCTTCCGCCGCGGAGTCCATTGTCCCCGCACGCGGGACCCCCACCGCGTCGGCTGAGGCTCCGGCGGCTTCCGCCGCGGCTTCGCAAGGGCTGGTCGATCAGGCCCGGGTGAGACCCGGCGGGCCTGGGCTTCTGCGCCGCGCCACCGAGCGAAGCGAGGTAAGCGCACCGGGTCTCGCTGACGCTGGGAAACCCTCGACGGGGAGGGTCCTTGAGGCTCCCCCCGTCGGGGCGGGACCCGACACCACGTCCGCCGAGGCCCTTGTGGACCTATCTCCCCCTCCCGCCTCGCTTCCGTCCGAGGAGGAGGAGAGCTCCGCCCTCTTCCTCGAGGATTTCCTCCGAAGCGAGGGCGAGGCCGAGGAATCCGAGCTCACCGCCATTCCCCCTGCATCCCCGGCGCAAGCCCCTCGGGCGGCCGCCGAGCCCGGGAGCGACGAGGAGCTGTTCTTCACGGTTCCGCGGCTTGACGAGCTCATGGGTGAGGAGGAGCCTCCGACCGAGGGAATCCCCTCCGAGCTCGGGCCGGGTGAGGGAGCCCTGGATGCCGGCCTCGAGCCCGAACGCCCCTTCGGCGCCGCGCTCGAAGATGCCGGCTTTGAGCCGCAGCTCGAAGAGGGCGATGTGCCCGCACAGGCCGAGCCCTCGACCGAGCCCGAGCCCGAGACGACCGAGGGGGACTTCTTCGCGGAGCTCGGCGACCTAAGCGATCTCGGGGCCTTTGGGGAGAGCCCAGCGGCGGGAGAGCCGGCCGAGGGCGGCCCCGATGCGGGGGCGACTGCCGGGCGCCCGAGTGAGGAGCCGGTGGGGAGCGAGGAGGGGTTCGAGGCCGAGCTCGAGGAATCCGGCTTTGGCTCCGGGCTCGAAGAGAGCGAGGCGCCTGCACAGGCCGCCTCTGGCCTCGAGAGCAGGGGTGCGGCGCGCGGCGCTCCTGAGTCGACGAGCGAGCCTCAGGCTGTGGCGAGCGCCGGGCCCGAGGCGGGTGCGCCCGAGCCTCCGATCGAGCCCGAGACGACCGGGGAGGACTTTTTCGCGGGGCTCGGCGATCTAGGCGATCTCAGGGCCTTTGGGGAGAGCCCGGCGGCGGGAGAGAGGGCCGAGGGCGGCCCCGATGCGGAGGCAACCGCCGGGCGCCCGAATGAGGAGCCGGTCGAGAGCGAGGAGGCTCCGGGCGCGGAAGCGGAGGGCTTCGCGTTCGAAGCCCCTGTCGGAGGGGGGCTCGAGGCGCCCGAATCCGCGCCTGGCGAGATCGAGGTGCCCAACGTCGATGAGGGCGTCGGCTTCGGCGAAGAGCTCTCCTCCCTGGGCGACCTGAGGCTTGACGAGGAGCTCTCGCTGCCGCAGGAGCCCTCCGCGGGCTCTCGAAGGGGAGGGGGCCGCTCGGAGA
>DAHVAK010000150.1 GCA_027314665.1 Spirochaetales bacterium
CGCGCCGATTCTTATGGCCGCGCTACTCACGCGCCGTGGCTCCTCGAGGAAAGCGCGCCGCGCTCCGCAGCCGAGATGTAGCTCATGAGCTTGTACACGAGCTTTGCCGCGAGAAAGTCCGCGGCATGATCCGCCCCCGGGCACAGCTCCACAACGTCGAATCCGACGATCCTCCTGCGCTCCGCCACGAGGCGGAGCAGGCGGAGGCTCTCATACCAGGAAAGTCCTCCCGGCTCGGGCGTTCCGGTCGAGGGCATGATCGAGGGATCGAGCCCGTCCAGATCGAAGGTGATGTAGACCTCCGGGGAGAGAAGCTCCACCGCGCGCTGCTCCCAACCCGTGCGCCCGGTGATCTCCTCTGCGAGGAACACCCGCGTGCGCTGGAAGCAAGCCTTTTCGCTTGCGTCCATGCTGCGAATCCCGACCTGCACGATGGGGCAGAGCTCCGAGACGCGCGCCATCACGCAGGCATGGTTCAGGGGCGATCCCTCGTATTCGTCGCGGAGATCGGTGTGGGCGTCGATCTGGAGCACAGAAAGGCCGGAAAAGGCGGCGCGGGCCGCACGCACGGCGCCAATCGTCACGGAATGCTCCCCCCCGAGGAGCGCCGGAACCGCTCCGCGGGAGAGGAAGCCCCCGACTGCCCGCTCGACCGATTCTACCATCCGCTCCGGGGTGGTCAGGTCGAGCTCCTCTCGGGCAGTGTAGATCCCGCGACGATAGACCTCGCTGTCGGTCTCGATGTCGTAGAGCTCGAGGTGGGCGGAAGCCGCGATGATCGCCTCCGGCCCCCGGTCGGCCCCCTTCTTCCAGGTGCTTGTTCCGTCGTAGGGGGCGGAGATGACCGCGAAGCGCGAGCCCTCTTGAGCGCGGTAAGCTTGCTCGAGATCGAGGAAGACCTGACTCATCGTCAGACGAAGGCTCTCTGTCCTGCGAGGTGAACGAGAGGAACGTAGTGATTCAAGAAGCAGAGCGAGACGATTGCGGTTCCAAAGCGCTTCTGGGGAACAAAGCTTTCGATCTGGAGCTCGGTGCCGCCGAGTCGGAAGTCTTCCGAGTAGCCGTTAGCGTACAGCTCGTGTAAGCTTTCGCGGAGCTGCTTTTCGGCTCTCTCTTTGGGGAGCGCGCCGTTGTATTCGCAAACAAGCCCGCCATGCTTCTCGCCGCTCTTGGCGTGAAGCCAACCCCAAATGATCCCCGCCGTCGCCCGTTTTCCCCCACGCGAGGTACTCACGGCCATGATTGTCTCAAGAACCGAGCCGTGGATCAGCTCACTCGGTCTTTGGACCTCGTTCGCACAGGCCGGAAGGATGGAGGAATAGGTGATGATGTTGCACATTTCGATGCCGGCGTTTCGAAGCGCGAGATGGTACGAGCCTGCATGAATCGTGATGTCACTCTCACCCCTGCCTGTGGTAACAAAGTAATCCTTTGGAATGCGCGTGCCGATTGTGGCAATGCTGCACGGCTCCAAAAGATTGAACCCCTGGACGGAGAACGCTCTGGACACGATCTCCGCTGCGACAGAAGTCCTCTCCAATCTCTTTTCTTCTCCATCTGCTCCATAGGGAAATTCTTAGAAAAAACCTACCTTACTTCTCCGGTTCTTGTCAATCAAAAACGAGGACTTTCTCCGCCGCGCGCGCCGCTTCGACCCGATGGCTCTACCTGGTCACGGGCTTGCTCTGCATTTTCGGAGCGGTCTCGCGATTCGCCCGCTGGAGGCGAACCGGAGAGAGCCCCTTGCAGATGAGGGCGAGATCGTCGATGACCATCTCGCCCATGAGCTGGTAGCTCTCGGCAAGTCCGCCGGCGCGGTGCGCGGAAAGAAGGACATTGTCAAGGGTGCGAATGGAATGGTTGCGCGCGAAGGGTTCCTCGGGAAAGACGTCGATCGCCGCGCGAAACCTGCCGGTCTTCAGGTGCGCCGTCAGGGCGTCGAAGTCGACCACCGAGGCCCGGCTCAAGAGCACGAAGATCGAATCCTTCTTGATCAGATTGAGCTCCTCGCGCCCGAGCATCGCCCGGTTGTCGGTGGTTGCACCGGCGAGCACATAGATCACCGTGCAGCTTGCGAGAAGCTCTCGCAAAGGAAGCGGCGAGAGACCCTGCTCGACGAGGTAGCCGTCGGGGAGCCAGGGATCGTAGGCGTACAGCTCGCAGCCGAAGGGCCGAAGCAGCGGGGCGAGGGCTCGCCCGAGGCTCCCATAGCCGATGAGACCCACCCGTTTTCTGCGGAGCAGGAAGCTCTCCTCGTTGGAGATTCTCCCGTAGACCTCCTTTCCCTCGCGGAAGCGGCGATCTGCCTGAGGGATGCCCCGCGCCATCGCGAGGGCGAATCCGACGGCCATCTCGGCGACGGCATAGGAATAGGCTACCCCCGCATTCAAGACGTAGATCCCGCGCTCGAGACACCCGGCGTAGTCGATGTTCGGCTGAAAGTTGCCTTCAACGTTGATGATGGCGCGCAGCTTCGGCGCCCGGTTCAAGCGCTCGCGCAGAAGGGTCGTTTGGCCTACGATGGCGATCGCGTCCGGGAGCAGGCGGTCGACCTCGGCGTCGGGCATGCGCTCGCCGTCGTGGCTCACCACCTTGCCGAGGGAGCGCAATCTGCGCAGCTCGGCCTTGGAAAAGAGAAGGTCGACGGTCCGGGGATGCGGATCAAGGATGATTGTGCTCTTCATGGAATACTCCCCCTGTTCGGCGCTGCCGACCGCCACGGCGTGCGCCGCAATCGCCCCTTCACTCGGCGTTCATCATCCAGAGCGAAAACTCGGCGAGGAACTGCTTGAAATCGGGTAGGTGCTCGCCGGGGAACCGATAGCGCTCCTCCGCCCGCTCGAGGATCCGGTAGAAGCTGTCGAGCCAAAGGTCGCGCGCCGCGCGGTCGATGCGAAAGGCGAGATGGCGCTGTCGCAGCATTGGGCTTCCGTAGCGCTCATGGTAGAGCGGAGGGCCGCCGAGCAGCCCAACGAAAAAGGCCGCAGACTTCTCCGAGGAGGCGATCATGTCCTCGGGGAAAAGGGGGCGCAGGGGCGACTTTTCGAGCTCGAGGTAGAAATCACGCAGCATGGCGAAGATGTTCGCCTCTCCCATCGCAGCGTAGATCTCCTTGCTCGGCTGGACCCTTCCGGGACCACCGGGCGGGACGAAAATCGGTCGTGCCATCGCGCCTCCGGGCGAGCATTGTAGCAAAATCATACACGAACAGGAAGCGGCGTTTACGAGGAGACCGCACCCGAGAGGCTCCTGGGCGCACACGGGGGCGCTGCGCCCGCGCAGCCCGCGCCCGCCGTGGCGCCCTCGCCGGCCCGAAAAGCACGGGCGCTTTTGTATTGCCGGAGCAAGCGTAGTACATTCTCTTGCGGCAGCAAAAGGGGGACCATGCACCACCTGGTCGGAATGTTCGAGCCCTACCTCCACGAATACGGCTATCTGGCGGTCTTTGCCGCCCTCTTCCTCGAGGACTTCGGAGTTCCGGTGCCGGGGGAGACCCTGCTCATCGCCGGATCGCTCCTTGCAACCAAGGGGCAGCTCAATATCTTCATTTTACTGCCGGTCGCGTGGCTTGCAGCGGTCCTCGGCGACAACGTCGGCTACGCGATCGGGCGCTACGGCGGTCGCGCCCTGATTCTCCGTTTCGGGCGCTACCTGCTCCTCACCCCCAACCGGCTCGACTACGCCGAGGGCTTCTTCAACCGCAGGGGAGCGATCATCGTGGTCGTCGCGCGCTTCGTCGAGGTCCTCCGTCAGCTCAACGGAATCGTCGCCGGGACTACGCGCATGGCCTGGGGACGATTCGTTCTCTACAACGCCGTCGGCGCCGCGCTGTGGGTCGGCTTCTGGAGTACCCTCTTTTTCCAACTCGGGAAACAGGGTGAGCGCTTCGGCCTTCTGTACAAGAGGTTCGAGCCGCTCGTTCTTGCCGTCCTTGCGCTCCTCGCGGCGGGCATCGTCGTCGCTCATGTTCTGCGCAAGAGAGGCAAGTCGCGCGCTTCCCGCGAAGAGACGGATCAGGGCCCAGGAGCCGACTGAAGGGCGTCGCGAAGCCCGGCAAGGAAGGCGCTTGCCCCCTCGCGCCGGACCCCGCTTCCGCGCCACCGCCCCTGCCTGCCGCCGCCGCGCCCCTCCACGAGGGGAAGAAGCGGCTCCACAAGCTTGGCAATCTCCACTCGGCACTCCGACCCGGTGGCGATGGACAGGTCGAGCCGCTCCCCCGTATCGTTCACCAGGCAGACCAATCGCCGCGGCGCCGCGGCGAGTAGCTCCGAAAGCTCCCGGATGAAGGTCTCGCTCTCCCCTGAGAAAAGCTGCGCGACGCGCTCGAGCTCGGAGCCGTCCGCGGCGCGCAGGCGCTCGACCGGAAGGGTGGCGGCGGTGAGCTCGGCGAGGCGCTGCTCGAGCCGGGCGGCGAGGCTCCGCGAGGCCTTCAGGGTGCCGAGAAGCTCGCGCACCCGCTCGAGGCTCTCCGACGCCCTTCCGCCGAGCTCGCGCGCGAGGGCAGCGGTGAGCTCGCTTGCCTCTTGATAGTCGCGATAGGCGCGCCGCCCGATCTTCCACTGGACGCGCACGCGGCGTCGGATCGTCTCGCTGCCGACCGCGCGAACGAGCCCCGCTTCGCCGGTTCTTGCGAGATGGGTGCCCCCGCAGGCGCACAGGTCGAAGCCTTCGATCTCCACAAGGCGCACGATCGGAAGATCGGGCGGCGTCTTTCGAAGTCGATAGCGTCGGGGGGGCGCGTCTTCCTCCGAGAAAGCCCCGCTTCCCCCGCCGTGCGCTTCGCCCCCACCCCCTCGCCACCTGCCGCCCGCGGTCTCATCGCCTCGGCCTCCGCCCGCAAGGGCATCGTCGATCTCCTCCCGCGGGACGAACAGGGCGCGCACTGGACGATTTTCGCCGATGATCGCGTTGACGCGCTCCTCCACTGCGGCCAAGTCGGCCTCCGCGAGGACCGCGGCGTCGAGCTCGACCGCGGTGTAGCTCTCGCCAAGATGAACCGAAACCGTCTCCACTCCCAGCAGCTCCAGGAAGGCGGCGGAGACGAGGTGCTGTCCGGTATGCTGCTGCATGTAGTCGAAGCGCCGCTCCCAGTCCAGCTTCCCGGTAAGCGTCGCGCCGGGCGCAGCGGCCAGCCGAGCGGCGACGAGGTGGCGTACCGATCCGTTCGCCTGCTGCACGTCGAGCACCGGGACCCCGTCGATCCACCCCCGGTCGCTCGGCTGGCCGCCCCCCTCAGGATAGAAGGCGGTTTTGTCGAGCTCGACCTCCCAGCCCTTCGCGCTCTTTTCACAGGCGACGAGCCTGGCCTGGAACTCGATCAAGCGGGGATCCTCGCAGTAGAGCTTCCGCGTTTCCATAGTGGTGAATATAGGCAGCTCGCACTCATCTGGGCAATCGAGTGCGATGGGCTTCGCGGGCTGTCGCGTGCGGCGCGCGCGACCGGAGGGCGCGGAGCGCCTTGCGTTTACCCGAATCGGCGCGCTACAATCCGGGCCATCCACACAGGAGGCCCCATGGACATTCGCAATCTCAAGGCGCATTGGCAGGACGAGGGTGAGTCGGCCTACATCTACAAGGCGCTCGCGTCGATCGAGAAGGGCGAGCAGCGGCGGCAGATCTTCGAGCGCCTCGCCGAGGTGGAGCTCCGCCATCAGGCCACCTACCTCGACATGATCCGCGAGGCGGGCGAAAGCGTCGGCGAGTGGAAGCCGAGCGCGCGCACGCGGCTCCTGGCGTGGCTCGCCCGTCATGGGAACGCCTCGGTGGTACTCGGGCTGCGGGTGGCCGACGAGTCGCGCGAGGTGCGCCTCTACCTCGGCGAGAGCAAGGCCGAGACGGCGGCGGCGGGGCTCGAGGGGGCCGCGGGGGCCGCGCGCGCCACCGGGCCTTCGGAGGCGACGGGGGGCCAGCCCGCCGAAAGCCCCACGCTTTCCGCCGAGGCGCGCACGCACGCGGCCGAGCGAGGCAAGATCGTCCGGAGCATCGCCCGCGAGGAGGCCAACCACGCCGAGGTCTTAAGCGAGCTCAAAGGCTCGGCGGGCGAGCCGTGGCACCATTCCGGCTCCGGGGGCTTCCTGCGCAACGTCATCTACGGCTTCAACGACGGCCTCACCGCGAACTTCGGTCTCGTCATGGGGGTCATCGGGGCGCAGGTCCCCGAGAGCGCGGTAGTCCTCTCCGGCGTCTCGGGCCTTGTCGCGGACGCCCTCTCGATGGGGGGAAGCGGCTTCCTCGCCGCGAAGAGCGAGCAGGAGGTGTGGCAGCACGAGATCGCGATGGAGCGCGAGGAGATGGAGCTCATGCCCGAGGTCGAGACCGAGGAGCTCGCCCTCCTCTACGAGGCGAAAGGCATGCCCGCGGAAGCCGCCCGCAAGGCCGCGAGCCAGGTCATGGCTGACCCGGAGATCGCGCTCCACGAGAAGGCGCGCGAAGAGCTCGGCATCTCGGGCGAGGTCGCCTCTCCCATGCGCGAGGCCCTCACGACCGGGATCGCGACCGCCTGCGGCGCCATCATCCCGGTACTCCCCTTCCTCTTCGGCGTCGGGCTTCTCACCAGGTGGATCTCCTTCGCGATCAGCATGCTCGCCCACTTCGTCGTCGGCGCAGCGCGCAGCGTCTTCACCGGGCGCGGGATCATCCGAAGCGGGATTGACATGTTCATCGTCGGCCTCGGGGTCGCGGTGGTCGGCTTTCTCATCGGGGCGCTCATCACGGGCCACCTCTAGGCGACGCGGCGCTCGCCTGGCCCGTCGCGCTTCGCTCCACCGTTTCCCAGCCTGAGGGTGACCGTCTCGCCCCCCTTTCTGCCGCTCGCCTGGGGCCCATCCTTCAACACGAACTATGCGGATTTCGACCGTTCCTGGATCCAGTCCCGCAGACGATCGAGCCGCATGGGCAGCGGAAAAAAGATCCATAGGTGTGGCCGCCGCACGGCGTGCGGCAAAAGTCGACGCCGGCGGCGGCCACTGCGTCAGTTTGCGAGCCGCGCACCGCCGTCACAAATCAGAAGATGACCCGACAGGAAGGTGTTGCCGACGAGGAAGGCGATCGCGTCCGCGATGTCCTCCGCTCGCCCGACCCTCCCGACCGGGGTCTGCGCGGCGAATCCGGCGAAGGCCGCCGTCCTCTGCTCCACGCTCAGAAAGTCCCACCAGAGGGTGTCGACGACCCCTGGAGAAACCCCGTTCCCCCTCGTCGGCGCAAGCTCCCTGGCGAGGATAGGCACGATCGCTGCGATGGCCGCATTCGCGGCGCCGATTCCAGCCGTGCCGGGCATGGCGGCCTGCCCGGAGACCGCGGAAACGAAGGTGATGCTCCCCCCGCTGCCAAGGTGCGGCAACGCGGCCTTGGCGCAGGCGATGTGCGGGAAAACCTTCTCCTCGAAGCCGAGCCGCACCTCTTCATGCTGATGGTTGCAAGTGCGCCGGCCCCCCTGCGGCTCCCGAAGGCGAGGACGAGGTGGTTGAACGTTCCGACCCCGGCGAAAAACGCCCCTACCTCCTGCGGGTTCGCGGCGTCCACGGCGGACGCCTTCGCCCTGCCCTCGAGCGACCTACGGGCCTCTTCGAGCCTCTTCGAGCCTCTTCCGATCCCTTCCCGCTATCGTCACCGTCACCCCCCGGCCCAAAAGCTCGCGAGCGGCGGCAAGTCCAATTCCCGACGAGCCGCCGAGGATGACTGCATGTTCTGAAGCCATGTGCTTCCTCCTTCATACACTGTGAGGAGCATCCTGTCGGCTGTTCAGAAGGCGAAACAGTTCTTATTCTATGCCGGTATGGAAACTACTACCTCGATCCGGCCGAGCGGCAGAGGCTTTTCGACCTCGCACGCAAGCCCCATCCGGTGTCGCGTTCGACAGGACCGGAACAGGTCCCGGAATCGCTCCATCGAATGCTCGCAAGCCTCAGCGGACAACCGGCTCTTGTCGTCGGACGCCGCTGGGACATCCTCGCGTGGAACAGGGCGGCTGTGGCGCTGTTCGGCGACTACTCCCGGCTTCAAGGCGACGAGCGCAACATCCTCTCGATGATCTTCGCGAACGAGGAGCGCCGCCTCCTTCTCGCGGACTGGGAGGCGGTCGCACGAAGGTCCCTCGCGATGTTTCGCGCCGATACCGCCCGCTACGCCGGCGACCCCGATTTCGAGCGTTTGATCTCGATCTTGACCGCATCGAGCGAAGAGTTCCGAGCGTGGTGGCCGCGCCAGGATGTCCTTCGCACCCACGCGAGCCCGAAATGGATTCGTCATCCAGGCTGCGGCCTCATGGCCTTCGAAACGATCGCCCTCTCCCTCCTCGACTCGAGCGATATGAAGCTCATGGTCTACCCGCCGCTTGCGGAAGAGAATACGGTCTCCAAGCTCGATTTCCTCCTTACGTGAAGCGAATCCGCTCGGACCCGATGAAAAGCGCGCCGCTACCGCAGCGCCTCCTCGATTCTCGTGAAAACGGTATGATCCACGTCATCCCGGATGACTGCGCTTCGCACGTCGTAGAGCTTCGAAAGCTGCTTTACGATCTGATCGAGCCGCTCATCGTTCTTGACGAGGAGATACATCTTGCTTGTCTCCGCCTGACGGTCCGGCGCGCAGAGCATGGCCTCCAGGTTGAACCCCCTTCGGGAGAAGAGGCTCATCACGTGAGTCAGGACGCCTGGATGGTTGTTCGTGGAAAGCTCGATGACCATATTGGGCAGCTCGCTCATATCAGCGCCGCCTGACCGATTATCGCCTCTGCATTCGACCTGCCGGGAGGCACCATGGGGTAGACATTCTCGGCTTCGGGAATCGCGATGTCGAGAAGCACCGGACCCGGGGACGAGAGCGCTTCTGCGATTTCATCGTACCGATGCGGCAGCCCGATGGTAGATGAGCGTATCCCGAAGCCCGCCGCGATGGCCGCGAAGTCGGGCCGCGCCTCGAAGCGGCAGCCCACCAAGCGCCGGTTGTAGAAGAGCTCCTGCTGCTGCCGCACCAGGCCGAGATGGCCGTTGTTGAGCACGCAAATCTTGATGTCCAGCCCGAGCTCCGCGATCGTGGCAAGCTCCTGGATATTCATGAGGAGCGAGCCGTCCCCGGTGATGGCGACCACGGTTCGGTCGGGGTTGGCAAGCGCGGCGCCAATGCCTGCCGGGATTCCGAAGCCCATCGTTCCCAAGCCGCCGGACGTAAGGAAGCTTCGCGGCCCGGTCACGGGCCACCACTGTGCAGCCCACATCTGATGCTGTCCAACGTCGGTTGTGACGATCGAATCGGCAGGCACCATCGCCGCAAGAGACTCGAGGAGGTTTGACGGGTGCGAGGGGTCATCAAAAACCAAGGGGGGCTTCGACGAGAGGATCTCAGCGATTTCCGCGCGCCACCCATCCCGGCTTTCCGGCGCAAGGAGGCTCGAAAGGCGAGCGACCTCCTCCTTGAGATTGCATGCAAGCGAAAGGTCCGCTCGACGGATCTTGCCGATCTCGGAGGCATCGATGTCGAGGTGAATCACCGCCGCTTCCCTTGCAAAGGATCGAGCATCGCCGGTCGCCCTGTCGTCGAAGCGCGCGCCGAGCGCGATGAGCAGATCGGCCCGCTCCACGACCGCGTTGGTCGAAAGCTCCCCATGCATGCCGAGCATGCCGAGGAGGCGTGAATTCCTTGAGGGAAGCGCCCCAAGACCCATCAAGGTGGTGACTGCGGGCATGTCGCACTTGGCGGCGAGCGCGCGAATCTCCTCTGCCGCATCGGCTGCGATTGCCCCGCCGCCGACATAGAGGAGCGGGCGACGTGCGGCAGAGATCAGCCTTGCCATCTGCGCGAGAACGGCGGAATCGATCTTCGGGTTGGGATCGCGGAGGATCGGGGGCGGCAGCTCTTCGACCTCGATCTCCGCGTTTTGAACGTCCTTGGGAATGTCGATGACGACCGGCCCCTGGCGCCCTGACAGTGCAATTCTGAAGGCCTCGGGGATTATGGTAAGGAGATCGCTCGCGTTCCTCACAAGGAAATTGTGCTTGGTGATCGGGACCGTCAATCCGTAGGTATCGACCTCCTGAAAGGCATCGGTTCCGATGAGGGAGGTCGGCACCTGGCCGGTGATTGCGACAAGCGGGACGCTGTCGAGCTTGGCGTCCGCGATGGCGGTGAGGAGATTGGTAGCTCCCGGTCCCGAGGTTGCAAGGCAAACCCCTACGCCTCCCGTCGACCGAGCGATGCCTTGCGCCAGAAAGCCGCCCGCCTGCTCGTGGCGCACGAGAATGTGGCGGATCGAGCTCTGTCCCAAGGCGTGATAGAGCGGAAGGTTTGCGCCGCCGGGAATGCCCGCGACGATATCGATGCCCTGTTGCTCGAGAAGCTTGATCGTGAGAGATGCTCCCGTAAACCTCATGTGGACCCCCCTGAACATAAAAAAAGCCCCTCCCGGTGTTCACCGAGAGGGGCCCGACTTACAAGCCGATGGCCGTTAAGGTGCACACCAGTGCGGAGAAGCGTGAGGTACTACGATGACTAGAACCGTGACGACTCTCTGCACTGTCTGTGCGTTCATAGAGGTGACGTTACACAATCTCGGCGTAGCCGTCAAGCACAATTGCCCCGCAAACGTGATGTTCATTGGGCAAGTTCGCGCGACTCAAAAGCGCGCAAGTTCGCGCGACACTACCAGAGCTGGTGCACCTGTGGCTTGATCTTCGCGTAGACCGCCTCGACCCCGGCCATCTGCTCGTCGGTGAGCGGGGGGAGCGCAGCGGCGTTGAAATTCGCCGTGACCTGCCCGGACGAGGAGGCCCCGGGGATGATGCAGCTCACCGCATCGAACATCAGGATCCAGCGCAAGGCCCAGGCGGCGAGGGGATCACCTGAGGGGAAGAGCTTCTTCAGCTCGTCGGCCGCCCGTAGTCCTGTCGCGTAGTCGACCCCGGAGAAGGTCTCGCCCTTGTCGAACTCCGCGCCCTCGCGGTTGAAGGTGCGATGGTCCTCCTTCCCGAAGATCGTGTCCTTGGTGAACTTGCCCGAGAGAAGCCCGCTTGCGAGGGGAACGCGCACGATGATCCCGACGTTCCGCCGCCGAGCCTCGAAGAAGAAGAGCTCCTTCGGGCGATGGCGGAACATGTTGAAGATGATCTGCACCGTGGCGACGTTCGGATATTCGATGGCCTTCAGGCCCTCTTCGACCTTCTCGACGCTCACGCCCAGATTTCGAATCTTTCCCGCCTCCTTCAGCCGGTCGAAGGTTTCGAAGATCTCCGGTCGATAGTAGACCTCGGTTGGCGGGCAGTGGAGCTGGATGAGATCGATCGTCTCCAGGCCCATGTTCTTGAGGCTTTTCTCCACGAAGGAAACCAGCCGGGGCGGAGTGTACTCCCGGGCGACGTGCGGGGAGATCTTGCGTCCGCATTTTGTCGCGACGAAGACTCGCTCGCTGCGGGAGCGCACAACCCGTGCGACCGCCGCCTCGCTTAAGCCGTCGCCGTAGACATCGGCCGTGTCGATGAAGTTGATCCCCTGGTCGATCGCGAGATTGACGATGCGCTCCGCGTTCCCCTCGTCGAAGCGCTCTCCCCATTTCCCCCCGACCTGCCAGGTACCGAGGGAAATCTCCGAAACGTTGAATCCTGTCTTGCCGAGCATTCGGTACTTCATTTCCTAACGCCGCCCTCTTTTCTCTTTGCCCAAAACGTAGTAAGATCATACCAAGAATCTTTCCGAATTATATAATGTCACATCAATTGGTGCCAGACGAGGTCCCCTCAATGCAGGAGATTGTAGACGCAATCCTGAAGGTGGAGGAGCGATCCGCTCGCATGATCGAAGAGGTGCGCCGCCGGCTCTCCGAAGAGAAGGAAGCGGCCGAGGCGGAAATTGCCGATTCGATCAAGCGCGCCCGCGAGCAGGCAGCTGGCCTGCTCCGATCGCGCGTGGATGCCGCGCGATCGGAGACGAACGATGAGCGTGCTTCCATCGTCCGTCAAGCGCGGGAAGCGCATCAAGCGGCCGCGGCAGAACGCTCGGCCTCGCTCGACGCGATTGTCGAGCGCATCGTCAGGCTCATCGTCACCCCCAGCGTCGGACCTCGTCCCTAAATCGAGTCAGAGCTTACCGACTGCCCATGGACTGCCCGCCCTCCGCTACGGGCAAGCAGGCGCGAAGGAGGGGAGCTTTTTGGCCAGCCCAATCCAAAACTACGCCTTCATCAACGCGAAGCTGCGCGCTCGCCTTAGCAAGCTCCTCTCCCCTGAGTTTCTAGCCCAGATGGAGCGCGCCCCCTCGCTTCCCGAGGCCATCGAGCTCCTGAAGGGCGGCCCCTACGAGCCTGTCGTCTCGACGTACAACCAGACCGGCGACCTCAAAATGAGCGAGCTTGCGCTCCTGCGAATGGAGATCGGACTCCTGCGCGACCTGGAGCGCCAGGTCCGCGAGAGGATCCGCCGGCTCATCGTGGCGCTCGAGATGAGCTACGACATCGGGAGCCTCAAGGACTGCCTGCGCCTCTGGTTCGACAAGACCGTGCGCCGAAGGGACATCACCGATTCGATGGGTTACCTGCTGCGTGAGAAGGTCTGCTATGACCTCTCGGTCGATAGCATCCTTGCCGCCGGGGGCGTGGAGGAGCTCGTCCAGATCCTCAAGAAGACCCCCTACGCGGCGATCATCGCGGAGAGGGCGGATGAAATGAAGAGCGAGCAGAGTCTCTTTCCCATCGAGGCCGCTCTCGACCAGCTCTATTACCGCCAGCTCAACCAGACGATCGAGAGGCTGGACCGCGCCGACGTGGCGGTCGCGAAGCGGATCGTCGGCGTGGAGGTCGACCTGCTCAACGTGACCTGGATCACCCGCTTCAAACACTTCTACAATCTGCCCCTCGAGCGGACCATGCGCCTGATCATCCCGCACGGGCGATCGATCCGGCGCACGACGATCGAGACTGCCTACTCCTCCCCGGATCCGGAAGGCGCGGTCGCCACGCTCGTGAGCGCGCAACATCCGGCCGTCCGGGGTCTGCTGTCATCAAGAGAAAAGTACGGAACCGGGCGCGTTATCCTTATCGAGCAGATCCTCGAGGAGGTTATGGAAAGCGAGGTGCGGAAGTCCCTCGCAGGCTACCCCTTTACCGTAGGCATCATCCTCGCCTACTTCGTGCTGAAGCGCCAAGAGATGCGAAGGATGATGACCATCCTGAACGCCAAGTCCTACGGGATCACCGGGGAAAGGACCGGGCGAAAGCCATGATGGTCACTGCGCGCATGAAGCATCTGGTCGCGGTCGTCCTCGCCCAGGACGTGGATCGCGTAACGAGGGAGCTCCTCGATGTGGGGGTCATCGAGTTCGTCAAGATCAAGGAGCTTGCAGGCGGCTGGGGCGCCCAGCTCCGCGGGCGAAGCCCACGAGTCGCGGCGGCCAAGGTCGGCGAGCTGCGCAAGCGGATCGAGTCGGTCCTCAAGACCGCGGATCTCTCCCCCGGCGATCCGGAGCGCCTCGACATAGCCAAGCTTACCGCCGTCGATCAGGAAGCGAGCGCTCACGCGATTGAGCAGGTGACTGCTCGGATTCAAGCGATTCGCGACCGGCAGAAGAATCTCCAGTCGGAGATCCTCAAGCTCGAGGAGATCGAGCGGCAGATGCGGCTCTTCGGGGATGTCGGGGCGGCGGTCCGTGCCCGCTCCCGCTACTCTTTCCTCACCATCCAGGCCGGCTCCGTCGCGGGCGATCGCTTCGCGTCCCTCGCAGCGGCGATGCAGGAGCACCCCTCCGTCGTGCTCAACTACGGAAAGGACGAGACTTCCGTTACGCTTCTCGTCATCTCGATGAAACGCGACGACCAGGTGGTCGGACGCATTCTCGCGGATCACGCTTGGAGGAGGATCGAGTTTCCGCGCGAGGCTGCGGGACTGCAGCACGGCGTGCTCGCCGACCTTACCGCCAAGCTGGCGCGCATGCGTGGGGAACAGGAACACCTCGCCGGGGTGGCGCGCGCAATCGTCGAGGCGAAATCCGACGAGTTGCGCGATCTCTGGGCCAACCTGCGCATGAACGAGCTGTACTACACGATTCAGTCCTACTTCAGCGCCACCGATCACACCGTTCTCTTCTCCGGTTGGCTGCCCGCCTCCAAGCAGCGTCCCCTCCAGGAGCGCGTCGACAGGGCAACGGACGGAAGATGCTACCTCGAGTGGCACAGCCCGCGACAGGTCGCTGGGAGCGATGGGCGCCCTTTGAGCGTTCCGGTGCACTTGAGCAATCCGCGATTCCTCGCTCCCTTCCAGATGCTCGTCGAGAACTACTCCATCCCGGAGTACGGCACCGTCGACCCGACTCCCATTGTCGCGGTCGCGTTCCTCATCATGTACGGGATGATGTTCGGCGACGCGGGTCAGGGGGTCGTCCTGCTGATCCTCGGAATCATCGGCACGGTCATCTTCCGCAAGCGGAGCACCACCTGGCTCAAGCTCTCGAACCTCGTGATCTGGTGCGGGGCCATGGCCGTCGTCTTCGGAATGGCCTTCGGATCCTACTTCGGAATGCAGTGGATCAAGCCGCTCTGGTTCGACTACGAGGGAATCGTCTCCGGCCACACCGAACAGCTTGGTCTCGTGCAGAACCTGGGAAGCATCCTGTCGCTCACCATCTACTTCGGGATCGCCGTCATCGCCATCGGGCTCGTGCTCAACTGGATCAACCTCGCCTCACGGCGGCGCTGGTTCAAGCTCATACTCGACAAGACCGGGCTTGTGGGGGCCTGGATCTACGGCTTCGGGGTCTACGTCGCCTGGTACTACGCCTCCCACAGCTTCCGAGCGCTCCCGAATGTCGGCTTCCTGTTCTGGACGATCGGTGTCCCGGCGCTCCTTTTCTTCTTCAAGGCGCCCATCGAGTTCTTCCGGCACACCAAGCGCGAAGAGAGACGCTTCACGATCGGGACCGCCATCAATTTCCTCATGCAGTGGGTCGTCGAGCTTCTTGAGATCTTCTCCGGCTACCTTGCGAATACCCTCTCCTTCTTGCGAGTCGCAGGCCTCGGCATAGCTCACGTGAGCCTCATGGTTTCCTTCTTCCAAATGGCAAAGATGGTCGGCACCCCGCAGGGAGCCTACACGGTCTGGTCGATCCTTGTGCTGCTTCTCGGCAACGTGCTGGTCATCGTGCTGGAGGGGTTCACCGCAGGGGTGCAGTCACTGCGGCTCAACTACTACGAGTTCTTCTCGAAATACTTCAGCGGGTCGGGTAAGGCCTATTCACCGGTCTCCTTGAGAAACCGCGAAGTCCAGGAGGTCTGAGTATGAAGAATCGGCAGACAAAGGTGCACCGACGGCTCGTAACGGGAGTCATCTTCCTCACAACCGCCCTTGCAATGTTCGGTTTCGCAGCGCTCGTCGGAGTGCACGCCCAGGGCGCAGGAGCAGGCGAGGCCGCCGCGAAGGTCATCTCCCCCGAGCAGGCCCAGGTTTCGAGCTTCGGCCTGATTGCGGCGGCGCTCGCCTTCGGGTTCGGCGCCATCGGCGCAGGGATCGGCGTCGGCAACGTCGGTGCGGCTGCCATGGGAGCGATTGCCGAGAAGCCGGAGGTTGCGGGCCAAGCCCTGATCTTCGTCGCCCTTGCCGAGGGACTCATGGTGTTCGGATTCGTCATCGCGCTGATGATCCTCGGTCGCATCTGAGGGGTGGATGAAGTACTTCATTATCGGAGACGAGGATGCGGTTCTCGGCTTCGGGATGGTGGGGGTGCAGGGACGCTCGGCGCGCTCGCCTGCGGAGGCCCAACAGGCCTTCCAAGAGGCCCTCGCGGACCCGGAGGTGGGGGTCGTCATCATCACCGAGCGGATCGCCGAGCTGATTCGGCAGCTCGTAGATGACTACGTCTTCACCGAGGAGTTCCCCCTCATCGTCGAGGTCCCCGACCGGCAGGGAAGGATCGTCGGGAAAGCTTCCCTGCGCGAAATGGTGAACCGGGCGATCGGGATCAAGCTGTAGGGATTAGGCGAAGATGCGGACAGCTTGGTTTTCGAAGACTCAAATCAAGCTGTAGGGGTCAAGCGCGGCAGCGGGGCAGCTCGCTTCTTGAAGACTCGAGGGCGGCTGCAGGAGCGAGGGATGAGCGATGAGAAGGCGGCGGGCGGCCAGAGCGAGCTTATCGCCGGGATCGAGCGAGAGACCGCCGAAGAGATCGAGCGCCTGAAAAAGGAGACCGCAAAGAGCCTCGCGGAGCGCCGGGAGGCGACGCGCAGGCAAATCGAAGGGATCCGCGCCGAGGCCGAGCGCCGAGCGGAGGAGCAAGCTCGGATCATCCGAAAGGAGGCTCAGGCGCAAGGCGCGGTGGAGACTCATCGCATCGAGCTCCGAGCCCGCGACGAGGTGTTCGCCGGGGTGCTCGCCCGGGTGCGCGCGAGGCTCGCCGCCCTGATCGACCGCCCGGACTACGGCGAGATCCTCACGGCCTGGATCGTCGAGGCGGCGATCGGACTCGGCGAGGCGCGGGCGAGCGTGAACGCCTCAGGGAGGGAGCGCCTCCTGCTCCCCGCGGTCCTGAAAGAGGCGGAGCGAAAGGCCGCGGAGATCACGGGGCGCGCGGTGAGCTTGAGCGAGTCGAGCGACCCTCCCCTCTCCGGCCAGGGCGTCGTGCTCACCTCCGTCGCAAGCCGAACGGCCTTCAACAACCAGGTCGAGACGCGGCTGCTTCGCTTCCATACGGAGATACAAAGGATGATCTACGAGGCACTCCAGGCGGAGGAAGGCTCGCGCTCTTCGAGCAGGTAGGTGCAGCATGGCAGAGAGAGTGATAGGCAAGGTACGCCGCGTGAACGGACCGGTCATCGAGGCCACCGGAGTCACCGACGCGATGATGCTCGAGCTGGTGCACGTCGGCGAGGTTCGCCTCGTCGGCGAGACGATCAAGCTCGAGGGCTCGAGCGCCGTCATCCAGGTCTACGAAGACACCACCGGCATCAAGCCGGGGGAAAACGTCTACGGCTCGGGCATGCCCCTCTCGGTCGAGCTCGGCCCCGGTCTCATCGGGACCATCTACGACGGGATCCAGCGCCCGCTTGAGGAGATCTTTGCGGTGTCCGGGCAGTTCATAGAACGGGGCCTCCAGCTTCCCTCGCTCTCCCGTTCCAAAAGATGGCACTTCGTTCCGACCGTCGCCGCAGGCGACGCCCTCGCGCCGGGAGCCGTCCTCGGCAGCGTCCAGGAGACGCAGGTTGTCGTCCACCGCGTGCTCGTGCCCCCCTCGGTCGAGGGGAGGCTCGTCCGCATCGTCTCCGAGGGCGACTACACGGTGGAGGAGGCGATCGCGGTCGTCGAGACCGCGCACGGCGCCGAGGAGCTCACCCTCATGCACCGATGGCCCATCCGCATCTCTCGGCCCGTGAAGGATCGCCTCCCCCTCACGATCCCGCTCATCACGGGCCAGCGCGTCATCGACACCCTCTTCCCGGTCGCGAAGGGGGGGACGGTCGCCATCCCCGGCGGATTCGGCACCGGCAAGACGATGACCCAGCATGCCATTGCCAAATGGTGCGACGCCGAGATCATCGTCTACATAGGATGCGGCGAGCGCGGCAACGAGATGACCGACGTCCTCACCGAGTTTCCGAAGCTCATCGACCCGAGGACCGGGCGCAGCCTCATGGAGCGGACCATCCTCATCGCCAACACCTCCAACATGCCGGTCTCGGCCCGCGAGGCGAGCATCTACACCGGCGTCACGATGGCCGAGTACTTCCGCGATCAGGGCCATCACGTGGCCGTCATGGCCGACTCGACCTCGCGGTGGGCGGAGGCGCTGCGGGAGCTCTCCGGGCGCATGGAGGAGATGCCGGCGGAGGAGGGCTTCCCCGCCTACCTTCCGACGCGCATAGCCGAGTTCTATGAGCGGGCCGGCTTCATGACGACCCTCGCGAACGAGCCCGGCTCGGTCTCGATCATCGGCGCCGTCTCGCCGCCGGGGGGGGACTTCTCCGAGCCGGTCACGCAGCACACCAAGCGCTTCGTGCGCTGCTTCTGGGGGCTCGACCGGCAGCTTGCAAATGCGCGCCACTACCCCGCCATCTCCTGGCTCGACAGCTACAGCGAGTACCTCGAAGAGGTCACCCCCTGGTGGGAGCACCGGGTGGGCCCCTCCTGGGCGAGCGATCGCGCCGAGATCATGGAGCTGCTTCAGAGGGAGGTTCGCCTCCAGCAGGTGGTCAAGCTCGTCGGCCCGGACGCCCTGCCGGACAGCCAGCGCTTCGTCCTCGACGTGTGCACCCTCTTCAAGAACGCCTTCCTCCAGCAGAACGCCTACGACGACATCGACCGCTATTCGACGGTCGAAAAGCAGGTCAAGATGCTCGCGATCATTCTCACCTACTGGCGGCGCGGCTCGCAGATCCTGAAAGAGGGGGTCACCCTGGTGACCCTCAAGCAGATCAAGGTCCTCCAGGAGGTCATCAAGATGAAGTTCTCGATAGGCAACGATCGCCCCGAGGAGTTCGACGAGCTGCTCGCTCGCTTCGAGCGAGCCCTCGACCAGGTTGAGGCCGTCAATGTCTAAGGCTGAATCGGCATCAGCGCGCCTTTCCGCGGCGAGGGCGGAGGCGGATCGAGCAGCGGAAGAGAGGGCGGGGGTGGGGGGCGACGCAAAGAAGGGCTCGGGAGCGACCTCGGCGAGGCTCGGCGAGCTGCAAGAGAGGCTCCTTGCGGGAAAGGAGTACATCGGGGTCCATCGCATCGATGGGCCCCTCATCTTCATCCGCAAGACCCATCCGGTCGGCTACCGGGATCTGGTCGAGATCGTCGACAGAAACGGGGGCGTGCGCCTCGGGATGGTGCTCGACACCTCCGACGAGGCGGTCGTCGTCCAGGTCTTCGAGGGCACAACCGGGCTCACGATGCCGGAGACCCGGGTGCGCTTTCGCGGCGAGCCTCTCATGCTCGGGGTCGGAACCGAGATGCTGGGAAGGGTCTTCAACGGCCTCGGCCAGCCCATCGACGGCGGCCCTGCGCCCCTGCCCGACGACGAGCTGAACGTCAACGGAAAACCGATCAACCCGACCGCCCGCGAGTACCCGCGCGACTTCATACAGACCGGGATTTCGGTCATCGACGGGATGAACACCCTCATCCGAGGGCAGAAGCTGCCGATCTTCTCGGGCAACGGCTTGCCGCACAACGAGCTCGCAGCCCAGATCGCCCGCCAGGCGAAGATCCGCGGCGGGGCAACCAACTTCGCGGTGGTCTTTGCCGCGATGGGGGTTAAGCACGACGTCGCCCGCTTTTTCACGAGCTCCTTCGAAGAGACCGGCTCGCTCGCGAACGTGGCCCTCTTCCTCTCCCTTGCCGATGATCCCTCGATCGAGCGGACCATCACCCCGCGCACGGCTCTCACCCTCGCGGAGCACCTCGCCTTCAACAAGGGAATGCACGTGCTGGTCATCATGACCGACATGTCGAACTACTGCGAGTCCCTCCGCGAGATCTCGACCATCCGTGGCGAGATTCCCTCGAGAAAGGGCTACCCCGGCTACCTCTACTCGGACCTCGCCGAGATCTACGAGCGCTCTGGCATGCTGAAGGGGCTTTCTGGCTCGATCACCCAGCTTCCGATTCTCACGATGCCCAATGACGACATCAGTCATCCCATCCCGGACCTCACCGGCTACATCACGGAAGGGCAGATCGTCTTCGAACGGGAGATGTACGCCCGCAGCATCTACCCGCCCATAGCGGGCCTTCCCTCCCTGTCGCGGCTCATGAAGGACGGGATCGGCAAGGGGATGACGCGAGAGGACCACCCGCACCTCGCGAGCCAGCTTTTCGCCTGCTACAGCTACGTCAAGGATGTCCGCAATCTCGCATCGGTCATCGGCGAGGAGGAGCTCACCCCCCTCGATCGGCAGTATCTCGACTTCGGCGAGGCCTTCGAGCGCAAGTTCGTCACGCAGTCGAAGAATGAGGACCGAACCATCGAAGAGACCCTCGACCTGGGGTGGGAGACCCTTCGCCTCCTGCCCGCCGAGGAGCTCCATCGCGTCACCGAGGAAGAGGTGGAGAAGTTCTACGGATGAAGAACGTAGCCCCGACCAAGACCAATCTTCTCGCCCTGAAGCAGGAGCTCAAGTTCGCCCGCCTCGGCTACGACCTGCTCGACCAGAAGCGCAACATCCTCATCCTCGAGCTGCTGAACCTGGTCGATCAGGCGGTCGATTTCGAGGAGCGAGTCGACAAGGCCCTTGCCGAGGCCTACCGGACCCTTGGAGAGGCGGCCCTCTCCATGGGCAAGCTGAAGGTGGTGAGCCTGTCGAGCGCGGTGAATATTGAAGCCACGATTTCGATCAAGCAAAGACGCGTGATGGGGGTGAGACTCCCGGTCGTTCAGACCGGCTTCGCGGAGCACGGCCCCTACTACAGCCCCGCGGGAACGAGCGCATGGATCGACAGCTCACTCCTCGCCTTCAAGGTTGCGCTCGAATCCATGGGGAGGCTTGCCGAGCTCAAGATCTCCATCATGCGCCTCGCCCGCGAGGTGAAAAAGACCATTCGCAAAGTCAACGCCCTCGAGAAGATCGCCATCCCCGACCTCGAAGAGACGGTTGTCTCGATCCAGAATCGTCTAGAGGAGAACGAACGCGACGCCTTCGTCCTCATGAAGATGGTGAAGTCCCGCCTCGATCGGCGGAGCGACAGGAGCGAGGCGTAGGGGAAGCAAAAGGAGAGCCTATGGCAGGCACGATTGAGAAGATCATGGTCTACGTCGACGGAACCGAGCAGTCGATCGAAGCAGCCAAGTGCGCCATCTGCCTCACGAAGGAGACCGACGCCCAACTGTTCGTGGTCTACGTCGTCAACACCAAGTCTCTCGTCGACCTGGTCCACGCCCACATCTTCCTGGAAAGCGAACGCGCCGAATACTTGCGTGATCTCGAGAACGACGCCGTTCGCTATCTCAACCACGTCCAGGAGCTCGCCGCCCGTAAGGGGGTCTTCGCCGAGACCGTCCAGCGAAGCGGCAGCGTTCACCAGGAAATCAAGAGCCTGGTCGAGGAGTACGGCATCGATCTCTTAGTCATAGGCGAGCTTCCGCGCCTGCAGAGTCGTCGCGACGAGCTCTATGACGAGACTGAGCGGGCCATGCGCCGGGTGGGCTGCAGCGTCCTCATGGTGAAGGATCAAGAGCGGGTCGAGCGACTGTTCGAGACCCTGCCCTGATATGGTATACTCATGTTCTATGGGCGGAAGGGAGAAACATGGCATTGATTGAGCTGATCAGCCGGGAAGCGGTGAAGATTCCCCTTGTTGCGACATCCAAGCCGGAGGTCCTGCGCGAGCTCGTCGAGCTCCTCTACGAAAACCGCCGCATTGCCGAGGTCGACAGGGTCTACGAGGCTCTCCTCGCCAGGGAGGAGCTGGGCAGCACGGGCCTCGACGGAGGCATCGCGGTGCCGCACTGCAAGTCCGAGGCGGTGAAGAGCCTCACCATGGCAATCGGAATCTCCCGAAAGGGGGTCGATTTCGACTCCCTGGACGGAAAGCCCTCGCAGCTCTTCTTCCTTCTCGTCGCGCCTCCCGATCAGACCGGGCCGCACATCGCCGCCCTTGCGGAGATTGCGAAGATCACCAAGGCGCGCTCCTTCTGCACGACGATCGTGGCCGCCCGGGATGCCGACGAGGTCGTGAAGCTCTTCCGCTCGGAGTAGCGGCGCAGGAATCGCGCGCCGGCGGCACTGAGCTCAGCAACACTTGGTGAGCGGCCTGCGGAGCCTTTCGGAAGCGAAAAGAGCACCTCCTGACGGCCGGAGCGCCCTCCATGCGGCACTCCCGCTTGACTCTCGTACGATCGGCCACTATTATACCCCCGATGGGGTATAATAGTGGCCGAACAGAACGATGATCCTGTAGAAACTCTTGCACAGCTCGGCCTGAGCCCGAACGAAGCGAAGGTCTACATCGCCTTCCTTCGAGAGAGTCCGGCAACCCCCTACCGCATCGCGAAGGAGGCTGGAATACCCCTGGGCAAGGTATACGAGGTGGTCCAGAGGCTCGTGGCCCGAGGTTTCATCGCCGAGGTGACGGGCACCGACGGCGGCTACGTCGCGAAGGAGCCGGATGCGGCGCTCACGTACCTGGCCGACCGCTTCCGGGCAACCGCGCAGGCCGCCGCGCGCAAGCTCGCGGCGCTGAAGCGAGGCCGCAAGCACTATCTTGCCTGGAACGTCGAGGGACAGGAGGAGGTGATCCTCAGCGGGCGGCGGATCATCGCTCAGGCGATCTCGCAGGTCACGATCGCGGCGCCGGCCGGACTGGTCGACGAATGGATCGGCGACCTGACGAAGCAGGCGGAGGCCGGGGTTCGCGTGAAGCTGCTGAGCGTCGCGCGCCCGCCGGAGCTTCCCGCGGGATGCGAGTGGCACCGCCTTTCGCCTGCGAACTCGATGCAGCTGTTGAAGTCGGGCGCCGTCGTCACCGCCGACAAGAGCATTGTCCTCTTCGCCTCGGCGGATGCGCAGGCTCACAGCTTCCAGGGATCGTGGACGGAAAACACGGTGATCGTCGCAATGGCCGACGAGTTCGTCGCGAGCCTCGTGTTCATCGAGGAGGCTTTCGAAAACCAGTGGGTTCCCTGGGGGGAATCCTGACACGTGGAGGAAGAATATGGGTACGATCGGCATCTACGGATTCGGACGCATCGGCAGGACGCTGCTTCGCGCGGTGCTTGAGCGAAGGCTTTTTACACCTTCACACATCGGCGACATCACGGATCCGGCGAACCTCGCGGCGCTCTTCGAGGTGGATTCCAACTTTGGGCGATGGGCGGAGCCGGTCCGCTTCGAGGCTGGAACGCTCGTGGTCGGCGAGCGGAAAATCGCCTTTGTTGACACGGCCAAGGAGGTGCCCGACTGGGGATCCCTGGGGGTCGATGTCGTGGTCGACTGCTCGGGTCGGGCCACCCGCCGGCCCAACGCCCAGGCGCACCTCGACCACGGCGCGAAGAGGGTGCTCGTGAGCGCGGGCAGCAAGTCTCTCGCGGACTGCGACGCTGTGCTCCTTCCGGGGATCAACCTCGATTCCTACGACCCTTCGAAGCATCACATCGTGAGCATGGGAAGCTGCACGACGAACGCCCTCGCGCCGATCATCAAGATCCTGCGGGAGAGCCTCGGCATCGCTGCGGGCTTTTTCTCGACCGTTCACTCCTACACCAACACCCAGTCCCTCACCGACCAGCCGATGGCCGACAGGCGCGATTCCTGGGCGGCGGCGGAGAACATCATCCCCTCCTCCTCGGGTGCCGCGAAAGCCCTCCGTTTCATCTGGCCCGACCTTCCGGTCACGGGTAAGTCCTATCGCGTTCCGACACGGACCGGCAGCATCGTCGAGCTCGTGGCGACCGTCGAGCGGCCGACCGACGTCGACTCTTTGAAGAAGCTCTTCCGCGCTGCCGCCGACTCGACGCCCTTGCGGGGAATTCTCGGCGTCCTCGAGGAGGAGTGGGCCTCGTCGCGGATCGTTGGCGACAGCCGCTCATCGATCGTCGACCTTCCGCTCACTGGGGTGATGGGAGATCGCCTGGTGTCGGTCGCGGCCTGGTATGACAACGAGTACGGCTTTTCGAACCGCCTCGCCGAGACGGCGGCGCTCCTCGCGGCGGGATAGCGCGCAGTTGGGTTGGCGGCGCTCCAGACAGGGCGCCGGCCCGCGCCCGACTCGTCTACGCGTCTCCACAAACGCCGTCGGAAGAACGCTACACAGCCTGATACCTCGCGAATATCACGCCCTTTGTCGATGTGAGGCTCTCAACGAGGCGAAGGCGAACTGCGTGCCCTTCGGGAAACAGCCGACGGCCAACTCCGAGAACGATGGGGGCGATCAGAAGGATGTATTCGTCGATGAGATCGCGTCGGACAAGCGAGTGTATCAGTTCCGCGCTCCCGAGAATGCCGAGGTCGTTGTTCTCGTGTTGCTTCAGCTCGGCCACCGCATCTGCCGCATCACCTGCGAGGAGCGTGGAGTTCTCCCATATGAGCGGTTCCTTGAGCGTAGTTGAGGCGACATACTTGTGTGTTTTGTTGAGGACCGGAGTGTAGGGGTTATTGGTCGCCTTCGCCCACACTGAGTAGAGCTCCAGATAGGTCCTCTTTCCAAAGAGCAGCGAGCCTTTGCTTGAGGCCATGAGCTCGCCCATCTTGGTGCCGATCACGGAGTCCTGGTAGGGGACTGCCCAACCGCCGTGCACGAAGCCGCCGCGGGTATCCTCTTCCGGCCGTGCCGGGGCTTGCATGACTCCGTCGAGCGTCACGCTGTTGATGACAGTGACTTTGCCCGTTTTTGTTTTCTCCTCTTCCCGAATTGGCTCTCGAACGAAAACCATACCAGCCATTTGGCGGCAAAAGCCGACGCGTGCGGCGTGGGCGATGCACCGAGGCGCCAAGTTGTCAAGGTCGGCCGGAGTGCGGCGCCGGCTGGTCCGGAGCGGCGAGCAACTGGCTGGTTAGGCCCGGTCCTTCGTCCATAGCTGCCTCCATTCCGTGCCGCACCGCGGCTCCTGTGAGCAAGGTGCAACCGTCCTCACCTCCGAGCATGCACGAGAAGCACCCCCGACCGACCGCCACCGTCTTGAGCACCCTTCCTCCCTCCTGAACTCGGATGCAATACTCTCCCGGCACGCTGGCGACCCAGACGGCGCCCTCGGCATCTGCACACATGCCGTCGGGAGCTTGATCAAGGTCGGCCCACGTACGGCGTCCGGACAGAGTGCCATCTTCTCCCACGTCAAAGGCGAGGAGCTTGGAAACATGCGAGTCAGCGACGACAAGAGTCCGCCCGTCATCAAGGAGTGCCATCCCATTCGGCCACTTTAGCGCATGGGCCACGACTTGCACACTGCGATCCGGTCGAATCAGAACGATGTCCCCAGGACCGCCGTTTACATAGGCATTGCCAACGTCATCAATGACGAGCTCGTTCTAAGCCTTCGAGCTGAGGGCTGAAAAAGGTCGCAGGCCGCTTGAAGCCTTCCGTCAGACTCTTCGCGAAGAAGACGACGATTTGGCCCATCGACGATCAGAAGATGTCCGCTTGGTAGCCAGTCAATGCTGAACGGCAATGTCCTTGGTTCCACTCGCGCCATTACCCCGGACTCGCCACTGGGCGTCACGGCGAGCACTTCGCCCGTTCCCCAGTTGCAAAGCCAGACACGCCCGTCGTGCCACCGAAGCGACTCGGGAAACCCGAGACCGCCGAGCATCAGCGGTATTTCAACCATCTTTCCGATGCTCACCTTGGAAGAACCAATGCACGCCGTACTTGTCGGCAAGATGGCCGTGCGTCCCCAAGGGCATGGCTTCGGCACGGTTGCCATCGAACAAAAGAAAGGGGGGTAAGATTTGCCATAATTCCTCCTGTTGTTGTCTAGTTCCGCGAATGTCGACGACAGTGATCCTCGCAGTAACGCCGCTGCGCCCGGCTGGCTTGGTCGTCACGAAGGGATCATATGAGTTTTATTGTGAGAATAATTGTAAAAAACCGGCATCCGCAGGCGGCAGGTTATTACATGTAGAGATAGGAGGAACCTACAACATCGTTGTGGAAGTCGTTCACCTTTTGCGAGATGCTCTTGGGTGTGGTTCCGGAAAACGCCTTGATGTCGCGAATGAAGTGGGATTGATCATAGAAGTTCAGCTCATAGGCTACGTCGGAGAGCCGTTCATACTCCCCGGTGTCCATCAGGCGAAAGGCCTCATTGACGCGTCGTATCTTGATGTACCTCTGCGGTGAAATGCCCACTGCCCTCATAAATCGCCTTTCAAACTGGCGCTCGGAAAGCCCCAATTGCCTGAGCAGGAGCTCAACGGTTACGGTCTTGATCGTCCGCGAAATGAGCTCAATGCCTTCTTCGACCAAGGCGTCCCGATCGTGATCGGTTGTTGCCAACCCGTCGAGAAAACGCGATAACAGTGCGATTCTTTCCTCGTCGTCCTTCCCTTCAACGAGCTTCTGATCCAGATCTCGAGCCGCGGCTGCTTCGGGACCGAGCCTCTCCAGGGTGGTTGAGGTGTTTGCGAGCCGGGCGGCGTCCAAGCCAAAGAGGCTTCGCAGAGCGCACGGTTTCATCACCGCCTGGATCGTGGTAAAGGGACCCCGGAAGTTCATGACCGTGACCTCCGTGATCTGTCCGTGCACGAACAGATGCGGAGGTTGCACTACCCGTCCCGATTCCGTGACGATATTCTCAATGGCCGGCTGTCCTTGACCGTCCTGAAACACGATCTGAGGCCTCCCATTCGGGCAGACCTTTATTGACAGCCTTTCGTTTGATGTGTAGGTGGATAGGCGGAAACGCTCAACGTCGCGTTTGAGTGCTTCGGGCGGATCCAACACCATGAACTCGACCATCGCGAGCCCATGGTACTCTGAGGGCAAACGGGCCACAAGAGAACCCGGTGGCCTCTGGAGCAGACTGCCTCGAACGGTTTCTTTCGCCGCCGCTCGCGTGGCGGCTCTCTTCGCGGCACCGGCAACCGAGGCCACCGATGAAAAGGTATAGTTCCTCATTCTCGCGACATGTGTGATGGAATGGGACAGCATCTTGCTCCAGCAGTTGATTCAGGGAAACCACCATGCCGGTCAGTCCAAGCCTATCCTTCAGAAAGTACTTTCCGGGGATGGGATCCTCCGACGTAGTCAAAGGGCCGCCAAAGGAACCTGCTTCGACAACCCTGAAGTTGCTCCCATGCGTCGAGCCGTGATGCAAGTCTGCCATGTCTGATTCCTGCTTTTTTTCTGCCGCTCAAAGGCGGCTATTCGTCCAGAAAATCCTTCAGATCCGTCAGCTTCTTCTCCCACTGTCCGGCGACTAGCTCCAGGTACTGCGTCATCGTTTCAATCGGCGTCGCGTCCAACTCGTACAAAGTCTGGCGCCCCTTGTGAGCGCTCTTCACCAATCCGACCCTCTCGAGGACATGGAGGTGCTTGGTGATCGCTTGACGCGTCAGTTTCGTTCCGCCGGCGAGTTGGGAGATCGGCTGACGGCCGACCCGACAGAGTCGGGCGACCAAAGACAGCCGAGTCTCGTCCCCCAACGCCGCGAAGAGAGGCGCTTGAAGGAAAAACCCGGCTTCGAAAACACTATCCGACATGCTTGGCTATGTTCTCCAACTGCTCGATCCAACCCTCCTCGTCCATCCGAAAGGCTTCCAGACGTCGGTTGGCGGGGATCTTTTCGAAGCCGGACTCGGTGACGGTCAGAACTGTGCCGCCGGCCGGCGTGGCTTCCGGCCTGAACTCGACCAAGGTCGGCGTTTCCTTCGAATGGTCGACCTCAGGATCGACCGCATAGGGGTGCCAGGTGAATGCGAACAACCGCTCTGGATTCATCGTCTTCACGTCGACCGCCCATTGCAGGTGCTCGAAACCGGGATAGGTGATCTTTCCCCGAGCCGTCTTCCCTTCTTGGAAGGGCGTTTCAAGTTTGCATCCGAACCACCGGCCGAACTCTCTGGGATCGGTCAGGGCTTTCCAAAGCCTGGATCGCGGAGCCTTCCGCTCGACACTTTTTTCGATGCGATTTTCGTCCATATGCAACTCCTTGGCTGCATATTCGCACCAAAAGGGAGAAACTGCAACCTTTGTGTTGCATATTCTCGAAGATACCGCCTCGGACGTCAGCACGCGACCAGAGCGAAGCAGTGAGGCGCGAGCTGGCGTGGCGCCGAACACACCGGAGCGGCCCGACCCGCGCCCGCCCGTTGCCGCACGGCGTCGCAAGTGACGGTCCGCGTGACTCGATCGGCTCAGATCAGCGGAGCGCCCGGCGGGCCAGGACGCGCCCCTTACTGCTCCTGGCCTTTTGTCTATACTATCCCCATGGCGGATCTCTTTTCCTCGGCCCCCGGGCGGCACGAGCCGCTCGCCTACCGCATGCGTCCGCGGACCCTCGACGAGTTCGCGGGACAAGAGCACATCGTCGGCAAGGGGCGACTCCTCAGGCGAGTCATCCAGGCCGACCAGCTCTCCTCGCTCATCTTCTACGGCCCGCCGGGCAGCGGAAAGACCACCCTCGCCCAGGTCATCGCCAACACGACCAAGAGCCGCTTCATCACCTTGAACGCCGTGCTCTCCGGAGTGAAGGAGCTTCGCGAATCGATCGAAGAGGCGAAGCAGAACCGCGATCTCTACGCCCGGCGCACCACCCTCTTCGTCGACGAGGTTCACCGCTGGAACAAGGCGCAGCAGGACGCCCTCCTCCCCTGGGTCGAGAACGGGACGGTCATTCTGATCGGCGCCACGACCGAGAACCCCTACTTCGAAGTCAACCGCGCCTTGGTGAGCCGCAGCCGCATCTTTCAGCTGAAGGGCCTGGAGGAGGAGGACCTCTATGCGGTCGCCCGCCGAGCCTTGGCCGACCCCGAGCGCGGCTACGGCAGCTATCGAGTGAGCATCACCAAGGAGGCCCTCACCCACCTCGTGCGGATAGCCAACGGCGACGCCCGCAGCCTGCTGAACGCGCTCGAGCTCGCTGTGGAGACGACCCCCGAGCGCTTTCCTCCGCGATCCGACGAAGAGATCGTCATCACCCTCCCGATCGCCGAGGAGAGCATCCAGCGCAAGGTGGTCCTCTACGACAAGGAGGGCGACTATCACTTCGACACGATCAGCGCCTTCATCAAGAGCGTGCGGGGCTCCGATGCCGATGCGGCCCTCTACTGGCTCGCCCGAATGGTCGCCGCGGGAGAGGATCCGCACTTCATCTTCCGGCGCATGCTCATCCTCGCGAGCGAGGACGTCGGAATGGCGGATCCCCGCGCCCTGCCCTTCGTGGAAGCCGCGGCGGCCGCCTTCGACCGGGTGGGGCTTCCCGAAGGGCGCTTCCACCTTGCCCACGCGGTGATCTACCTCGCGACGGCTCCCAAATCGAACTCGACCCTCGGCTTCTTCGACGCCCTCGCGCTTGTCGAATCCGAGGCTGCGGCGGACGAGGTTCCCAACCACCTGCGCGATGCGAGCCGGGACAAAGAGGGCTTCGGGCACGGCGAGGGCTACCTGTATCCGCACGCCTTCAAGGACCACTGGGTCGCGCAGCAGTACCTCCCCTCGGGGCTTCAGGGGAAGCTTTTCTACGAGCCGTCGGATGTGGGGTTCGAGGCCACGATCCGGGCGCAGGCCGTTCGCAGGCGCGAGGTCCAGCTCGCTACCGCAGTCGAGCCGCCCAGCCAGGAGGTCCTGACCTTCTCACCCTCCTCCACGGGCCACTGGTTGGAGCGCACCGGAGGCAGAAGGGGCGCGCAGCTCTCCGCGATTCGCGATCGGCTCTTCTCCGCGCTCTCCGTGCGGCGCCACGACCGCATTCTCGTGCTGGAGCCTCGCCCGGGCCTGCTCGTCGGCGAGGCGGTGCGGCTCACCCCGGAGGGAGGGGTCTGGATCGCAGTCGCCTCCGCCGACGATGCCGCGCTGGTCACCCACCTCGCTCGGGAGCTTCCCGAGACCGAGCGCCCCGTCCCCGTGCTCATGGAGCTTCCGCTCGCCGAGACCGTGCGCTCGCTTCGCAAGGGCGAAGGCGGGAGGGCGCAGCCCCCCCTGCCGGGGCAGTTCCTCGCGGGCTTTGGCCTGGACGAGGAGCTTCGCTTCGAGGCGATCGTCGGTCGCAACCTCTTGACCCGGGCTTCCGCATCGGAGCGCAGAGATGCGATCGCGCTGCTCGCCTCTCTGCTCGCGCCGGGGGGGAGGATCGCCCTTGCCGAGGTGGTGCCCGCTATGGCCCAGCGCCTCTCGGCGCTCCTTGATTTCGGCCGCGCGCCGAACGGACTGCGGCAACACTTCGAAGACGCCGAGGAGCGAGCCTACACCGACCCGAGTAATCCGCTTGTCGCCTGGGGCCCCGACGACCTTGCGCGCGCCGCAGCGGAGGCGGAGCTTGCCGAGGTGACGGCCACGACCGACGCCCTCGGCGAGAAGCGCCGCATCGGTGAGCGAGAGCTCGCTGCCTGGCTCTCCGCGGGTTCCGCCTACGGACGCTCCCTGGCGGACAGCCTCTCCGCCGAGGAGCAACAACAGGTAGCCCAGCTCCTCTCCCGGCAGCTCCTCGACCGCGAGCTCGACTGGACGACTACCGTGGCCCTTCTGGTCGGCAAAAGGAGCTAGGAGGCGGGGGAGGCGTCGCGCGGCGGAGAGCGTCAAGGGCGCGCCACTCAACCGACAGGGGCGTGCGCGGCGCGCGGATTCTCCGCGCCGCCTGGGCCCTCGGCACCCCGCCGCTTCGGCCGCCACCCCGCCCCGCTATTCGCTTGCGCCCGGCCGGAAGCCCACGTATACTCGAAGAAGCCTTGCCCGCACGGTGCGCTTCGCTACATACCAAAGGAGGTTCCCATGATGAGGTTCGTTCCGGGCAAGCCCTTGGCCACGGGGGCGGCCTTCGCCCTCTTCGTCGTCGCCCTCGCCGCAGCGCCACGCTCGGCCGGCGCCCTCAACCTTGAGGACATACAGATAAAACAGATCCCGGAGGCGGCGCTCAACAACGTCGTGAGCGAGACCGCGAATCGTCCCGACGAGATGACGGCCTACGTGCTCCTCGCCGCCGCCGTCGGAAGCATCTCCCTCGCCGATACCTACCTCCACCTCGCCCTGAGCAACTGGAGTCCCTCCCTCGCGCAGAACTACGACTACGGTGGAGTCTCCTTCAAGTGGCAGCACACCGGAAATAGGTGGACCTGGAGCTGGACCACCAGCCAGGGCGAGAGTCCACAGACCTTCATAACCGAGGTCGTCGAGTCGGCGACCGGCTACGATCTCTCGATTCAGATCGACGGCAAGAGCTTCCTCAAGGGCATCGTGAGACAGAAGGGCGCCGCCGGAACCGTAACGGTCTACCCCCAGCCGGACCAGGAGGCGTCGGACAGCTTCACGACGAGCTGGGAGCCCGACGCGTCGCCCTACGCGACGAAGTTCACGGTCGTGAGCGCCGGAAAGTCCGCCCCAGGGACCGTCGTGCTGCACACCGACGACCCGGGGACCACCGTCAAGTGGAGCTACACCAAGTAGCGCCGGCGCGGCGGCTTGCGCCCTATTTTTCGCACTGAAAGAAGAGGCGTCCGACCTCCGGCTTTCCGAAGTCCTTCTGCGCGTCGAAGAATTTCACGTTTCGAAAGAGGGACTTGGTGAGGCGGTTCACGATCTCATCCTTCGCATAGCACCGCTCCTCGATCGCGACGTCGAGGCGCTTCCATTTCTTCTCGAGGGTGAAGGTCGTGTGCTTCAGCAGCGCCTCCCGGGTTTCCGCGTCGTAGCTGGTGCTCGTGGCGATCACATGATCGGCATCGGCGGCGCTGGAGCTTCCGCGCCACCGGCTGCGGTATCCCTCCTCGGTAGAGACGTCGAAGAGAAAAAGCCCATCCTTGCGAAGCGACGAATAGACGTTGTTGAAGACGTTGCCAAGCTGCGCGAGATCCAACACGTGGTTGATGCTGTCGAAGGTGGAAAGCACCGCGTCGAACTTCTCGATGATCGTGAAGGTACGGGCGTCGCTTGCCGTGAACTCCGCCTGCGGAGCGCGTTCGTGCGCGTATTTCAGAAGCTGCGCGGATCCGTCGATCCCGCTGACCCGATAGCCCGCCTCCGCGAGGCGCGCCGCGAGCTGCCCGGAGCCGCAGCAGAGGTCGAGCAGGTTGCAGCCCTTGTCTACCTGCGAGAGCACCGCGCGCTCGACGACGTCGTAGTACTGCGTCACGAAGGTCGAGCCCCAGTAGCGGTCATAGAACCACGCAAAGGCATCGTAATCGGCGTACCGTGTCGAGAAGAGCATATCCCCTCGCTTGCCGCTACGATACCACAAGCGGGGGATTCGGGCTACAGGAGGATCATCCCGTGGCGGATCCCGAGGGTTACCGCCTCGGTCCGGCTCTCGGCGTCCAGCTTTGAGAGGATCGAGGCGATGTGGAATTTGACCGTGTGAGAGGTGATCCCGAGCTCCGCGGCAATGGTTTTGTTGGGAAGACCGTCCGCCATCATCCGGAGGACCTCGCGCTCCCGCGGGGTTAGCTCGGGGAACGCGCCAGCCCGGGGCGAGCGCCCTGCGGCGGCGCCGAGCGGTCGAGTCCCTCGCGTTCGCGCGTAGGGAGGTCCTCCTCCGGCCGCTGCTTCGAGGTCGGGGTGGATCACGGCGAGGCCCGCCGCAGCGGCGTAGACCGCGGCGATGAGCTGCACCGGCTCGACATCCCTCGGGAGAAGAGCCAGCGCCCCTGCTGGCGGACCGCCGCCCGGCGCCGCCGCCCGGTCCGTGAGGATCACGGCGGCGACCCCCGCCGGGCCGGCACCCTCCTCCCTTGCCCCCTTCAGCCCCGCGACCATCCCTGCCTCCGACTCCGGCGAGGAGAGGGCCACGACCGCGACCTCGGGGGCGAGCTCCCGCGCGAGAAGCTCCCCCTCCCTGCGGCTCGCGGCAACCCCGACGACCTCGAGGAGCCCCCCGCCGGCGAGAACTTCCGCGAGCGCGGCCCCCTGCGCCGCGGAATCCGTCACAATCAGAACTCTCGGCATTCCTCCCCTTCCCCTCACCTCGCGCGCGGCGGCCGCTCGCCGACCTCCACCGCGAGCTCCTCGCGCCTCCCGCTTCGAATGAGGGTCACCGCGAGGCGCCTGCCCACGCTCCCCTCGCTGAGGCCAGCCTGAAGCTCCTCCGGATCCTGTACCATCCGTCCGTCGATCGCAATGACGATATCCCCGAGAGTGAGGCCCGATCGTTCGGCGGCCTCGCCCTCCTCGGTCCCGACGATCATGATTCCGCGCTCGTTGTCGATTTCCAGCCCCTTGCGCAGCGGCTGAGGGATGCGCGCCGGGTAGAGGGCGACTCCCAGGTAGCCGCGTCGCACGTGCCCGCTTTCGGCGAGCTCCCTTGCCACTCTGTTCACGGTTGCGACCGGAATCGTGACCCCCGATTGACGGCTCAAGGCGGCGCTGTTCACCCCGAGAACTCGCCCCTCGGAGTCGAGAAGCGGACCGCCCGAAAAGCCCGGATAGAGCGAGAGGTCGAGCAGGATGTACTGCTCGATGCGCCCGCCGCGATGGGTATGCCACTCGGATCCCACGCCGCCGATCGTGCCGAGCGTTGAGCGAAGCCCGTGCTCACTGTTCCGCCCGACCGAGAGGACGAGCTGTCCGGCTTTGACCTCAACGCCTTCCGCCGCGGGAGCCGAGCGGCGCTTCCCGGTCTGCACCGCGACCACCGCAAGGTCCGTTCCCGGATCGCGCCCGGCGACCTCCGCCGGCTGCACGCTCCCGTCGGCGAACCGGACGCTGAGTCCCTCTTCCCGCGCCAGGGTGTGGTGCGCGGCCACCACCATGCCTTCAGACCAAATCACGCCGGTGGTGGGAAGGCCCGGGCGCGCATCTATTGAGACGATCCAGGGGTCGGCCTGCTCGACTGCCGCCGCAATCTCACGCGAGAGCTGCCCGAAGATCCCGCCATCCCCTTCCGTTTTCCCTGCCATCTGCATCATCCTCCATTCTCTGCCTAAGGTACTCGGGGAAGCTCGGCTCGGCATCCGCCGATTGGCCAGGTAGGGAAGCGTTGGAGGCTGCACAGGCGGAATCTTGACAAACCCCGCGAAATGATACAGATTGTTCGGGCCAAAAAAAACAGTGGTGGGTATAGTTCAATTGGTAGAATGCCAGACTGTGGATCTGGTTGTTGCGGGTTCAAGTCCCGTTACCCACCCGGCAGGCAACTGGCAAATGCCGGCAAGTTGCGTCCGTAGCTCAGCTGGATAGAGCGCCGGACTTCGAATCCGTAGGTCGCAGGTTCGAATCCTGTCGGACGTAGTAGAAGCGGGCCGTTAGCTCAGCTGGTAGAGCAGCAGACTCTTAATCTGCGGGTCGAAGGTTCGATCCCTTCACGGCTCATCCAAACGACAGACAGCAAGAGGGAATTGACTACCGGAGGGGTTAGCGGGTATACTTTTGCGAGAGTGGTGAAATTGGCAGACACGCCAGACTTAGGATCTGGTGCCTTCGGGCGTAAGGGTTCAAGTCCCTTCTCTCGCACTGC
>DAHVAK010000156.1 GCA_027314665.1 Spirochaetales bacterium
CCGAGCTCGCGCGCCACCTCCTTGAAGGCCGCCTCGGTGTGCTCGGACGGGCGGACCGTCTTGTAGGGAAGCGAGAATTGGCTCTTGGTCTCGGCGTCGCGAAAGATGCTGCGGAACTCTCCCGCCGACCAGCTCGAGCCCAGGTGGACCTTGCCGTCGATGACGAAGCCTATCCCCACCGCGATGGTAGTCCCGTCGGTGTCCTCGACCCGCTCCTTGCGGAACTCACCGAGGATGAACAGGAACTCCCGGGAGACCGCTGCGCGATTGCGGACGATCTCGGCCCAGCAGCAGCAATTTGCGTCGTTATCGACTCTTAGCGGGACCGTAATGACGCCTCGGGCCGCATCGTAGAGGTTGACGGGGCGATGGACGCCGAGCGGGAGCGACTGTCGGATGATGCCGTGCTCGGTGTCGACGAT
This sequence comes from Spirochaetales bacterium, assembly GCA_027314665.1. Taxonomy (GTDB): domain Bacteria; phylum Spirochaetota; class Spirochaetia; order DAHUYW01; family DAHUYW01; genus DAHUYW01. The sequence goes on from DAHVAK010000156.1 coordinate 423, forward strand.
TCCCGCGAGACCGACGCCGACGCCGAGAATCTTCAGCCCGCGCTGCTCGACGTCGCGGCAGGCCTCCTGCACGACGGAGAGGGTAAGGTCGGCGATCTCCTTGGAGCGCGCCGCGATCGGCTCGGAGCGGGTGTAGATGGTTTGCGCGCTGAGGTCGAGAAGCACGGCAATGTAGCGCTCGGTCTGGATCTCGATGCCGAGCACCGCCCCGAAGTCCCGTTTCACCTTCAGGAGCACCGGTTTGCGCCCCCCTTTGTGTCCGGAGACCCCTTCGGCGTACTCCTCGACGATTCCCCGCCGTAGGAGCTCGCCGACGAGCTTGGTGATGGTGGACTTGTCGAGATCCAACATCCCGGAGAGCTCGCTGCGGCTCACGCCGGGATTCATCCAAATCGAGCGCAGGGCCCGATGGGTGTTGATGAACGCCAGGTCCTTGTTGAAAAAAAGGTCGATGTCGGCCATGAGCTCTCCGCCTGTCTCCCGCCGCCTCTGCATGGTATCGCGAGCCGGCACTCCTGCCGTCGGACCATTCTAACCCCGTCTGAACAGGCAGGCAAGGAGTTTGTTGGATAAATCAAATAAGTCTTGACAATGGATGGTGCGCGTGATTGAATAGAGTTGATTTATTTAACCAACAAACGTTTCGGGCGATCAAGGAGGGTGCAGGAGTGGTGTCCGCACTTGGGCGCCGTCGGGAGAACTGGGGACTCCTCAGCATGATGCTTCCCGGAACCCTTGCCCTTCTGCTCTTCAGCTACCTACCCATGGCGGGGATCATCATTGCCTTCAAGGACATCAACTACACCAAGGGCATCCTCGGCAGCGACTGGATCGGATTCAAGAACTTCGAGTTCTTCCTGAAGACCCCCGATGCCTGGCGAATCACGCGCAACACCATCCTCTACAACGGCGCCTTCATCGGCCTGGGGACCTCCGCGGCGGTCCTGGTGGCCGTCGTGCTGGACGGGATGCGGACGAAGAGGCTTTCTCGCTTCTACCAGGGGGTCATGTTCCTGCCCTACTTCTTTTCCTGGATCGTGATCAGCGGGTTGGTCTTCGCCCTCCTCTCGACGGATCTCGGTTTCTTCAACCGGGCGCTCTTTCCGTCCTTGGGCCTGAAGCCGATCAACTGGTACATCGAGCCGAGCTACTGGCCCTTCATCATCGTCTTCGTGAATCTGTGGAAGTACACCGGCTACGGCAGCGTCGTCTATCTTGCGGCGATAACCGGCATCGACCCGAACTGCTTCGAGGCGGCCTCCCTGGACGGGGCGAGCCGCTGGCAGACGGTTCGGCACATCATGATCCCCCTCATCTCGCCGGTGATCATCATCCAGGTCATGCTCTTGATCGGGCGAATCTTCTACTCGGAGTTCGGTCTGTTCTTTCAGGTCCCGCAGAACATGGGTCCGCTCTACCCGACGACGGACGTGATCGACACCTACGTCTACCGAACCCTCGTCAACGCCGGGGATATCGGGATGTCGGCCGCAGCGGGGCTCTACCAGTCTGCGGTTGGATTCGTGATCGTGCTCGGATCGAATCTCATCGTCCGAAGGCTCGATCCGGAGAAGAGCCTGTTCTAGCGGTTTCCCGGAGGAGGGCAGGCATGGAGCGACAGGTGGCAGCGCGCGCTCTCTTTCGCCCCGGCATGGGCGGCCAGATCGCCGCCCACCTCGTGTTCCTCCTGATCTGCTTTCTGTGCGTTTATCCGCTGCTGTTGGTTCTCGGAATCTCCTTCTCCGACGAGACCTCGATCGCCATTCACGGCTTCGGTCTCATCCCGCAGAAAACGAGCAGCGCCGCCTACCGATTTGTGCTCCGCGAGAGCAACGCCCTCATCCGCGCCTACCTCATCACCATCGCCGTAACGGTCTTGGGGACGCTGACCGCGACCCTGACCGTCGCTCTCTATGCCTACCCGCTCTCGCGGCGGGACTTCAAGTACCGGCGCTTCTTCGCCTTCATCGCCTTCTTCACGATGCTGTTCTCGGGCGGGCTCGTTCCCTGGTACATGGTCTGCGTCAATGTCTTGAAGCTGCGGAACAACATCTGGGCCCTCATTCTGCCCTATACGATGAACGCCTGGTACGTGCTCATTATGCGGACCTTCTACAAGACGAACGTTCCCGATTCGATTATCGAGTCTGCGAAAATGGACGGCGCCGGCGAGTACACCATCTTCTTCCGCATCATCATCCACCTGGCAAAGCCCGGAATCGCGACGATCGCGCTGTTCAACACGATCGTCTACTGGAATGACTGGTGGCTGCCGCTCATGCTCGTCAACGACCCTGCCTGGTTCAACCTGCAGTACCTGATGTATCGGGTCCAGGTGAACATCCAGTACCTGTCGAGCATGGCCGGAAGCTTGAGCGGGGTCTCGGCCGACATCCTGCGGAGGCTCCCTTCGAGAACCGCCCAGATGGCGATGTGCATCCTGTCTATCGGACCGATCGTCTTCGCCTATCCCTTCTTCCAGAAGTACTTCGTGAAGGGGATCACCATCGGCTCCCTCAAGGAATAGCTATGGCGGTCCGCTTGCGCGGATCGATTTCCGATGCGAGAGAGGAGGTTTCGATATGAGAAGAGTAGCGCGATTGCTGTGCGTGGCAGTCTTCGCCCTGGCCGCCTTCGGCGTGGTCTTTGCCGGGGGGCAGGGGGAGAGCAAGGCTGCTGCGGGCAAGCCCGTTCAGCTCACCTGGTACTTCATCGGCAACGGCCCGCAGCAGGACGTGAACAAGGTGGAGGCGGCGGTGAATCAGTACATCCAGTCGAAGGGCCTGAACGCCACCGTCAAGCTCGTCTGCTTCGATTGGGGCGCCTATGACCAGAAGATGCAGACGATTATTGCATCGGGGGAGCCCTTCGACGTTGCCTTCACGGCGGTTTGGACCAACAACTACCGCAACAATGTCGCCCGCGGGGCCTTCTTGCCCCTGAACGACCTGATGACGAAGCACGCCCCCAAGACGAAGGCCGCCCTCGGGGCCGACTTCCTGGCCGGGTCTGCCATCAACGGTGTGAACTACGCCATTCCTGCGAACAAGGAGAAGGCCCACAACTGGGGCTTCATCCTGCGCAAGGACCTGGTGGCCAAGTACAACATGGACGTCTCGAAGATCAAGAAGCTCGCGGACATCGAGCCGTACCTCGAGACAATCAAGCAGAACGAGCCGGGGATGTATCCCCTCGAGGCTGTGGTCGGCGAGTCGCCGCGCTTCTTCCTCGACTGGGACAAGCTCGTCGACGACGACATACCTGTCTCCCTCTATCCCGACAATCGTTCGACCAAGGTCGTCTTCGAGCTCGAGGCGCCGGAGACCGTGGCCCTCTTCAAGACCATGCACAGGTTCTACAATGCCGGCTACATCCGAAAGGACGCAGCCGCGATCACCGACTACAACGCCGACGAGAAGGCTGGGCTCATCTTCGCCGCGCCGAAGTCGCTCAAGCCGGGAAAGGACGCCGAGATGACGAACTCGACCGGCCACCCCTGGATCCAGGTCGACATCACCCCGCCCGTCATGTCGAATCGCGAGACGACCGGCTCCCTGCAGGCGATCTCCCGCACGAGCCAGCATCCCGAGATCGCGATGCAGTTCCTCGAGATGTTCAACACCGACAAGTACCTCAACAATCTGATCAACTTCGGCATCGAGAACGTTCACTACACGAAGGTAAGCGACAACGTGATCAAGCCGGGACCCGAGGTCGACAAGTACAACCCCGGCACCCCCTGGATGTTCGGCAACCAGTTCATCAACTACCTGCAGAGCAACGAGAATCCGGACAAGTGGGATCTCTTTCGGTCCTACAACGATAAGGCGCTTCCGCTGAAGAGCCTTGGCTTCTCCTTCGATCCCTCGCCGGTGAAGACCGAGATTGCGACGGCGAAGAACGTGTGGAAGGAGTACGTCCCCGCGCTCGAGACCGGCACGGTCAATCCCGACAAAACAATTCCCGAAGCGATTGCCAAGTACCGGGATCTGGGCATCGATCGGATCGTCGCGGAGGTCCAGCGACAGTACGACGCCTGGCTTGCGAAGAAGATGTAGGAGCGAGGAGCGCCGCGCGCGACGCAAAAGGGCTCATGGCCGTCCCCGGGGACGGCCATTTTCGTCTCGTCCTCCCCCTTGCAGGGGCCTCTGCTGCGGCGGCTTGACAGAGGCGTACGAAGCGGTTAGGGTAGCCTCCGTAAAGTGGTAATGGGTAGCCCCAAATTCTCAGTCAGCATTGCTCTCGTCGGTCGTGCCTCCCTAGTCCCGCCTAACGACAGCCGCTGAACGACAAACTATGGAACCGTATCTTTTCGGAGTCGGTCTCTACCTCGTCACCGGAGTGGTGTCGCTGCTCGTCGGCGAACGGGCCAAATCCGGCGTGGTTCTTGCGGGTGCCCTGCCCGCGACGCTCCTTCTCGTGGTCGCGGCGATTCGCGTCCTTGCGGGGGAGAGCGCCCGGCTCTCGATCGTCCTGGGATACCCCATCGGAGCGGCCTCCTTCGTGCTCGATCCCCTGTCGGCCCTTTTCGCCGTCGTGATCGCAATCGGGGGGCTGGCGAGCCTCCTCTACGCGGGAGGCTACCTTCGCTCCTATCTCGGGTCCGGTCGGACGATCGGCTCGCATTGGTTTTTCCTCGTCCTTCTCATCGTCTCCATGCTCCTGGTCGTCGTCATCCGGCATGCGATCCTCTTCCTCATCGCCTGGGAGCTGATGTCGCTCTCTTCGTTCTTCCTCGTGCTCTTCGAAAATGAACGGCGCGAGGTCCAGCGCGCCGCCCTCAACTACCTAATCACCATGCACGTCGGGCTCTTCTTCCTGATCGCCGCCTTCGTGCTGCTTTCGCTTGCGGCGGGGAGCTACGACCTTGATCGATTCGGACAGGGGGTTGGGGCGCCCGAGAGAGTGCCGCTTTTCTTCCTGCTCTTCCTCGGCTTCGGCATCAAGGCGGGCTTCATCCCGCTTCACTCTTGGCTTCCCCTCGCCCATCCCGCGGCGCCGAGCCATGTCTCGGGACTCATGTCCGGAGTGATGATCAAGATGGGAATCTACGGGATCCTTCGCTTCATTCTGCTGTTCGGCGCGCTCCCGCCTGAGGTCGGCTATGCCGTGCTCACGATCTCCCTTCTCTCGGCGCTCCTCGGGGTGATCTATGCGATCGCCCAGCATGACATAAAGACCCTCCTTGCCTACCACAGCGTGGAGAACATTGGGATCATCGGAATTGGGATAGGCTTCGGTCTGCTCGGCATGGCCTACCGCGACGAGGCGGTCGCCCTCCTCGGATTCGGCGGAGCCCTCTTTCACGTGATCAACCATTCCCTCTTCAAGGGGCTGCTGTTCTACGGGGCAGGGGCCGTCTATCTGGGGAGCCACTCGCGGGTGATAGACCGCCTTGGAGGTCTTGCGCGCCGGATGGGGATCACCGCAGCGCTCTTCCTGATCGGCTCGCTCGCCATCTGTGGTCTTCCGCCCTTCAACGGTTTTGTGAGCGAGTTCGTCCTCTACCTGGGGATGCTTCACGGTCTCGCGCTCGGCAGCACCCTTGCCACGGTGGTTTCGGTCTTTTCGCTGACCACCCTCGCGTTCGTCGGCTCGCTTGCGGTTCTGTGCTTCACCAAGGTCTACGGGGTCGCGTTTCTGGGCTCTCCGCGCTCGGCGGAGGCGGAGGGGGCCCGCGAGGCCGATTGGCGCATGCTCCTTCCCATGGGGTTCCTGGCGCTGCTGTGCCTGGGGCTCGGGCTGTTCCCCCAGAGCGTGCTGCCTTCGATCGCGCGCGCGGCGGCTAATCTCTCCGGATATGGGGGAGGCCTTGCAGGGGTGGGCGCCTTCCACGGTGCCGGGCTCGCTGCCCTGCTTTCGATCCTGCGCGTCATCTCGCTGATCTTTCTCGCCCTCCTCGCTACGGTGGCTCTCCTTGCCGGGGTGCGCGCCCTCCTTCTTCGCCGCCGAACGGTCGCGCGCGCCGACACCTGGGCCTGCGGCTACCGGACGGTTAGCCCGCGGATGCAGTACACGGCGAGCTCCTATGCGCGTCCATTTCTCGAGCTGGTCTCGCCTCTCTTCAAAAGGCACGGGCGGGCGGTCGAGGTGCGCGCCCTCTTTCCTTTGAGCGCCGAGTCCTCGACGCACAACGAGGAGCTGCTCGACGCCTACGTCACGAAACCGGCGGTGAACGCCCTGCGCGCCACGGTTCGGCGCTTCACCTGGATCCAGGGCGGCAACCTCCAGCAGTACATGCTTTACGGCCTGCTGTTCCTGCTCATCACGGTGGTGTGGGTCCTGGGGATAGTGCGGTGAAGATCTCCTCGGACGCTCGCAAGACGAAGGCGGCGGCATGAGGGTGCCCGCGATCCTCCTTCACGTCGCACTGACTGCGGCTCTGCCCTTCCTCTTTCTCGGCGCCGTAGGTCGGGTCAAGGCATGGTGGGCAGGGCGTCGAGGGGCGCCGCTCCTTCAGCCCGCGTTTGACTCGTGGAAGGAGCTTCGCAAGGGGGCGGTCGTGAGCCGATCGACCTCGCTGATCTTCGTCGCGGCGCCGGTCGTCTCCCTTGCCTCGACGCTCGTTACGGCCCTCGTCGTTCCGGGATTCGATCATCGGGCGATCGTGAGCTTTCCGGGGGATTTCGTTCTCTTCGCCTATCTCCTTGGGCTCGGTCGCTTCGCCTCTCTCCTTGGAGCGATGGACACCGGAAGCAGCTTCGAGGGCATGGGCGCAAGCCGCGAGATCTTCTTTTCCGGGCTCGCGGAGCCCGGGTTCTTCATGATCGCGGCGTCGCTTGCCTACGCAAGCGGCGCCTCCTCCTTCCAGGAGATTCTGGGCGCGTTCCAGCGGGGCGGGCCAAGCGCCTATCTCCCGGAAGCCCTCGCCGCCTCGGGGCTCTTCATCATGCTCTTGGTGGAGGGCTCGCGCGTGCCGGTCGACGACCCCGCGACCCACCTCGAGCTCACGATGATTCACGAGGTGATGGTCCTCGACAACTCGGGACCCGATCTCGCCTTCATCCAGTGGGCGAGCGCCCTCAAGGTTTACCGCTTCGCCTCGCTCATCGCCGGGGTAATCCTTCCGGCCCATCTTCCGTTCGGACTCTCCCTGCTCTACTTCCTTGCCCTCCTCGCCGCACAGGCGACCGCGGTAGGGCTGGTGGAATCCTGGATGGCCCGCCTGCGGCTGACCCACGTGCCTCAGTTCATCTTTCTCATTAACGTTGGGGGGATCCTGCTCCTCTTTCTCGCGCTCCTGGGGGCACGCGGATGATAAGGCTGGTCGACGTCGTCATCATCCTCTTCGGCATCTCGCTGCTGAACGTCACGGTCTCCGGACGCCTTGAGGTCTACCTGAAGATCCTCTCGTTTCAGGGGCTGCTCCTCTTCGTCGCAGCGGTTGCGAGCCTTCCGGCGGCCGACCTGCTCGGGCTGATCGTGGTGGCGGTCGAGACCCTTGGCTTCAAAACCGTGGTGATTCCTTGGTACCTGCGAAGGGTGATTCGAGAGAACGGACTCTACCGGGAGTCCGAGCCTCGCATCTCGAACTTCTACTCGCTCGTTGCCGGAAGCGCTCTCTTCATCTTCGGGTTGATCGCCGCCTACTGGGCCGCCGGCGCCTTGCGCCCGATCAGGCCGCTCCAATTCGGGGTCTCCATCTCGACGATCCTCGTCGGAATCTTCATCATCCTGAACCGCAAACAGCTCATCAGCCACATCGTCGGCTACATCATCCTGGAGAACGGAATCTTCCTGCTCTCCCTCGCTGCGGCGAGCGTGCTCCCGATCGTGGTCGAGCTCGGGATCGCCCTCGACATCTTCGTTGGGGTCTTCATCTTCGGCCTTCTGGTGAAGCAGATTCGTTTCGTGTTCCACGAGCAGCACGTCGATCGGCTCACGGGACTGAAGGGATAGGATGATAGCGCTCCTTCTCCTCACCCCCGTGGTCCTCGCCATGACCCTTCTCGTCGTGCGCTCTCGGATCGTGAGCTCGCTTTTTCTCGTCGGCTACGCCCTCCTGCATCTCGGGCTTTCGGTCGCTCTCGTCGCGGGGGGCGGAAGCTTCACCCGCTATTTCCGCGCCGACGGCATGAGCGTTCTCTTTCTGCTCCTTCTGTCGGCAGTGCTCTTGTGCGTCTCGATCTATGCCGTCTCCTATTTCCGCGACGTCCGCGGTGAGCACTCCGAGCGGGAGTACAGCACCGCGGTTCTCTTCCTGCTTCTGTTCATCGATTCGATCAACGGCGTGCTTCTCTCGACGAACCTCGGGCTTCTGTGGGTCTTCCTCGAAGCCTCCACCCTCACGAGCGTCGCCCTTGTGAACTTCGAGCGCAGGGGCTCCTCGCTCGAAGCGGCGTGGAAGTACATCTTCATCTGCTCGATTGGGATCTCGCTCGGCTTCATCGGGATCATTTTCATCTCCTTCGGAAGCCTCCAGACCGCCTCGCTTTTCTTCGGCGATCTCAGCCGGTCCGCCGCTTCGATGAATACCTTCTGGCTGAGGCTCTCCTTTCCCTTCATAGTAATCGGCTTCGGGACGAAGATGGGGCTCGCTCCGGTGCACAGCTGGCTGCCCGACGCTCACTCCGAGGCGCCGGCCCCGATCTCCGCGCTCCTGTCGGGAGCGCTCCTGAACAGCGCCCTGTTCGGCATCCTGCGCGTCCTCGCGATCATGAACGACGCGGGGATTGGGGCCTTCGCGGGGAACCTCCTCGCGGTCATGGGCTTTCTCTCGCTCTTCGTGAGCGCGATCTTCGTCCTTGGGGCGCGCAACTACAAGCGGATGCTCGCCTACTCCTCGATCGAGAACATGGGAATCATCTCGATAGGGATTGGAATCGGAGGGACCGGGATCTTCGCCGCCCTGCTGCACATGGTCGGGCACTCCTTGGCAAAGAGCTCCTTCTTTCTCACGGCGGGAAACGTCGACCATCTCGCCCACTCGCGGGAGATCGACGGCGTGCGCGGGCTTCTGCGCCGCGACCGGACCACCGCGTGGCTCTGGATCGCCTCGCTCCTCGCCATCTCCGCCATGCCCCCCTTCGTGACCTTTCTCTCCGAGTTCCTGCTGGTGCGCCGCCTCTTCGAGCGCGGGGCGCTGCCGGCGATTCTCTTTCTCCTGCTCGTCGTGACGGTGGTCTTCGGGATGACGCGGTCGGTCATCCGCATGGTTTCCGGCGGCGAACAGGAGGGCGCTCCCGCGCAGGAGGCGGGAGCAGAAGCGGACTTCCCCCGCCTGCGCGAGGGGCTGCCGCTCGCGCAGGCAGCGCTGAAGGGGCGGACTGCCGCTCGCGCAGGGGGATCCTGGCGCCTCGGCCCGCTCCCCGCGGCGGCCTACCTCCCGCAGCTTCTCCTGCTCGCGACCGCCGCCGCGATCGGAGTGGTGGTTCCCAGTCCCCTCCTCGGGCTGCTTCGCCGGGCGGCTGCCCTCCTCGGGGGGCTGCCGTGAGCGGGTGGCTGAAGCTGCCCAGCGGCGAGCCGGCCCTTCTCGATCGCCTCCCACTTCTCACGATGGGCGAGCTCGTGGCCGAGGTCGTGGCGCGCTGCGAGGAGGGCGAACGTCCGGTGGCCTTCTTCGGGGTGTCCGAAGCGGACCTCGGCAAGCGCGGCGGAGCGGAATCGGAGCCCGGCGAGAGGCTCGAGGCGGCCCGAGAGGGCATCCTGCTCGTGGTGGCGTTGGCCGACGATCGCGCATCGCTCCTTTCACTCGCCTCCGCCCGCCTCCCGCGCTCGGGTCGAGGCTCCACCTATCCCGCTCTGACCTCCTACGTGCCCGCCTTTCACCACTTCGAGCGCGAGCTGCACGAGGAGTTCGGGGTGGAGCCCTCCGGTCACCCATGGCTGAAGCCCGTACGCTATCCGGCGAGAGCCCTGGCTCGGGGCGATCATCCGTAGCGATACCCCTTTTTTGCGGCGACGGGAGA
>DAHVAK010000161.1 GCA_027314665.1 Spirochaetales bacterium
ATCGCCCCCTCCAATCGCGTCGACGAAGCGCCCCACGAGCTCGGCGACCCGCGCAGGCGGGCGGGCCATGAGCTCGATGGCCGCCGACGACTGACGCGCGCGCGCGGCCTCGTCGAGGTACTCCAGGCGCGATCGTCCGGCAACCCGCGCGAGAAGACAGCCGAGGGTATGGCGGACCGCCCTCCGCTCGAGCTCCTCTCCGGCGAAGGGCTCGCCTGCGACCGCGCGGGCGTACGCGCCCCAGTAGCTGCGGGCCGCCCTCGCGAAGTCACCCCGCAGCCCAGGAAGATGGTGCGCCTTAGAAAGAAGATGGGCAAGGGAAAAGCCGAGATCGAAGGCCGGCTCTCCGACATGGATCACCTCGTGGTCGAGAAGGACGAGCCTTCCGTCGCGCACGAGGATGTTCTTCGGGCTGTAGTCCCCGTGCACGAGGGTCGCGTCTTCCGCCATAGCCTCCGCGGCGAGCGCCCCCAGAAGAGCCGCCGCAGCCGGAAGCCGGGAGGCCGTGTAGGTGTAGTAGGGCTCGACGCGAAGGGCGGCAAAGAGGGACTTGTTCGAAAGCTCCGGCGAGAGCCGCTTCCGGTTCCGGACGCCCCCCGCGTGGATCGCCGCAAGGAGAACCGCGAACTGATCGACCTGCGCGTCCGCAATTCGCCCGGCGAGGAGCACCTCCTTCCAGTTCTCGAAAGGCTCGGCCACCGCTTCCATGGCGAGGAGATGATTCTCTTGGTCCTCGAAGAGGAGCCGCGGTATCGTGCCGGCGGGGAGGATTTCGCGGAGGGCCTGCATCCCCAGCGCCTCGCGATGGATGCGGGCAGGATCGGCGTACCAGTCCACCGAGACCCGAAGCTTCGCGAGGGCCTGTTTGACGACCCACTCCTCGCCCCAGGGCAGCCGCACGCGCACCGTGCGATTGGAGACCCCCCCGCGAAGCACGCACACCGAGAGTCGGCTCGCCTCCGCCCGCGACAGCCTCCCGCGCGCGACCAGGTAGGCCCCGAGCGCCCCCGGGGCCTCGACGTTGAGCTCACTCATCCCGCCACCCTAGTTTGCCTCCGGCGTAAGGGGTCCGCCGAGCCTCTCGGAGACGAAAAGTCTCCCTGGGAGCGTAGGAATGTAGGAGCTCGGCACCCAGGGGTCCGGTCCGTAGCGGAGGGTCATCCAGATGGGCTGGCCCTGCCAGTTCAGGGGCCCGTGAGCGCCGTCGGCCCCGCCGATGCACCAGTCGGCCTGGAGGAAGAGCCCCGGGCCGATCGTGTTTGCGCGGAGGGGCACCAGTGCGAGACGGCTCGCAAAGGAATGCAGCGAGTTCTGCTCGATCGAGAGAGGGTGGAGCTGGGCCGCGAGGCGGTACTCCTGCCGCCGCCAACTCGCCGGATCGCTGAACTCCGCGGCGAAGTGGGGCTCCCAGAAGGCGATGTGACAGCTTCTCCCGATCCCGTACACCACCACCAGGCGCGCGCCTGCCCTCCGCAAGCGGGCGATCTCCTCGGGGTAGCGCGGGAGCATCTCGCGAACCGCAAAATGGCGCTGCAAGGGGGGCACGGTGAGCTCGGCCAACGGGCCGAAGAAGGAACTCTCCATGATCTCCTGAAAGCTCGCCCCCGAGCCGCGCTCCATCGTCCGGCCCTCCGAATCGGACCACTCGTCCATATTGAAGGTGTGAACGTGGCCCCAGGAAAGATCGCTGCGCCGTGAGAAATAGATTGCCCACCGGTACATCCCCATGGGCCCCACCGGCAGGATGAGGGCAAGGGGACGCCCGCTGCGCGCGGCATCCTCCACTGCGCGAAAGATCTCGTAGCCCATCTTGGCGTTCATCGTCTCGTAGCCGCCGAAGGGATCTCGGCAGATCTCGGGAATGAAGTCGGGATTCCAGAAGGCCTGAGGGACGGCGAACTCCTCCGGTCCGAGCGCGGTAATCTCCTTGATTCGGCGGTAGTCCCATCCCTGCGGGTAGAACGATCCTGCGTAGGATCCTTCAAGAGTGGAGAGAAAATCCATGGGTTCCTCCATGCTGTCGGCTACAACGAGATTCGGGAGGTTGCCCTCGGCCAGCCGGCTGCAATCCGCCGCCTGAGCGCCTCCCAGTCGGGCACCTTTCCGATCGCCTCGACGCCCTCCACGGCGTAGGCCCCGACTCCCAGCGCGCAGGTCAGGTCCTCCTCGAGCGAGAGGCGGCGTACGAGCCCCGCGATGAAGCCCGCTGCGGTGCAGTCGCCCGCTCCGGTAGTTCCGGCCACCCGGACCGAGAAGCAGGGCGCATGAAGCTCGCGCCCGATCCAGCCGGTGGGATCGGCCGGCGCGCAGCGTCCCATGGCAGCGATGCGAGCCCTCTCGCCGGAGCTTCTCAGGTAGAGCCCCTCGTCGCCGAGCTTGAGGACGCACAGGGCGCAGCCCATATCGAGCAGCGCACCCGACGTCCGCCGAAGATGCTCGAGCTCGAGCAGCGCGTCGCGTCCGAGCGGTGCATCCTCGCCGCCCCCGCGCGCGGAGCCTCCTTCCCGCAACATCAAAGATATCTCTTCGACGGCAGGAATAAAGAGGTCGACGAAGGGAAGGGCCCGACGCAGCAGCGAGCGCCAATCGACGCGCGCCGCCTCGGAGCCCGGGGGGGGATAGGACATGTCGAGCGAGGTGGTTAGGCCGGCGGCCTTCGCCCGCGTGAGGAGTCTGACCAGCTCGGCTCCCTCGTCGCGATAGATCGCCCGCATCGCCGGCGGATAGCCGAAATGGAGCAGGTCGCACCCCGAAAGCCCCTCCTCCGGCAGGTCGTCGGCGCAGAAGGCGTCGTTTGCCCCGGGGAAGTGGAGAATGGTGCGATCGCTTCCCTTCGCCGAGAGCACGATGCTGTAGGAGGTTGCATCCCTCTTCGAGACCCTGATCCCTTCCGGGAGGGAGGGGTCGACTGCGGCGAGAAGGGAGGAGAGGGCCCGCCCGAAGAGATCATCCCCGATCCTGCCGGCGAGCCGCACGCCGATCCCCAGGCGAGAAAGGGCAAGACCGACGTTGGCGACGGCTCCGCCGGTTGAGAGAAGGGCCGCGCCGGCCTCCACAACGCGGCCCGGCGAAAGCATCGCGGCAAGCTCCTCCCCGGTATCGGTCAGGCGCGGAAGGATATCGAGACAGATGTGTCCGGCGACGATCGCCCGTCCTATCACCGCTTCAGAACCCTCCTCACCAACTTCTGCCGGGCCTCCGGCCCGGCTCCCCGGCCTAGTCCTCCGTCGCGAGCTCAATCGTTCGGCTTCGGGAGTGAGACTCGAGCGCCGCGGTGAAGACGCGGTGGCTTTCCGCAACCTCGGCGGGAGTCGCGCAGCGGAAGGGCTGGCGCATCGTGGCGCAGTTGACGAGCTAGTCGGAGTAGTCCGCCCACATCTGCAGACACGCGTCCGAAAAGCCGAACTCGAGGTTGGACGGGGTGATCGACGGATAGGCCGGAGGCATCGCGCAATCCTCGATCCGCCACGCCTGGGGATCCCCGGATTTGTAGGGAAGGTAGCGAATGTGCTTGGGGTCGAGGGTCGAGAACTCCGCGGAGAGCTCGGTACCGATCACGCGGATGAACCAGGTGTTGGCGTGGCCGGGAGCGATCCGCTTCGTCGAAAGGAGCATGGGGAACTCCCCCTCATTTGCCACCACCTCGCAGGCGAGCACGGCGTTGTCCCAGGTGTCGCAGGGGACCATCGTCTGAGCCCCCGGGGTGCCTGGCGCGCCGCCGGGCCGCTCACAGACGATCTTGGAGAGGAGGGCGCGCACGTTGCTGGGATGCCAGCCGAGCCTCAAGGGAAGGTGCAGGGCGTGGAAGCCCAGGTCTCCCATGCAGCCGTACTCGCCGTTGGTCTCGGAGCGCCGCTTCCAGTTGATTGGCTTCTTCGGATCCAGGTCGCTCGACTTCCACAGCCCGGACTCAACCTCGATCACCTTGCCGAAGCGCCCCTCCAGGCCCCAGCGATAGATGGCCTGGGCCGCCGGGAAGAAGGGCATCTCCGACACGCAGCGCACGAGCTGGCGGGGATGGCGGGCGATGGCCTCGCCCACCTTGCGGTTCGCGGCGAGATCTATCCCAAAGGGCTTCTCGCCGAGAAGGTTCTTCCCCGCTTCGATGACATCGATGTAGAGCTGCTCGTGGAGGTTATGGGGAACCGCGCAGTAGACGGCATCGACGGAGCGGCTCTCGAGAAGCCGGCGGTAGTCGCTCACCGCCTCCTTCACCGTGGGAAGTCGCTCCTGGAACCACCGCATCGCGCCCTCGTCGACGTCGCAGACCGCGGTGATCTCCGGCTGGAAGTTGAGTCCCGAAAGGTGAAAGAAGCGTGCGGTTGCGCTCGCAAACTCCCTTCCCATCAAACCGCATCCGATGATCCCGAAGCGGACCTTCTCCATCTCGCTGCCTCCACGCTATCCGGTGATGAGGTGGCGCGCCGCCTGCTCGGGGGTCGCATCCTCGTGAAGCAGGCTCATGAGCGCGCGCGTCATTCCGGCGGGGTTGGGATGCTGGATGACGTTGCGCCCGTAGACGATCCCGCGCGCCCCCTGGCGAAGGAGCTCCGCAGTTCGTTCGAGGATTTCCCGGTCGCTCACCTTGCCGCCCCCGCGAACCAGGACGGGGATTCTCCCGGCGGTCTCGATGACGAGGTGGTAGTCCCGCGGATCGTCGGTCGGGTCGGCCTTGATGATGTCGGCGCCGAGCTCAACGGCCTGCCGCACGAGCGGGATGATCTTGTCAGGATCCCCGTCGACCATGTAGCCTCCCGCGGTTGCGTTGGGTTGGAAGACCAGGGGCTCGACCATGAGCGGCATGTGATAGTGATCGCAGTCGGGCTTCAGCCTCAGGATGTTCTCGATGCACTGATCGGTCACCTCGGGCTCGCCGGGGATGCGGAAGAGATTGGCAACCACGCAGGAGGCATCCAGCTGAACCGCCTGGAGCACCCCCTCCTCGATAATCCGGCTGAAGAGGGTGCGCGGCAGCTCCCTCCCGTACACGTTGGCCACGTCGGTGCGCAGCACGAGGGCCGGCTTCTGTTTGCCCGCCACCTCCTGGAGGAGGTGAGCCTGCCCCACGGTGAGCTGGATCGCGTCGGGGCCCGCCTTGACGATGGTTGCAACCGCGCGTTCCAGGTTCTCGATGCCGGCGAGGACCTCCTTCACGTTGAAGAAGCCGTGGTCCACCGCGACATCAAAGCAGCGCTTCGATGTCGGATCGAAGAGTCGATTGAGCCGGTATTGTTTCATGCTGAGCTCCTGAGGAGGTCTTCGTCTCCCCGGACTATACCCTACAAATCAGGAGTTGTCCATAACATGATCAATAGCTTATCATTAAGGTGATCAGATGACGAGTCGAACAGGGGGAGGACGTGCGGCAGAAGCGAATCAAGGCGATCGAAGGCATCCTCATGCAGAACGAGTTCGTTTCCCTCGATGATCTCTGCGACCGTTTCGGCGTCTCGAAGATGACGATTCGCCGCGATGTGGCGCAGCTCGTCGGCCTTGGGATCGCGAAGAAGGTCTACGGCGGGGTGATCGCGAGCCCGAAGCAGGAGCATCTCGTCTCCTTCTTCGCCCGCAGTGAGTTTCAAACCGAGGAGAAGCTGGCGATCGGGCGCCGGGCGGCCGCTATGGTCAAGGAGGGCGACATCATCTACATCGACGCCGGATCGACGACGGCCGCGATGGTGACCTTCCTCGAGTCCGACCGACGGATTACGGTCATCACGCACAACCTCGGCGTGGTCCACGAGATTGCCGCAAAGCGGGGGCTCAGGCTCATCGTCGTCGGCGGCGAGTTCCTTCCGGAGACCTACTCCACGGTCGGGATCGAAGCGATCGAGGCGATCCGTAAGCTGAACGCCCACACGGCCTTCCTCGGCGCCTCGGGCATCTCCCTTGCGAAAGGGGTCACCAATTCTTCCTCGATAGAGGCGGAGATCAAGCGCGCGATCCTTCAGGTGGCCGAGCGCAGGGTCCTTCTCGCGGACTGGCAGAAGTTCGATCGGGCCTCGCTCGTCACCTTCTGCACCTTCGCCGACATCGAGACCCTCGTCACCGACCGCCCGCCGCCGGAGGCCTATGCCTCCGCCCTCGCCGCCGAGGGTGTCGAGGTGGTGATCGCGGCGCCACCCACCGGATCGGGCGGCGATTTCATCAGTAGTGGAGGTAGATCAGCGGATTGACGGGGACGTCGTCCTTGAAGATCGAGAAATGGAGGTGGGGGCCGGTGCTGTAGCCTGAGTCTCCCATTGCCGCGATCTGTGCTCCCGAGCGCACCCACTGCCACAGGCTCACGTAGATCCGCCAGAGGTGGGCATACAGGCTCTGGAAGCCTCCCCCGTTGTCGATGAGGATGTAGGTCCCGTAGATGCGGTTCGATCCGATGGCGACGACCTGTCCGTCGGCGGAAGCGTCGACCGGGGTCCCGATCGCGTTCCCGATATCGATCCCGTTGTGGAAGCTGTAGACCCGCGTGAAGGGGTCTCGCCGCATCCCGAAGTAGGAGGTGATGTAGCCCTGCGCGGGGAAGAGAAAGAGCGTTCCGAGGGCCCGCCGATAGGCGTAGGTGCTCATGTGCCCGCCGGGAACGAAGAGCTCTTGGTCCGGACGGATCGCTGTCCCGGGCAGACGGTTCGCGGTGACAATTGCCGCCTCCGGAACCTTGTAGTGCTCGGCGATCTTCTCGAGGGTATCGCCGGATCGAGTCCGATAGAGCACCCCGTCCATGTTCGGTATCAGGAGCACGACCCCCGGCTGGAGGAGGCGGGCGTCATCGACATGGTTGAGGCTGATGATCGACTCATCGGAGATGCCGAACTGCCGTCCGATCTCGGAGATCGTATCGCCGGAGCGCACGATGTAGGGTGTGGTCTCCAGGACATCCGGAGTCTTTGCTCTCGCGACGAGGGGCGATAGCCCTCGGGCAACGGTTACTCCCGCGCCAAGCTTGCCCCAGTCGAGGAGCGACGCAAGCTGAACCCCCTCGGCGGCAGGATGAGCCCCGGAGAGTCGATTCGATTCCTTAGGGATTGTTGAGAGCACGATGGCAACCACGGCGGCCGCCGCAGCGAGCGGCAGCCCGACCGGGGCGAGCCGCCCGCGAATCCGCAGACCCACGGGGCTGAGCGCCGTCCGAAGCTTCCGGCGTCCCCGCGAGTAGGCCGCGATGAGGCGCCAGCGCGTGGCACGCCCCGCCGCCCGAAACCGCCGACGAGACGAGCGTGTCCGCCGCGGGAGGAGCGCTTCGGCCCCCTTCTCGTAGGAGAGTGTCGAGCCTCGGAGTCTGCTCAATAACCTTGCAGAAAGCTTCTGTTGATCCAATTTCTTCGAGAACGAACGTCCATACTGCTCAAACACCGAGCGGACGGAAAGGCCCCGACCCGCTCACTTTAGAACCGCGGGGTGATCATAGCAGACTTGCCGAGCTCTGGAAAGTCCCTCTGGAGCGAATTCCCGGCCTGCGGCGGCGCTCGTTGTCTAGCGCCGCACCTCGTCCCGAAAGGCCCGCTCCGCGGCATCGAGGGTCGCGGAGATCTCCGCCTCCCCGTGGGCGGTGGAGACGAAGGCCGCCTCGAATTGCGAGGGAGCGAGATAGATCCCCACCTCGAGCATGCGCGCATGAAAGCGCGCGAAGCGCTGCGTATCCGAGCGCTTTGCCCCCTCCCAGTCGACTACCGGGGGATCGGTGAAGAAGAAGCCGAACATCGAGCCGACCTGCGCGACCGCGAGCGGCACCCCTGCGGCGCGCGCTCGGGCCGAGAGCCCCTCGGCCACCTCCTTCGCCGCGCGCGAAAGCTGCTCCCACCTTCCCGGCTCGGCAAGCTCCCGAAGGGTCTCGATCCCCGCGGTCATGGCGAGAGGGTTGCCCGAGAGGGTGCCGGCCTGGTAGACCGGCCCGGAGGGGGCTATGAGCTCCATGATGGCGCGCCGCCCGGCGAAGGCCCCCACCGGCAGCCCGCCTCCGATCACCTTGCCGAAGGTCGTGAGATCCGGGCGAATCCCGTACAGCCCTTGCGCGCCGCCGGGGTGAACGCGAAAGCCGGTCATCACCTCATCGAAGACAAGGAGCGCGCCCTCCTCGGAGGTGAGCTGCCGAAGCCCGGCGAGGAAGCCCGGCCGAGGCGGGACGACTCCCATGTTTCCCGCCACCGGCTCGACGATGACCGCGGCGATCGCGCCGCGATGCGCCCGAAAGAGCTCCTTGACTGCGTCGATGTCGTTGTAGGGAGCCGAAAGGGTGTCGGCTGCCACGGCGGGCGGCACCCCCGGTGAGTCGGGAAGCCCCAGGGTCGCCACTCCCGAGCCCGCCTGCACGAGCAGCAGATCGGCGTGGCCGTGGTAGCCCCCGATGAGCTTCACGATCTTCGTGCGCCGGGTGAAGGCCCGCGCAAGGCGCAGGGCGCTCATGACCGCCTCGGTCCCGGAGCTCACGAAGCGCACCATCTCGACGCTGGGAACTCTCTCGGCGATGAGCCGGGCAAGCTCGATCTCGAGGGGGCTCGGAGCGCCGAAGCTTGTGCCCGCCTGAAGCGCGCGGGTGAGAGCCGCGACAATCCGCGGATGCGCATGACCGAGGACGAGGGGCCCCCAGGAGAGCACGTAGTCGACAAAGCGATTGCCGTCGACGTCGACGAGGTAGGCGCCCTCCCCGCGCGCGATGAAGATGGGTTTCCCGCCCACCGCGCGAAAGGCTCGAACCGGCGAGTCCACTCCGCCCGGCAAGAGGGTGAGCGCCTCCGCAAAGAGCTCGTTCGATCGCGTTCTTTCCCTCATCTCAGGTGCCTCCCCCGCTCAGACTGCTCACCGCCGCGTTCGCCGCATTGAAGCCCGATTCGATGCAGTCGGGGATTCCTACCCCCCGGTAGGAGGCCCCGGCAAGGTGGAGCCCCGGATGCGCGAGGAGTCGCTCGTCGATCGCCGCGAGGCGATCGAGGTGGCCGAGGGTGTACTGGGGCAAGGCCCGCTCCCAGCGGTAGATCCGCGACAGGATCGGCTCGGCTTTTACCTTGAGGGTCTCGGCGAGCTCGCTGCGAGCGAGGGCGAGAAGGGCGCGGTCGGTACGCGCGGTGACGCTCTCTCCGCCGAAGCGACCCGCATAGAGCCGGAGGAGGACCGCATCCTCGGGGGCCCTTCCGGCCCACTTGCTCGACGTGAAGGTGCAGGCGAGAAGATCGCTCCCTTCGACCTGCGGAATCAGGTAGCCGTACCCTTCGAGCAAGCGACCGAAATCCGCGCGCCGAAATCCGAGGTGGATGATCGCCACGGAGGCGAAAGGAATCGTCGCGAGGAGCTTGGCAAGCTCGCCGTCGAATCCGATGAGGAGGGGGGCGGCAACGGCGGCCGGGATCGCGAGGACGAGCGCGTCGGCCGCCATGCTCGTGCCGTCCTCCATTTCGATGCGGTAGCCCCCGCCCGCGCCCTCCCGGACCGCGCGCGCCTCCCTGCGGGTGAGGACTCGCACCCCCGTGAGCGCCTTGCCGAGCGCCTCGACGAGCCCCCCCATCCCCTCGGGGAGGGTTACGAAGGGCGGATGGAGAGCCGGCGCGGCGGCACCCTCCGCGGCAAGCCCTCTGAGCAGACTCCCGCTCCGCCGCTCCATCTCGCGCAGCCGCGGGAAGGTCGCCATGAGGCTCAAGGAGGAGGCGTCTCCGGCGTAGACCCCTGCGAGGAGGGGCTCGACGAGCAGGTCGAACACCTCCGGCCCAAACCGGCGCGCCATGAAATGGGCGATCGACTCATCCCCGGCGGGTCCGCCGGGAGGGATGGCGGGCTCCATCATGACCCGGTGCTTTGCCGCAGGCGAAAGGAGGGAGCCGGAGACGAGGGCCTCGAGGTTGGTGGGAACCATCCCCGAAAAGCCCTCCGGCAGGGGGTAGAGCTCGCGTCGGTGTCTGACGAAGGAGCGGATCGGCTGCGGAAGCTGTCCGACGAGCCTGTCCGCCATCCCAAGCTCCTCGCACAGGGCGAACGCGGCGGGCTTGCGGGTGAGAAAGCTGTCCGCGGCCCCCTCGAGGAGGAAGTCGCCCTCGCGCTCGGTGAGGATCTTGCCTCCCAGGCGCTCCTCGCGCTCGAGGAGGACGACCTCGAAGGCGTCGCCGGTCTGGCCGCCGTCGCCGGACGACGGCAGGCCGAGCAGGCACTGCGCCCGATGGGCCGCCGCGAGTCCCGTGATCCCTGCCCCGACCACGACGAGCCGCTTCATTGTCCCTCCCGGCCTCCGATCCAACCGGCCTCCCGGGCAGCGGCCTCGATCGAAGCGGCGAGGGCCTCGATGAAGAGCGGATCGTCGTTCAGGGCCGGAGACCGCTCGAGGCGCATCCCGACGCGGCGGGCCGCCTCCTTCGCCTCGATGTCGATGTCGAAGAGGATCTCCACGTGATCGGCCACGAAGCCGACCGGCACGACCAGGAGGTTCCGATGGCCGCGCCTTCCCAACTCGGCTACGTAGTCTTCGAGTTGGGGGCCGAGCCATGGCTCGGGGCTCTTGCCGGCGGATTGGTAGCTCCACGACCAGGCCCCTTCGGCAAGGCCCGCCCGCGCGGCAACCAGCCGGGCGGTCTCGCGGAGCTGGCTGTCGTAGGGGTCACCCTCGGCGAGCAGGCGAGCGGGGAGGCTGTGCGCGCTGAAGACCACGTGTACGGTCGCGCGCTCCGCTTCCGGCCAAAGCCTGATCCCCTCGCGAACCCTGCGCGCAAGGGCCTCGACGAGCGTCGGAGCGTCGTGGTAGCTCTTCACGAAGCGGAACTCGGTGCTCGAGCGGTAGAGGGCGACCCCGTCGCGGACCTTCTGAAAGTAGCGCTCGATGTTCATCGAGCTGTAGTGGGGAGCGAGCACAATTCCGACCGCCCGTTCCACCCCCTCTTCGGCCATCTCTCCGATGACCTCTTCGATCCATGGCGCCCAGTGGCGCATTCCGAGGTAGCAGCGGAAGGCCTTCGCCCCCAAGCGCTCCTGGAGCGCCGCTGCTTGAGCGCGGCTGATCTCGAGGAGGGGCGAGCGGCCTCCAATTCGCCGGTAGTGATCGCCGATCTCCTCGACGACCGCTTTCGGGGTGGGCCGCCCGCCGCGAATGTCGGCAAGATAGCCGGGTAGCTCGGAGAGCGAGGAGATCCCTCCGTAGGCCATGACCAGCACCCCGATCGGGCTTTCACTGCTCGACCCCATGTGCCCTCCATTCGTGCACGAAGTCGACGACGCGCGTCACGTTGTCGATCGGCGTCTCCGGGTAGATCCCGTGGCCGAGGCTGACGATGTGGCCGGGGCGGCCCCGCGCCGCAGCGAGAATTGCCTCGACCCGGGGGATGAGCTCCCGCGCGGGAGCGAGGAGCGCTCCCGGATCGAGGTTCCCCTG
>DAHVAK010000168.1 GCA_027314665.1 Spirochaetales bacterium
TCCGCGTCCTTCAGGTTGCCGTTCTGGTCGAACTTCTCGAAGGCATTCATGACGAGAAGCTCGGGCTTGTTGATTGGCAGCATGTTCGTGTAGACCGCGACCTGCCGCAGGTGGTACTGGGCGCGCGCGGTCCCAAATCGAGCCCCGGCTCCCATGATGGCGATCGGCTTTCCGGACAGGGGGCTCTGCTGGGGAGGACGGGAGACCCAGTCGATGGCGTTCTTGAGCACCCCCGACATCGAGTAGTTGTACTCGGGTGTCGCGAAGAGGAGGGCGTCTGCGGCCGCAATCCGCTCCTTCAGCCTCGTCGCCGCCTCGGGATAGGCCGACAGCTCGAGGTCGCCGTTGTAGAGGGGGATGGCCGCGATGTCGGCAATCTCGAGATCCATCCCCGCCGGCAGCACCTCCCGCGCCGCCCGCAGGAGAGCGCTGTTGAACGACCCTCTTCGCAGGCTCCCGGAGATTCCCAGGACGCGCACCGAACTATTCTGCACACTCATTCTGTTGAATCCTCCCTCGTGCGAGACACGTGCATATCATGCGGCGAGAACCGATCGCATCATCTTCTTCACCGTCTCGATCTCGTCGTCGACGACGGTATGGCCGCTCTTCTGATAGAGCCTGAGCAGAACCTCCGCTCCGAGCCCGCGGAGGATCTCGGCAGAGTCGCTCACCCGCTCCTTGGGGATGAAGGGATCGACGTCGCTGCAGCCGAGGAAGAACAGACCTCCCTCCAGCTCTCCCGGGTAACCGGTGAGCTCGCCGTCCGATCCGATCAGACCGCCGCTCAAGGCCGCCACGCCCCCGTAGAGGCGGGGATGGCGAGCGGCATACTCGAGGGCGAGACAGGCTCCCTGCGAGAATCCGAGCAGCATGATTCGCTCCGCCGGCAACCCTTCCTCCCGAAGCCCTTGGTAGACGCGATCGACCGCCCCGAGGGCGGAGCCGAGGAAGGGCTCGTTCGAGGCGCGCGGAGCCAAGAAGGAGTTGGGATACCAAGCGTTGCCCTCGGCCTGCGGCGCGAGGTACGCGAAGCCCGGTTGGCCGATCTGCTCGGTGAGCCTCAAGATGCTGTCTGCACTCGCGCCTCGACCGTGCAGCAGGATCATCGCGGCGGAGGCCTTACCGCGCGTCTCGCCGCGCCGGGCAACCTCGTTCGTCGCGTGGGGATTGTTCGATATCACGTCGGCTCCTCCTCCTTCAGGTTGGGCAGAACTGCCTCGATCCGGGCTCGGGCAGGCTCGTACTGTGCCGGAAGCTTCAAATGGGTGCCAAGCTCCTCGACGCCCTCATCGAGCGTAAAACCGGGGGGATCCGTGGCAACCTCGAGAAGAACCCCGCCGGGCTCACGAAAGTAGATTGAATGGAAGTACTGCCGGTTGATGATCGGCGTGACCTCGAGTCCCGCGGCGAGCAGGGAGCCTCGCCAGGCGACCTGCAGGGGCCCACTCTCGGCACGGAGGGCGACATGATGGATTGTCCCTACCCCCACGGTTGGGCGCAGGGCATCCCCTGCCTCGAGGATGTCGATCACCAGCTTCCCCTCGGGGAGGGCCAACCGCAGCCGCTCGCCTGAATCGGCGATAGGCGAAAGGCCCATGACCCGCGTGAAGAAGGCGACGGTCGGACCGGCGTCAAGCTCCCAGAGGGCAACCCCACGCAGGCCCCGGATCGCCTGCTCGGGGGGAACCGGCGAGTGCTCCCACGGCTCCGACTCCGGAAGGCTCGCTCCCGCCACCAGCTCGAGCTCGAGCCCGTCGGGATCCTGAAACGGGATGACCGTCTCCTCCCATCGCTCGCGCGGCTCGCCGGCAGCGACACCGAAGCGGGCGAGACGCTCGACCCAATAGCCCGCCGAATCGGGCGGAATCGCGAAGGAGAGGGCGCGCGGCTGCCCAAAGCCCTTGCGTCCCTTTGGGGCGCGGGGCCAGGGGAAAAAGCTCAGGATCGTTCCCGGCTTTCCCGTTCGGTCGCCGAAGTAGAGGTGGTAGGTCGCCGGATCGTCGAAATTGACGGTCCGCTTCACGAGGCGCTGCCCGAGGACCTCGGTATAGAACCTGATGTTGCGAATCGGATCGCCGGCGATCGCGGTCACGTGGTGAATCCCCGGAGTGAAGCCTGCAGCCATGCTCCCAAAGGTAACGAAATCCGAACCCGGCGGCAATCGAGACTCCGATCGCAGCTTCGAGAGCGGAAGGGGCTTGAGCGGCTGCCCTCACGCGGCGGGCTGTCTGCCCTTGATCTGCCGGCTCAGGTTGTCGCAGATGCGCTGGTAGATCACGTTGTAGCGGTTGAGGTAGGAGATCTTCACCTCGGCGTCGCGGGCCCAGAGGCTCGTCGCATAGTCGCGCGCGACGGTCATGAAACAGCTGTAGGCGCGGTGGAAACAGTGAAGGGAGACGACCGCAAGCTTCAGGACATCGAGATTCTCGGTTGTAAAATCGATCCTCTGCTCGCCGACGACGTATCGCTTCAGAAAGGTGCGTCGTCCCTCGGAGAAATAGCGAAAGCCCAACTTGTAGTAGGCGTAGGCGGGATCCTTGAGCTGACCGACCGCCCGATCCGCGGCGGAGGGAGAGCGGCGGGCCTCGCCTGAGTCGGACGGACCGGCGCGCTTGCCCTCGACGCCGGGCGCGCCGGCATGCTCCGCTTCGGCCCGCTCGCAAAGCAAGACCATGTAGGCCTCATTGATCCGCATCATCCGCAGCTGCTGACGCTCGCGCTGCGATTCCGGGAAAAGGTCGGGGTGGGAGCGCTTGGCGACGATCCGATAGGCTCGCTTGATTTCTTCGCGGGACGCATCGGGGGCGACGGAAAGCAGCTCGTAGAAGGATTGCGCAACCATACGATCTGACGCTCGGCCCAATTCTACTCAATCCGCCCGCCGGAGGCAACGGCGGACCTCCTGCCCCGGGAGATCGCTGCGTGCGCGCCCCTCCCACCCGCCTTCGTGCTATAATTGCAGTGGAGCGGCGGCGGCAGCTCTACCGCAAACGGTCTGTTCTTCACGTCGCGCGTCCGCGTCTGGAGAGCCAGGGATGGAGGCGATCGGCGACTTTTCCTGGGTCAAGCAGCTGCTGACCGCAGAGGTCATCGAGCGATTTCACGTCGGGGAGTATCGCGCCGTTGCCCTGCGCATCCCCCTCACCGAGGGAAACGCGCTCAGCCAGTATCACTATCGCATCCTGCTCTTTCACGACGACGACACCCAGCCCTCGGTCGCCTTCAACCTCGAAACCTCGATCCTCGGGTCGCTCTGCCTGACCGAGCAGATCGGGCGGGAGCATCGCAATCTCGGCTCGGCAGACGACACCCTCGCCTACGCGGATTTTCGCGCCTGGGCAGCCGGCAGAGCCGAGCTCCTTCTCACTCGTAGCGCAGGGCAACAATCGGATCGAGGGAGGCCGCACGCCGCGCGGGGTAGAAGCCAAAGACAATCCCGACCAGCGCCGCAGAAACGAAGCCGAGGCTGACCGAGAAGTGCGTCACGAGCACGGGCCATCGCGCGATGAGCGAGACCGCGAGCGAGACGCCGAGGCCGAAGGCGATCCCCACAAGACCCCCGAGACACGAGAGGGTGAGCGCCTCGACGAGAAACTGGCGAAGGATATCGCGACCCCGAGCCCCGACCGCCATGCGAAGGCCTATCTCGCGGGTTCGCTCGGTCACCGAGACAAGCATGATGTTCATGATCCCGATCCCGCCAACGACGAGCGACACGACCGCGATTGCGGCGAGAAGCACGGCCTGCGTCTGCACGATCTGCGACCTAACTGCCTGAACATTCGCGATGTTGCGGATGCTGAAGTCGTCCTGCTGACTCGGAGCGAGATGGTGTCGGAGCCGCAGCAGGCGCTCGGTCGCATCGATCACCCCCTGCACGGCATTGGCGCTCGCGGCGGAGATCATGATGTTGCCCACCCACGAGTTCCCGGTAAGGCGATAGTTGAAAGAGGTGACCGGCACCACGACCTGATCGTCCTGGTCTCTCCCGAAGCCTGACTGCCCCTTTGACTGCAGCACCCCGACGACGCGGAAGGGAACCCCTCGCACGACCAGGGTGCTGCCGAGCGCCCCGCCGGCGGGGAAGAGGTTCTGAGCCACCGTGTTGCCGAGCACCGCGACCTTTGCAGCCGCCTTCACCTCGCTCTGATCGAAGAAGCGCCCCTGCGCCACGGTCCAGTTTGCGGCCGTGAGCCAAGTGGGAGTGGTTCCGACGATCATGGTGTACCAGTTGTTCGCCCCGGCGACCACCTGGTCGGGTGTTTGCGACTGCGGAGCGACAGCGGCCACCTCCGGAACCGTCGAGGCGATGGCCTCGGCGTCTCCGACCGTCAGCGTCGTGCGAGCGCCGCTTCCCAGCCGCACTCCCCCGCTCGTGATGCTCCCGGGAGTAACGACGATGAGGTTCGAACCGAGGGTCTCGATCTGCTTCAAGACCGCGGCCTGCGCCCCGGCGCCGATCGCCATCGATGCGATCACGGCGCCTACCCCGATGATGATCCCAAGCATCGTGAGCAGCGAGCGGCTCACGTTGCGCGCAAGGGCCTGCCACGCAATACGCAGGAGCGCTGCGATGCTCATTGTCGGGCCTTCTCGCCCGCTCGGAGCGCTGCATCCCTTATCGCCGCCGGGATCACCTCCGCCGCGGAACGGTCATCGACAATGAGGCCGTCATGGAAGGTGACCACACGGTCCGACCAGGCCGCAATGTCGATCGCATGAGTGACGACGAGCACCGTTATGCCTTGCTCGCGGTTCAGATTCTGAAAAAGCGACATGATCTCTGCGCTGCTCGCGCTGTCGAGATTCCCGGTTGGCTCGTCGGCCATGATGAGGGGCGCTCCGTTCGCCAGGGAGCGGGCGATCGCCACCCTCTGCTGCTGTCCCCCGGACAGCTCGCTCGGATGGTGAGAAAGACGCCCACCGAGGCCGACCTGCTCGAGCAGAACGCGGGCGCGACGCTCGCGCTCTTCGCGTCCGACTCCGCAGTAGAGCATGGGAAGCTCGACGTTTTCCAAAGCGGACGCGCGGGGAAGAAGATTGAAGCTTTGAAAAACAAACCCGATCCTGCGGTTGCGAAGCGCAGCGAGGGCATCCGGGCTGAGCTCCGAGACCGACTCGCCCCCGAGGCGATAGCGCCCGGAGGTCGGTCGATCGAGGCAGCCAATGAGATGCATGAAGGTGGATTTGCCCGAACCGGAGGGTCCCATGATCGCGACAAACTCCCCCTCTCGGACTGCGAGGCTCACCCCGGCAAGAGCGCGAACCGCGGACGAGCCCTCGCCGTAGACCTTGGTGAGATCGCTCACCTCGATGAGGGGAGCCGTGTCGGGCGGACCTCCGTCGGAGCCTGCCGGAAGGCCGGACCGGAGGCGCCGCCCCTCTCCCGCTTCGCCGCTCATCGCCCCGCGCCGCCGGGTGCTCCCGCGCGGCCCCCCTGCTGACCGGCAGCCCCCGAGCTCTGCCCCGAGGGCGGCATTCCCTCGCCGCGGCCCTCCTGCGCGGGGGCGCCGCGCCGTGCCCCCCCTTCCCCGTTTCCCCGCTGCTGTGCGACGATGACCGGCTCTCCGGGTTGGAGATCGCCCGAGGTTATCTCGACGTTCTGGTTGTCGGAGAGCCCGATGATCACGCGAACGGGGACTGGACGCCCGGCGCGCAGGCTCCACACGGTTACCGGCGAGCCGGGGGCGCTCGCCACGTTCGAAGCCGAGGCGGAGGGAGATCCGCCTCCCCCGAAGAAGCCAAAGCCCCCGGGGGCGAGCCCGCCTGCGGCGCCCGCGTTTCGGAAGGCGTAGGGGCGATAGAGAAGGGCGGCCGTCGGAATCGAGAGCACGTTCGCGTGGGTTCCGACGTCGATCGTCACCTGCGCGGTCATCCCCGGCAGCAGGCGACCGGTGTCGTCGTGAACCGCAACCACCGCGTCGTAGGTCACGACGTTCTGTGTCACGGTGGGATCGACCCTCAGTTGCTGCACGAGCCCCTTGAAGACGACGTTCGGGAACGCGGTTACCGTGATCAGCGCCGATTCGCCGGCGCGCACGCTTCCGACGTCGGCCTCGTCGACCGAGGTATCGACCTGCATGTCGGTGAGATTGGTTGCGAGGGTGAAGAGGGTCGGTGTCTGGAAGGAGGCGGCGACGGTCTGGCCGACGCTTACGTTTCGGGCAAGCACGATCCCGTCGATGGGACTGGTGATGACCGTCCGCGAGAGATTGAACTGCGCCTGCTGCAGCTGAGCCTGGGCGACCGACACCTGCGCCTCGGCGACGAGGACCGCCGCTTTCGCGGCGAGGTAGTCCTGGGTGGCGGCAACGCTTGCCGCTTGGTCGGTGTCGAGCTGACTCTTCGCGATGTAGCCCTGTTTGATCAGCTCCTCGTCCCGGCGCACGGTGACCTCGGCGAGGTCGGCTTCTGCCTTCATCTTGTCGACGTTGACCTCGGCGCTGTGGAGGCTGGCTTGGGACTGCTTCAGACCGGCCAGCGCGGAGTTGACGGCCGCCTGAAAGGTGGTCGGATCGATCGTCGCAAGAACCTGCCCCTGGCTTACCCGCGAATTGTAGTCGACGGAGAGGCTCTTGATGGTACCCGAAACCTCACAGCCCACCGAGACCTCGTTCACCGGATTCACGGTACCGGTCTCGCTCACGGTCGCGGTGATGTCGGCGTAGCCGACGGGTCGCGTGACGTAGTGGACGGCATCGGCGCTGTGAGCAAAGATGCGAAATCCTAGGAAGGCGATCAGCGCGGCCCCGAGAACTCCTGCGAGAATGACCAACACCCGAGGTGCGGTCTTCATGGAGGCTACTCCCCCTACAGCCCTAATGCGTTGCTCAGGTTGAGAATCGCGAGGCTGTACGCGTTCTTTGCCTGCTCGAGAGCAGACTCGGTGCTCATGAGCGCCGCCGAGGCCTGCAGGACATCCAGGTTCGTGGCGAGCCCCGCCCCGAACTTGGCCTTCTCGAGATCGTACTGTCCTTGAGCGGCGGTCACGCTCTGCTGTGAGAGCGCGAGGTTCTCACTATCCTGGCCGACGACGAACAGCGCGCTCTGGACTGCGATCGTGATGGATTGCTGCTCCTGCGCCTGCTGCACCTCGAGGGAAGCGAGCTGGACCTGCCCCTGCTTGACCTGCGCTGCAAGCAAGCCGTTCTCGAACACCGGAAGTGAGACCGAAATGCCCGCGGCGTAGGTTCCCGAGTTGAAGTTGGCGGTCCAGTCCTGATTCACCGAGAGGCTTCCCGTGACGGCAACCACCGGGAGGTACTCGCTCCTGCTCAAGGAGAGCGCTACATCGCCCGAGGCGATGCTCAGCGCGAGCTGCTTGAGCTCCGGACGATTCTCGAACGCGATTCTCAGGGCCTGGCCCGCATCGAGGGTAGGGATGGGCGGGGCGGGGGTCTCGGCGAGCGAGTAGCTCTTGTCTAGCGGCCAGCCCACGGCGAGCGAGAGGTCCTTGCGGTCGACCACGAGCTGATTCCCTGCGGTTTTCAAGGCGAGCTCGGCCTGCTTCAGCGCGATCTGCGCCTGGAGGACGTCGAGCTGCGTGGCCTGGTCCGCCTTCAGGAAGGCCTCGATGCGGGCGAGGTCCTCCCGCGCCTGGCTGACGTTTGCCTCCTGCACGAGGAGGGCGTGCTGGTCGCCGAGAAGGGTGTAGTAGGTCTGCTTCACCTGGAAGGCGATGGCAAGGGCCGAGGAATCATAGGTGACCTCGGCAATGCGATAGGCGTACTCCGCCTCCTTGAGAGTCGCCGTACCCCGCCCGCCGGGGTAGCCGTCGAAGAGGGTCTGGCTTCCGGAGAGCTTGAGGGCGCTCACCTGATCGTGGTAGCTCCCCTCCTCGATGAGGTGCTGAGCCTGAAGGCTCACGCTCGTCGAAGGTCCGGTGAGCGAGAGCCCCCCTTGGAAGTTCTCGCCGACCGGGCTCGCGGTTCCCGCCGCGATCGCTGCCTGGGCAGCCGCGCTGCTGCCGCCTGCGCTCCCCGTCGAGGCGGTCGTGCCGGGCAGGCTGTCCTCGTGGAAATAGGCCCCGGTCGCGCTCAAGGCAAGCCCTGACCTGGCACGCGCCTGATTGAGCTGGGCCTGAGCGATTGACAGGGAATAGCGGGCGACCTTGAGGTTCGGGCCGTTCTTTTCGGCCACCTTGAGGGTCTCCTCGAGCGTCACGACGGGGACGGCTGGCGATGCCTGGGCGAAAGCCGGGACGGCGCCGAGACAGAGAGATATCGTCGCGATGCCCACAAACGACATCCGTTTCATTTCGCTCCTTTTTTTGCGCCGAAGGAAGCTCTCGCCTAGCGGCCGACCTCCTCGAGGGAGGTGGCCATCTTCGCAAGATCGTCTTCTACGATGTCGGATACGAGAACATAGTGGGTGCCGTTCTTGTCGCCCATGACAATCGCGAAACCCCGCTCGTGGACCTTCCGGCCCACCGGGCGGCCGAGGAAGAAGTGTCGGATCCGGTCCGGCCAAAGTGGCTCCGGAGCCTCAAGGAAAAGAGAGATCGACGAGAGCCCGTCGCTGTAGAGCAGGTGCACCGCCTTCCCGCGGTTCCCGTGGGGAACTCGCACCTCGTCTACCTCGTCGAGGACGAAACCGCGCGGCAGATACTGCGGAGACAGCAGATGAAAGCGCTCCTTTGCCGCAAGGGCTCGAATGCGGTCGAGCTCGGCGGAACGCACGATCCCGAGCCAGCCGCCAGACTCCGAGCCATCCATCGCGCTCTCGAGCGACGGCGGGAAGAGGTTCGACTCGACGGGGCTGTAGTCCGTCGGCAGTGACCAGACCTCGGGAGACTGCGCGATCGAGTCGAAGTGCACCTCGAGGGAGTCCGAGTCGTAGGGTCGGTCGGAGGTCACCTTGAGAACGATTCCCGTGTCTTTGTCGACCCAGATGCCCTTCTCGGCCCGCCCCGGATACTTCGGGGTGATGTCGATCCGGTAGGTCGGGCGGCCCGCGACCCTCTCACCGTCGCTTGCCGACAGCGAGTAGTTCGCGAGCAGGAGCGCGAGATCCTCCGAAAGCCGCTTGCGCGTGTCCGGGGAGAGGACCCGGAACCCACCCGGCCCCCCGAGGTTTCCGCGGAAGGCATCGTCCCCCCGGCGCGCCATCCTACCCGCAAAATCCTTCGGAGAGAGGATCGTCACCCGATCAGGGGCGTCCGGGGTGTGCGAAACCTCTACAACCACCCTGCCGACCTTGCCTGAGCGATCCATGACGGCCGTGAAGGTCCCTGTGTAGGAGACCTCGGTGGGCGCCTGCGTAATCTTGATGAGGAGACGATAGATCTGCTCTTGACTCAAGGGAGACGCGAAGCAGCCTCCGCTCACCAGCGAGAGTGCTCCCAGTCCCCAAAACCAGGCGGCAAGTCCTTTCATCCTCACTGTCCGTGGTAGCTGACCAGCATGTACTGGCTGCCCCAGAGCTGATTCTCCAGCAGCACGCGCTGGTCGGTCTGACTTACATGGTAGTCGATGTAGGGCACGATTGAGCGCTGCGACTGTTCCCCCGTCCCAAGGGTGAGGATCCCCGCGGCCGCCACAAGAATCGCGAGCGCCGCGACTGCGCCGGCGAGCGCCAATCGATTCCGGTAGAAGAACCCCGTCGAAAACGGGATCGTCCGGACCCGCGTCAAGGTCGTGAGCTTGGCGAGCACGCCCTGCCACAGATCATTCCAGAAACGCTCCTCCTGGACCGGGGCGGGAAGAAGCTGAACGGCCTTGCGAAGGGCAAAGAGAAGCTTGACCTCCTCCTTGCATCGACTGCACCTCGCAAGGTGATTGCGAATCATTTTCTCAGAGCCAGCCGAAAGCTCTTCATCGACGAATCTCTCAACGAGAGGTCGAATGAACAGACAGGGTATTTTCATGATCATTCTACCACCATGTCCTTGAGAATTCGTTTCAGGTGTCCCCGCGCCCGATGGATGCGGGAACGAACGGTGCCTATCGAACAGCTCAAGGCCTGAGCAATCTCCGCGTAGGAAGCCCCCTCGATCTCCCGCAGCACGATGCAACTGCGCTGCACGGGATCGAGCAGCTCAAAGGCGGCACGAACCTTGTCCACCTGATCTCGCTTGAACACGGCAGCGTCGGTCTCTTCAGGTTCGGTCGCTTCAAATGCCACAGACTTCATGCGTCTCCGTTTCCGCAAACTGTCGATCGCGACGTTCACGGTCACTCGCGTGATCCAGGTCGAGAATGATGACTGAAATCGAAAGGCACCGATTCCCTTCAACACTCGAACAAAGACATCCTGCGTCACATCGAGCGCGTCGTCATGGTTGAGGACAACGCGACATGCTATCCGGTAAACCTTTTCGCGGTACCTTCGGTAGAGCTCGTGAACAGCCGAGTCGTCGTTATCCTGGCACCTGCGCACCAGTTCAGCATCAGTTAGGTCTACCAGCATCTCAACCATTCTTTGGAGATTTGACGCACTGCTGAAAGGGAAAGTTCCCGCTTGGCGAGTGGGAAGGGCACGGCGTCTCAGGCCTACCTGCCTGACCGTGAGAGCAACCAAAAAAAACTCCGCCCTCGTCGGGCGGAGTCGCTTGGTCCGTCCTATTGGCGCCTCTATTTGGTGAGGCGCGACAACGTGGTCAACAGCTCGCTCTTGTAGCCCGCAAGGGTGTAATGCGGGCGTCGTGGCTCGAGCGTGTCCTCCACCTTGAGGAGCAGATCCTTGTAGCAGCTCTTGCACAGCTCCCGATTGACCAGCGTGAAATAGGTTTCTCCCCGATATGCGTTTGGAACAACCCGTTTGCAGGAATCGCACACAATGCTTACCATCTTTCAGATCTCCCCTGCCGTGGGCCTCGGGGCCCACCTACCGGATGAAGTTAGCGCAATTCTACACGAAATTCGGCGGGCATGTCGAGCGTTTTTCGGTATTGATGTATAGTGGGCGAACAGGAAGGTCACAATGGCAACCGCTCAACCCAAGAGGAGCGCCCTCATCATCATCGATGTCCAGAACGATTTCTGCCCGGGAGGAAGCCTTCCAGTCGCCGAGGGGGATCAGGTCATCCCGGTGATCAATCGCGTCGCCGGCTCGGTCCCGCTCGTGGTGGCGACCCAGGATTGGCACCCGGCCGATCACGTCTCCTTTGCCTCCCGGCACCGGGGGAGATCGCCGTTCGACACGGTGGAACGAGGAGGGCTAGTCCAGGTCCTCTGGCCCGACCACTGTGTTCAGGGATCGGCGGGCGCAGAGCTTCACCCTGATCTTGACCAGCGCCCGTTCGACCTCGTCATCCACAAAGGCACGGATCCCGAGATCGACTCCTACTCCGCCTTCTTCGAGAACGACCGCAGGACCTCCACGGGGCTGGAGTACTATCTTCGGGGGCTCGGCTGTGAGGAGCTCCTCCTCGCCGGGCTCGCCACCGACTACTGCGTGTTGTACTCCGCGCTCGACGCAGTCCGACTCGGTTTTCGGACCACGGTACTCCTCGACGCCGTGCGGGGAGTCGGCCAGCCGCCGGGAAGCCTCGAAGGAGCGCTGCGCGAGATGCGGGCCGCGGGGGTCGCCTTGCGCGAGTCGAGGGAGCTCCACCTATGAAGACAGTCTCTCCCCTGCTCACCGATCTCTACGAGCTCACGATGATGCAGGGCTATCTCCTCACGGATCACAATCCGCAGGTCGTCTTCGACATGTTCTATCGGCGCCAGCCCTTTCACGGCGGCTTCGCGGTTTTTGCCGGGCTTGAGGACATGCTGCGCGCGGTCTCCTCCTTGCGCTTCAGTCCCGAGGAGCTCTCCTACCTTGAAGGGCTCAAGTTCTTTCGCAGGGAGTTCCTTGACTACCTTGCGGATTTTCGCTTCACCGGAGACATCTACGCGATGGACGAGGGGACGATAGTCTTCCCCAACGAGCCGCTCGTGCGTGTTCACGCGCGGCTGATCGAGGCCCAGCTCCTTGAGAGCATGCTGCTCACGATGGTCAATTTCCAGACCCTCATCGCGACCAAGGCGGCGCGCGTCTACCTTGCCTCGCGGGGCGGAAGGGTAATCGAGTTCGGGCTGCGAAGGGCGCAGGGGCTCGACGGGGCGGTCTCGGCGACGCGGGCGGCCTTCATCGGGGGAGCCTCCGCCACCTCCAACACCTACGCCGGCAAGCTCTTCGGCATCCCGGTGAGCGGGACCATGGCGCACTCCTGGATCATGGCCTTCGATTCCGAGCTCGAGGCCTTCAGCCGCTACGTCGAGCTCTACCCCGATGCCGCGATCCTCCTCATCGACACCTATGACACCCTCGGAAGCGGCATCGACAACGCGATCCGGGTCGGGGAGACCCTCAAGCGCAAGGGCAAGCCCGTCGGGGTGCGGCTCGACTCAGGAGACCTCGACTACCTAAGCAAGAAGGTGCGCCGGCGATTGGACGAGGCGGGACTTCCCGACGCCATGATCATCGTCTCCAACGAGCTCAATGAGCAGATCATCCAGCAGCTCGTATCCGACGGAGCGCCTATCGACGGATGGGGCGTCGGGACCGAGCTCGTTACGGGGGGGTCGGAGTCCGCGCTGTCCGGGGTCTACAAGCTGGCCGCCAAGGAGCGGGACGGGGCGATGGTGCCCACCATCAAGATATCGAACAACCCCGAAAAGACGACCATCCCGGGTATCAAGCAGGTTCACCGCTTCCTCGATCGCGAGGGAGCCCCGATCGCCGACCTGCTCACGCTCGAGGGCGAGGAGATTCCGGTCGGCGAGCCGGTGCGCTTCTACCATCCTGCCCTCGAATCCACCTTTTTCAACGGGGCCACCCTGCGGAAGTCCCTCCCCCTGCTCAGCCGAAAGCTCCACGCCGGGAAGCTGGACTACAGCCCGCCTCCCCTCGTTGAAATCCGAGACCGGACCGTCGAGGGGCTTCGCACCTTCGACGAGAGCTACAAGCGCCTGCTCAATCCCCACGTCTACAAGGTCTCGCTCTCGCGGAGCCTCAAGGAGCTGAAGTTCAGTCTGATGAAGGGAAACCATGGGTAGCCTGCTCATCGGCGACAGGAGCATCGGAGCGGGAGCGCCCGCCTTCGTGATCGCCGAGATCGGCACCGGCCACGGGGGAGATCCCTCTCGCGCCCGCGCCCTCCTTGATGCCGCGGCGGAGGCTGGAGCGGACTGCGCGAAGTTCCAAGCGGTCTTTGCCGACGAGATTATCCATCCCAACACCGGAGAGGTGCCCCTGCCCGGAGGCAGCATCTCGCTCTACGAGCGCTTCCGCTCCCTCGAGCGGGAGGAGGAGTTCTACCGGCGTCTGAAGGAGGACGCCGAGCGCGCGGGGCTCCTCTTTCTCTGCACCCCCTTCGGCCCCCGAAGCGCCGCGATGCTCCACGCCATGGGGGTCGCAGCCTACAAGATCGCCTCGCCCGAGCTCAACTACCTCGCGCTCGTCCGCCAGCTCGCTGGCTACGCCCGCCCGATCATCCTCTCCACGGGGGTATCGACCCTCGGCGATATCGAGCGCGCCCTCGACGCAATCGAGGGTCCCTCCGCCCTCCTGCACTGCGTCACCGCCTACCCGGCCCCGCCCGAAGAGTACAACCTGCGCCTGCTGCCTTCACTTGCCTCGCTGTTCGGGGTTCCGGTGGGGGTATCGGATCACTCCCTCGATCCGATCCTCGTGCCTGCTGCAAGCGTCGCCTGCGGCGCATCGATCATCGAAAAGCACCTCTGTCTGTCGCGATCCGGCGATGGGCTTGACGACCCCATCGCTCTGCCGCCGCAGGAGTTCCGCCGAATGGTTGCGGCCGTTCGCCTTGCCGAAAAGGCGGGAAGCGATGCGACCTTCAGGCGCCTCGCGGACGAATACGGGGCCGCACGAACGGAGGCGCTTCTCGGAGACGGAATCAAGCGCCTCGCTCCCTCCGAGCGCGCGAACTACGGCAGAACCAATCGCTCACTCCATGCCCGCTCCCGCATCCCGTCCGGAGCTGCCTTGAGCGAGGAGAATGTCGCCGTGCTTCGCACCGAGAAGCGGCTGCGCCCGGGGCTTCCCCCCGAGTTCCTTCCCGTCATCATCGGCAAGCGCACCACCCGCGAGATTCCCGACGGCGAAGGAATCGTATGGGAGGATATCCTCTCAACGTAGCGGCGGGCCGGGACTTGCCTCGCGAGAATCCTCGACTCAATTGCTTCCCTCTTTGCGCCGATAGCGTAGATAGGAGAAAGGAGTCTCCGGGAACATGTTCGATGCCATTTCCAACTTCATCGTCTATCTGGAAGATTGCATCCGCGAGTCGACCGATCTTGAGGAGATCTCGCGCCTCGAGTACGTGCTCGACAAAGCGCGGACCATTCGCGACAAGGTGGCGAGCCCCCAGCAGGCCTAGAGGGCAACCGAAGACGACAGCAGATTCGCCCCGCTGCACAGGCACGTGAGTCCGGCGTCGAGCAGTCGACGCCGGACTCACCTTTCCTCGATTGGGAGGGGAGCCGAGTAGGTTGTCCCCCCCGGTCAATCCTTCAGAAGCACGAAGTCGACCCGTCTATCCTTCCAGAGGTTCTGGGTATCGCTGAAGGGAACGATCGGGTTTGCCGCTCCCAGTCCGATGGCCGTCATCCGGTCGGCAGGCACGCCCCGCTCGACGAGTGCCTGTTTCACGCTCTGCGCCCGCGCGAGGGAGAGCGGGATGAGCACGTCGCGCTGCTCTGCCGCCGCCTTCGCGGGATCATACCAGTAGACCGACACGGCATTTCCCTCAAGGCGGACATCGTAGCTCGAATACCTCTTCAGGGTTTCAGCAATCAGATCGAGGACGTGCATGTTCTGGGCATAGAGGACCGGGTCCTCCGCCTTGGTGATGAGGGCCGAGCTGTAGGGGGCGAAGTGGATGCTCGACACGCGGATCAGGTACTTGTCGCCCTCCTTCATCACCAGCACCCCGACAGGGATGTTCCCCTTCACGATGCGCGTATTACCCAGGACGTCGCGGACCGTGAGCACGTAGGGGTAATCCGTGGCCGACTGCACGAGCTCGCCGGACGAGGAGAGCCCGTTCCAGTATAGGGTGCTTGCCGGCATCCCCGTTCCGGAGAAGCTGTAAAAGGGCTGACCCGTCGGATCGGAAATCTCAAGCGACCAGGTGTCGATGGCGACCGGCGCCTTCACGACGAGCCCAATCGAGAGGATGTTGCCAACCCCGCTGTTGTCGGGCGTGAAGGGGATCGGCGAGAGCTGGACGCTCACCTGCGGCGGAGTCACATCGAGGACGAACTCCCGCGTGGTCGCCTCGTCGACGTCCCCTTTGAGGTAGGTCACCGTGAGGCGCCCGACATAGCTGCCTTCAACGATCTGTCCGCTGCTGCTCTTTCCGTCCCACACGATCGAGGCGGGAGGCGGAGAGCCGCTGCCGGTGAAGTCCTTGACCACGGTTCCATCGCTCTTGATCATCGCGAGATCCCACGACTCGACGCCGTCGCGCAGCGTGAGAAGAGGCGAGAAGCTGACGGAGTCCGCCACCCCGCTTCCGTTCGGAGCGAAGCCCGAGCGACTGACGGTGATGTAGGCGTGCGTCGGGCGACTGTCGACGACGATGTCCTTCACGGCGGCTTGGGTATAGTTCCCCGCCTCGTCGGTGGTCGAGACCCGGTAGGCGTAGGTGCCGTCCTGCACCGGATTGCCATAGGCGTCGGTGCCGTCCCAGATGAAGCTCTTCACCGTGCTCGGCCACTTCCACTCCCGGATCACCTGGCCGTTGGCGCGCTGGATCTCTCCGGTCCAGATGGTCGTCGTGGTGCTGGAGCTCTGGGTGAAGGTGATGCTCTTCCGGCGGCTCTCGGCGTTCAGCGAGATCATGCGCTCGCTAGCCTGGACCTC
Source organism: Spirochaetales bacterium (assembly GCA_027314665.1). Lineage (GTDB taxonomy): Bacteria > Spirochaetota > Spirochaetia > DAHUYW01 > DAHUYW01 > DAHUYW01. The sequence goes on from DAHVAK010000168.1 coordinate 15,817, forward strand.
CACGCTCGGGAGCTTCGTCGTGAGAAGGAACCATCCGGTTACTGCCTTGGGGGTCGCGCCGTTGGTATAGCTCACGTTGAGCTCGCCGCGGTACAGCCCGTCTGGAGCCAGGGAGCCGTCGGGCTTCGTGCCGTTCCAGCTAAAGGCTCCCGTCGGAGGAGTGGTTCCCGTCGAGGAGAGTAGGATGTTGCCGCTCTTGTCGATGACGTCGAAGGAATAGGAGACGAAGCCGTTCGTTGTCTTGAGCTGCGGTACAAGGTGAATGACGTTGCGCTTGCCGTTGGGAGAGAAGGCGTTGTAGTCGTTCGTGAGGAAGACCTGCTTGTTCTCGGTGTCCAGGGTAAAGGTGATGGTGTTGGACTCTCCGAAGTTGCCCGCTTCGTCGACCGACTCGACGAGGAACTTGTAGGTACCGTCGGGCTCGAGGCGCCCGTTGTCTCCGCGCCCGTCCCAGGTGATGGTCGAATCGGGCTCACCCACCCATTGGTAGGTCCTCACCGGGAGCCCGTCGGCGGACTCCACGAGTCCGGTCCAGCTCTGCTCCTCGGAGGCGGTGGCGTGGAAGATCATGTTCTCGCGCGGCGAGTTGCCGATCGGCGAGAAGACCAGGTAGTCGGCGGTGAGGTGCGCGCTCGGCGGGGTGAGATCGACGTTGATCGCCGGCGAGGTCGCCTGGGGATTGTGGCCGTTTCGGTAGAGCACCGACAGCACTCCGTGGTAGGTCCCTTGCGCAAGGTAGGCGCCGTCGTCGGCCTTCCCGTCGTAAATGTACATCGTCGGAATATCGCTGCCCCCCGAGATCGTGCGGACGACCGTTCCGTTCGCGTCGAGGATCTTCAGGCTCCAGGAGACGATGTCGGTCCGTACCGGGACACCGAGGCTGAAGGTGATCGTCTGGATCGGGCTCTTGGTGCCGGGGGCGAAGGCGGCCGGGCTGATGCTGAGCTGCACGGGGGTCGCCACCGTGTTGACGATGATGTTCTGGATCGAGCCGCGCGTGGTGTTTCCCGCCTGGTCCGTCGCCTCAATGTGGTAGGAGTAGACCCCATCCGGCACGACCTTGCCCGCGTCGTCCGTGCCCTCCCAGAGGAAGGACTGGGGCGCCGAATCCTTCCAGACGATCGTGCGGACCGCCTTCCCGCTTGAGTTCAGGAACTCACCGGTCCAGGTGCTCTGCCTCGAACCGGTCTGGGTGATCTCGAGGGAGTTCTTCAGGCCCGATCCCGGCGAAAAGATGAGGGCATCCCCGGTGATCGGCTTCAGCGTGAGCTGCGGCGGCGTGTCCTTGACATGGACGGTCGCAGGCGAGGAGGTCGCGGTGTTGCCGTTCTCGTCCCACGCGGTAATGGTGAAGGTGTAGGCGCCGTCGGGAACGACCTGGCCCAGATTGTTCTTACCGTCCCACAGGAAGGTCGGCGGGATCGGGATGCCCTTCTTCACGGCGACCAGCCGGTCGATGATGTTCTGCACCCCTTGGCTCTCCGGACGGAAGTCGGGATTGTCGATCTGACGCACGAGCTTGCCGTCGCTGTCGAAGACCTTGAACTGATAGCCGTACACGAAGCGGTTGTCCACGATCTTGATCGGGACATCGAGATAGTTCTTGGCCCCGCCGTTTTTCGGCGCGATCCATTGGGGCTTCGGGTAGTCCATGGTGATGACCGGCGGGGTCGTATCGATCTGGCCGAGCGGGATGTTGACCCCCCCGCCGATGGCGAGCTCGTTGTTCTCCAGGGGCGCCACCGACACCGTGGGGTTCACCTCGCTGCGGGTCCACCCCTTGTCGGAGAGGTACTTGAGGTTCGAGGGGAGGGTGGTGGTGAAGCTCAAGGTGATCCCGCCTGCATGGGGGAAGAAGCGCCCGGGGTAGGTCGCGGGCTGCAGGACATTGTTCAGGCTCAACGCGGTCGCCAGATGGAGGCTCGCCGCATGGTTGATCGTGAGGGTCGAGCCGAGGTCGAGCCGAACATCGCTGAAGGTCGGGAAGCTCAAGGTGGAGTCGAAGCCGAGGTTGACCCCCTTCGTCTTCAGAAGCGAGAATCCGGCTCCTATCGCGGGGGTGAAGGGGGCCGGATAGGCGGCATAGGGAGAGTTCGCCGGGGCGAATCCCTTGCCGATATTATCGAAGGCCGCCCCCCATCGGAAATCCTTGAGGATTCCGACGTCGCCGGGAAGGGCGAGGAAGCCGAGGCTTAGGCCCAGGCCCCAATCGAAGTCCCCTCCTACCCCGGGGCTCGGACTGGGACCCACCCCGAGGGTGAAGCCGAGACCGGCTCCAACGAGGAAATTCGAATAGAGGTCCTTCGAGAAGGAGAAGTTTGCAAGGCCGATCGTCCCGAGTCCCAGGGCCGTGCCGGTGCCGAGGAAATGGGCGGAGGCGGAGTAGACCCCGTAGTCGGTCGGATAGGTCAGGCCGAGGTTCGCGATGGTTCCGTTGTAGCCAAAGGGGCTCGCGACGCCCATGATCCCCAGGTAGCTTAGGTCGACGACCGCTCGTTGCGCCGCCCCCGAGGCGGCGGGGTTGATCACATCGGCCTGCGGGGAGGCCGTCGAGGTGACGCTCGGAGAGCCCCCGAGAAAGAGCGGAGAGAGCAGGGAGTTGATCTCTTCGCCCCCCGGTGGGAGGGGAGCGGCGAACAGAGAAGCGGTCATCGTGACCACGAGAGCAGCCGTAGCGAGACCAAGACGCCTCATCGAATGCCTCCGTTTTCAACCTAGCGCGGGCAGTCAGTGCGATGCCCATGAGAGACGCCGGTAAGTATACACCAAAGCAGCCAGAAAGTTACTGGGCGGCTCATCATAGGGTCCGATTGGCCGGCATGGTCCGTCATATGGCGGCGAGGGGCGTCCGGTCGGGCGCTCGCGCGAGGCAAGAACGGGCGGCTGACGCGGGCGGGCACTTGGGGCGAAAGGCGACAGCTGACCCGGGCGTCCGCGCGACGGCGTCGCGAGGCGCTCTTTGCCATCGCCGCCCCTTTTCACTATAGTAGAGCCATCATGCGAGTTGCCGTAAGCGGGGCCACCGGCTTCATCGGACGAGCGCTTGTCGCCGATCTCCTTTCGGATGGCCGTGAGGTCGTTGCGCTGAGCCGGGATCCGGACCGCGCACGTGCCCTGCTGGGCGCCGATGGCGGCCGTCTCAGGCTCACGCTCGTCGCCTGGGACGCCCAGAGCGCCTCGGGGCTTGCGCCCGCGCTTGCCGGATGCGACGCGGTGGTCAATCTCCTCGGTGAGAGCCTGACGAGCGGGCGATGGAGCGAGGCGCGCAAGCGCGAGCTGCGGGAGAGCCGCCTTCGGGCAACCGCCGCCCTCGCGGCGGCCATTGGACAGATGGAGCCCTCCGCGCGCCCGCGAGTCTTCCTCCAGGCCTCGGCGGTCGGCTACTACGGTCCCCGCGGCGACGAGCCGCTCGGCGAGCAGGCCGCGAGCGGAACGGGGCTGCTGGCCGCAATTGCTCGCGACTGCGAGCGCGAGGCTCGATCGATAGCAGAGCTTGGGATACGGCTCGTCGCCGCGCGCACGGGGGTGGTCCTCGGGCGCGAGGGCGGCGCCCTGCCGAGGCTCGCCCTTCCCTTCCGACTCGGCATCGGCGGCTACCCCGGCAGCGGGGC
>DAHVAK010000175.1 GCA_027314665.1 Spirochaetales bacterium
CAGGGCGCGCGGTTGGGGGGTGGGGCGGCTAGGCGGGGTCGATCGCCGTCGGAGAGGATTCGATAGGCGCTCCGCTGTCGAGCGAGCTCAGGTGATGGGTGAGCAGCTCCTTGTCGACGAGGTCGATGAGACGCGCCTCCACGAACTGCCGCGCACCCTCGGAAAAGGAGCCCGCCGCGATGCAGAAGCCCCTCCCGGCCTTTACTTCCTTGGTACGCGTGTACAGGTCGCGGACGATGAGCTCGCCGACCGTTCCCTCCGTGCGCACGAAGCGAAAAAGGATGAGGTCCTCCCACTTCGGAGTCGTGATGTCAGCGAGGATGTCGGCGTACTCGCTCTTCTGGATCGAGACATCCGAAATCTTGACCTTCGAATCGGCAAAGTAGCTGGCCACGATCTTGCGGCACAGCGAGACGAACTCCGAGGTGGGCGAGATCAGGTAGATCTTGAGGTTCTGATTCGTGTTCAGCTCGCGATACCGGCGCAGGAGCTCCTGGATATCCTTGTAGTCGGGCGAGGAGGCTTGAATCTCCGAGAGGAGTCGGATGGCCTCGGCGATCTCTTCCTGCTTGATGTAGGTTACCGCGAGACGGTACTTGAGCTCGAGGAGCACATCCTCGGGGACGCTCTCGTGCTTGAGCCCGAGCTGAAAGTCCTGGGCTGCCTCGGGATAGTGGCGGGTCTGGAGGTGGATGGTGCCGGCAAACAGGGCGGCGTTGGGTCCAAGCTGCGGGTCCGCCCGGAGATGGCTGAAGACCTTGATCGCCTGCTCGTTCTGCCCGAGCTCGTGGTAGCAGCGCGCTATCGCAAAGAGGACCTCCTTGTCTTCCGGCTCCTGATCGATGGCCTTCTTGAGAAGCGCCGCCCCCTCGGCGTACCGTCTCGCCCTGAACAGACTGAGGCCGAGATAGCGCAGGGTCGCAGGATGGTCGGGCTGCATCACGCGCGCCTGGGAGAGGAGCTCGATCGCGCGGTCGTAGTTCTTGCGGTGGTACTCCAGACAGCCGAGGTTGTAGTTGACGTCGAAACCGTCGCCGCGCATGTTCCGCGCCAGGAGGAGGCTCTTGTATGCCTCCTCCTGGTTGTTGCACTTGAGCGCCGAGAGGGCATAGCGGACCGTGACCTCGTATTCGTCGATTGCGAGGTTCCCGCCGCTCAAGGAGACGAGGATCGCGTAGGTCTTCATCGCCTTCTCGAAGTCTTCGTCGTTGTAGTAGATCTCTCCGAGCGATTGCAGGGCGGCCACGTCCCGCGGATTCTGCCCCAGTCTCCTGTTGGCCTCCCGAATGACCGTCGCTCGCTCCCTGCCGCCGAGTTTTTGCACTTTCTGACCAAGGTTATGGTCTTTTCTGCCGATCGTGAAGATGTAGAGGAGCACGATTACCGCTGCGATGATGATGACGGGCAAGAGCGGCAGCACCAGTGACATACCCTATTATCGGAAGGCGAACCGGCGGTGTCAAGGAAACGAGCGGATCGGGTGGGGTGCCGCAGACGGGCGCACGAGATCGCTCCACGGGGGCTGGGTTCGGCAAGAGGCGGCATCCGCCGCAGTGGTCGCCCCGTGTGAGCGGCAGGAAAACACGTTGACAAAGGGTTTTGCCCTCGCTACCCTAGGCAAATGGTGGAAGAAGCTGTGGCCGAGTCCTCAATTGGCATAAAAATTGCCAATGGCAGCTACTACAAAGTTCTCGAAGAGGGATCGCACACCAAGAAGCGAGTCGTGCTCACGACCGTGAACGACAATCAGAGCAGCGTACAGATCGATCTCTACAAGGGGCATGATCACGCGCTTGCCGACGCCAAATACATCGGAAGCCTCGTCATCGACAGCATCGAGCCTGCGCCCAAGGGCAAGCCCGACATCGAGCTGGTGCTCGGGGTCGACACGGATGGGACGCTCAACGCTACCGCCGGCGACCGCGCGACCGGAGAGCGGCAGAGCCTATCGGTGAGCATGGCCTCCCTCGACCAGGGGAGCACCTACGATGTACCGGATTTCTCCCTCGACGAGCGCTACCAGCCGGACCTCGGCGTGAGCGCCGAGGAGGCGAGCAGCCTTACCTCCGCCGGCAACGTAGCCCCCGAGGCGGTGCGGGAGGTGAATCGACCGTCGGCCCTCCGGGTGGTGGCGATCATCTTCTTTTCGGTAGTGCTCCTCGCTATCATCGCGCTGCTGCTCTACCGATTCGTTCTCCCCTCAAAGGGCCAAGGGCCGGCGCAGACCCAGGCCGCGCCCGCCCTCCCCGCGAAGAGCCTGGCTGCCCCTACGAGCGAAAAGGCCGCTCCTGCGGCAAAGCCAGCCGTCCGCTACGGAGGGGTCTACTACTACATCCGCTGGGGTGATACGCTATGGGATCTCTCGATGTCCTTCTATCGAACGCCGTGGCTCTACGGCAAGATCGCGAAGGCAAACTCCATTAAGAATCCGGACTTGATCTTTGCACACACTCAGATTTATATCCCGGATCGTTAGCAAAGCTGGCTTTCTTCTCCTCTTTCTCCTCACGTTGTCAAGCTGCTTCTCGAATACTGTCTGGAGCTTGAAGCCGGAAGAGTTCCTCGCGCGGCTGCAGCGGGGAGACGTCGAGTTCTTGCGCACTATCGACTACAAGTCGGTTCGTCTCGACGAGGTGATGCGTCTCGGTCCCAACGCCCCCTACTATCTTTCCTACGTCTACAAGGATCTCGGGATGACCGAGCTCTCCCATGCCATGCTCAGGATGGAGTGGCGCCGCGGCAGCGGGTTCTGGCAGGAGGAGGCAGGGAAGCTGCTCGTGGCGGATTACCTCCGCGACGGCGAGTACCAGAAGGCCGAGGTGGCTGCGCGGCAGATCTTCGCGGTTTATCCCGGACGCGACATCTATCGCGGCATGCTCGTCGCCCTCTATTGGCAACACAAGGACAGCGAGGTGCTCACCGCGCTGCACAAGATCGCCGCCTTCAAAAACCCGGACGGCACGCCGATCGAGGACCGCGAGCTCGAGCTCTTCCGGGCGGTCTCAAGCGCTCGACTCGACGCCGGCAGGTGGCAAAAGCTGTTCGTCAAGCTCTTTTCGACCCAGCCCGCCACGGAGCTTCAGGTGCGCGCGATGGGATTTCTGACGCAGGATCCGAGTCGCGAGGCCGGCTTCACGGCGGCCGAGCTCGCCCTGTTTAAGGCGAAGAACGACATTGCCCTCGGGAAGTTTGCGGACGCCCTTGCGGCATTCGAGCCCCTCATTGAAGCGAAGGAACCCCTGCTGTTCACGGCGTGGGATCTGCGCGATCTCGGCAGCGCCTTCAGCGGAGCGGGAGAGCCCCTGGTCGGAGCGAGGCTCTTCACGAGGTTCATCGCGGAGCTGCGGGCAGGCACGGGCACCGAAGCACAGCTCTACGCCGCCTACCGAGCGCTCGGCGATCTCTACCGCAGCGCCGACTACTACGGGGATGCGATCGACGCCTACACCCGGGCCCTTGGGGCGACCAGCGAAGGCGAGCGGCAGGATCAGATGATCTGGAACATACTGAACAGCGAGCTCTCGCGCTCCGCGCCGGCAACCGTCTCTCTGCTCGCCACCTACGCGAAGAAGTGGCACGAGCCCGGCTTCTTCGACGACGTGCTCGGCGACCTGTGCACGGCGCTCGTGGAGGCGCGCGACTGGAAGGACCTCTCGCGCGCCTACACGACCCTCGACGGCTACGCGGACAAGGTGACCCTCTCCCGTTACGCCTTCGTGCTCGCAAGCGCGATCCACAGCGGCCTCCTGCGCTCCTCCGACTCGACCGAAACCGAATCGGCCCTGTTCAATCACGTCATCCAGCTCGACGCCGATCTGTACTACGTCTTTCTCGCCTCGGCTCGACTGGATCGCGTGCCTGCCTTCCTCACCGGAGCTCCCGCCCTCGTCGCCGCGAGCGCGCCTCGCAGATCGGAGAATACCGATCGCGAGAACCTCATCATGGGCTTCCTCTCCTACGGCCTCTACCAGGAGGCCTACGGGATGGCGCGCGACTACCTCGGCCAGATGGGACCGGGTACGCTGGACCTCCTCGCAAAACGGCTTATGGAGGAAGGCCATCTGATTCAGTCGCTTCGACTGCTGGAAGCCGCGCTCGAATCGGGAGGCTATCTTCCGACGGCGGAGGACCTGAGCCTGCTGTATCCCCAGCCCTACCTTTCCATCATCCGGAAGGTCGCGCAGGAGAACAAGCTGAAGCTTCCGGTCTTCTACGCCCTCGTGCGGGAGGAGAGCTACTTCGATCCGAAGATCGTCTCCGCGGCGGGCGCCGTGGGCTTGAGCCAGCTCATGCCGGCCACGGCCCAGGACATCTCCCATCGGATGCGGATGAAGGATCCGGATCTCACGAAACCCCAGGACAACCTCGCGATCGGGGGCTACTACCTTTCCCAGCTCCTAGAGCGCTTTCACGGCAACACCGAGGAGGCCATCTTCGCCTACAACGCGGGATACATGCGGGTGGAACGCTGGATGGTGCAGTACCGCGACCTTCCCTCCTCGCTCTTCCTCGAGGCGCTCCCCTTCCAGGAGACTCAGGGCTACGGGCGCAAGATCCTGGTTTCGGCGGTTGCCTACGGTTATCTCTACTACGGCCTGCGTCCGGTTGACATCATCAAGGAGATTCTGCCGGGCTTCTAGCAGGGTGCTGACAAAGTGATTGACCCGTAGCCCGCGCTCCGCCGGCTGCAGGTTCGCCCGCGGGCTCTTCCGCGCGGGCGGGCCGTCCGGGGCGCAACTTCCCCTTACCTCGCTTGCCCCACTCGCCGAAACTCCTAGGAGGGGAGGAAGCTACTCGTGCTCTCAAGGTGGATTTCCGCGTTTCTCGCCGTCTTGTTGTGCTGTGCGGGGGGATTCCTGCTGCTGGCCGTGCTCGCGGGGCTCTTTCCTCACGCCTCGATTCCGGCTCTCCTTGCGGTCCCTGGGAAGTTTCTCTTCGGCAGCTTTCTCTGGGGCGCCTTCTACATCCCGCTCTACCTCTTCTTGTGCGGGATCCTCGCGGCCCTTCCCGCGTTTCGGCGGGATTGGCTCGCCATCCTCACGCTCTCGATCCTCCCCTTTCTGACGGCAAGCCTCCTGCTGCGGCTCCTCACGACCGGAGACTCCACCCCCGTCAAGGTCTTCTTCCTTTCCACGCTGGGGGCGAAGGGAAGCGCAATCGTCTTCTTCCTCCTGTTCGTGCTGGAGGTTCTGCTCATCTATCGGGTGTGGCTCGGCATGCAGGGAGGGCAGGGCGAGGAAGAGGCTGAAGAGGAGGAGGCGCGAGACGCCGGGGTCGAACACTTTGAGCGCGCGGCGGCAGCGAAGCCCCGCCCTGCGGGCCCCCTCCCCGCGAGCGAGGAAGAGATCCGCTCGAGCGCGAACCTCCTCGAGCGAAAGCTCGTCGCCGGGGGCATCAACGGGCGAATCGAGCGGATCGTGGCCTCCCTCGGCGAGCGACGGGTCTCCGACGAGGAGGCTGCCCGCGCAGGAGCCGCGACGCGGCTCGAGGCGCAGGCGGAGCTTGCCGCCGCGCTTTCCGTCGAGGAGGATCTGCCGATTCCGCCGCCGATCGGGGACCTCCGCTCCGCCAAGGCCTTTGCGGATCTGAACGCGATCCGGGAGGAGGAGCTCGAGGAGCTGGAGCCGGCGGATGAGGTCAACGCCGCGAACGCGATCGAGGACGGGGATGCAAGCGAAGAGGCGGACGGGGCGCAGGCTCTTGGCGCGCGAGGGCCGGCTCGCTTTGAGCCTTTGGGTTCCGCCCGCGGGATCGAGCCGCCTGAGCCGCTCGAACCGGTGATCATCTACCGAAACGGCTCCTTCGTGAGCGACGCCGCCGAGTCTGATGCGGAGGACTGCGAGGAGGAGGTGCTCCTCT
>DAHVAK010000071.1 GCA_027314665.1 Spirochaetales bacterium
CGCCTCGGACATCGGCTACTATGAGGTTTCAACCGGCGGCATCGGGATTGCCGACGGCTCGCTCACCTCGGGCAGCTCCTTGAGCCTCGTCACCCCGACCGGAGACAACGATCTCACGACCGACCTCAACTACACCGCGGCCTCCCTCCACAACATCACGATCCTGAACTTTCTCCTGGATTCGACCAATGCGAGCGACGTGCGCATCTTCGCCCTCGCCGCGGGGGGGGCGGCGACCGTGCCCGGAGGCGGCGGCGGGCTCTGGAGGAACGAGCCGACCGGATCCGGCAGCCGAACCTGGAGCCAGGACTAGCCAACCGGAAAAAGGCGCCCGCGCAAGCCCGCGCGGGAAGCGCATTTTAGGGAGGGAGAGAGGCGCCGACCGCCGCGGAAGCTTCCGACCGGTCGGTCTGCGAGGCTCCCTCCTCCCTCGTGAGGGGGATCCCGCCGTCGGCGCATTCCGAGCTCGCCCGGATTCGGTAGTCCTCGCTTCCGCGAAAGGTCTTCGCCGGCTCCTCGCTAAAGTTCCCTCGCGCGTGAGGCCCCGCTCCGCCGGCGGGCGCGCCGTTCAGGGCGTCGACCGCTCGATAGTCGGCGCCCGCCGTGACGAGAAGGCGGCCCCACCCGGAGAAATCATTCGCCAGGATCGAGAGGCTCCCCGCCCCTTGCCCGCCGCTTGGCGGCGGTCCCGCGAGGGCGATCGCCGTGGAGGCTTCCGGCGCGTGAGCTGCGCCCGCCGCGATGAGAATGGAGTTGGCGACGAGAAGTCCCTTGGCCTCCTCAGCGAGGATCCCGATGCTCCGCTCGCTTCCGCGTCCCGCGATGAGGGTGTTGTTGATGAAGCGCAGGGCGCTTCGGCGAGCCGCGACGGTGACGAGATCGCTCGAGCTGCCCGGAAGGAAGAGGGTGTTCGCGATGAGGCCCGTCGCGTCGATCATGCGAATCGGATAGAGGAACTCCCCCGAGTCGAAGGAGCGCACGGTCGAAGCCTCGACCTGCACGCTTCCCCCGTCGAGGAAGAGCCCGACCGCCCCGACGCGCCCGCGCACCGCGAGCGCGGTCCGATCGAGGGTGACCGTGGAGGCCTGGGCCTGAACTCCGAAGGCGAGGCGTGCCTGCGCGTCGCCGGTGATCGTGTCCCCCTTCGCATCGAGGGTGGAGTCGGAGAGGGAGAGCGCAGTCGAGCTGATCGATCCGGCGCCGCTTTCCACGGTAGAATTGGTGAGCGCGAGCTTGCTGCGAAGTACCCGCACCGCGATCGTGGTTCTCCCTGCCCCCGGCGCTATGCGGCTCCCTTCGATCGCGGCGTGGGTCACCCCGTCGAGGGAAACGAGGAGTGAGCCGCCGGGCGACTGGGTTCCCTCGAGGGTCGCCCCCTCGATCGTCACCGCGCCGCCTCGAGCGTCGATGAGGCTCCCCTCGCCCCCCGCGCTCCAGCGCGTGCTCCGCAGGACGAGACTCCCGGCGGTCTGCACGACCCCATGCGCCGGGCCTGAGGCGGGAGAGCCCTCCAGGGCGAGGGAGCCCCCTTCGTAGCGAAGCTCGCCCCCCGTCACGCGCAGCGTCGCCGGGGCGGGGCGACTGTCGAAAAGCGAGAGGTTGTCGAGGACGAGGGTCCCGCCCGAGACCGTGACGAGGGGGGCAGCGGGCGAGAGGGTCGTGGAGGGGCGGAGCGTCGTTGTTCCGCCTGCTCCGTCGGCGCGCGTCCAGCCCTTGGGATCGAAGCCTCCGGCAATCTGAAGGTTGCGGGACGTCGAGATGGGGCTTTCGATCGCGTAGGTGCCCGCCGCAAGGAGAATCCCGGACTGTTCGCCTTGCGCCACGGCGCGGATCGCTCTTGCGAGGGTCCGGTAGGGATCGGTGCTTGTCCCGTCCCCGCGGTCGCTTCCGGTGGGGGCGACGTAGACGACCCCCCGATCGAAGAAGATCGTCGCTTCAGCATTCGCAAGCGAACGATTCCCCGCCCCATCCACCGCGTAGGCGCTGATGCGGTACTCCTCGAAGGGAAGCTGATGGGTCCCCAGGATGATCGGCTCGGCGTATCGCTGGTAGCGCGGCTCGGCCTCGCCGAGCCGGTCGACCGAGCAGAAGATGGCGTCGCCCTGCGGCGCGGCGAGGGTGATGCGCTGCGGGCTTCGATAGCGGGCGTTGTCGACGATGCCGCCGATCACCGGCGAAGGAGGCGGTGTGCGATCTATGGTGAAGCGCAGGCCGCCCCCGTCCACGCCGACGGGGTCTTCGCTCCCGGTGTAGAGGCGGAAGCGGAGCGCAAACACCCGGGTAGCTCCGAGGGGCACGTCGAGGCGCAGCGTGTCCGCAAAGAGCGGCGAGCTTGCGCTCACCTCGCCCGGAACGGGAGAGGGCTCGCCCGTCGGCCCGCTCGCGAGCTCGTAGCGCAGGAGCTCGGTGCCAACCCCCGGAGCGCGGGCGATCGTCACCGCCTCGTTGTAGAGCCCGTCTTGGGTCACCCCCGTCACGACGGGGGACGCCGAGAGGGAGGAAAGCGCGAATGAGCGGCGCTCGATCGGGCTTCGATTGCCCGCCGCGTTCTGGGCGAAGTACCAAAGCGTCAGGCGCCGCTCTCCTTGCGGCACTCGTGCAAAGATGGGCCCGCTATAGCCCTGGAAGGATCCCGGTGCGGGGGCTTGCCGCGCAGCCGCGGCGCCGGCTTCCGCGCCCGGCGGTGCGGCGACAGCTCCCGGCGGTGCGGATCCCGCGCCCGCGGCGCCGGCGGGTGCAGGGCCGAGGGACTCGCTCGGCGCAAGGGCGTAATAGAGGGTCGCCCCCTGAAGGGGCGGCCACGAGAGGGTCGCAAGCTCCCGGCCCGGAGCGGAGAGGATGAAGGGAGGCGGGGGAACGGGGGGAACGATCCGGTCCACGGTGACCCGAAAAATCGAGGGAGCCTCGCTGAGGTTGCCCCCCCGATCCTCCGTGATGGCGGCGAGGGTGTAGGTCAGCGATCTGTCGGGCGCCCCGGGAAGCGAGATCGGCTCCGTGTAGCGCGGGGAGCTCGGGTCCGGGGGCGCGGGCAGGCTCCCGTCATCGGTGAGGCGATAGAAGATCCGCGAGCCCGGCCCGGCGAGGACGAGGGTGACCGGGGCGTTGGTGACTCCCCCCGGCGGAAGCCCCGTGGCCGTGGGCGGGGCGGGGGGAGTCTTGTCGACCGTGAAGGAGTAGACCGTGTCGAGCTCGGTGGTGTTTCCGGCCCGGTCCCGCGCTGCCAGCCGGAAGGAAAAGGAGGCCTTCGCCCCCGGGGCGACGTCGAAGGTCCGAGCGCCGTCGAAGCGCTCGCCCGAGGGGCCGAGCGGGTCGCCGGGTTCCCCGTCTCGCGCGACGCTGATGAAGAGCGCGCTGTTCGGACCAGGGCTCTGATCCACCACCGTCACCGCCCGATTGTAGACGCCGCCCTCGCTGAAGCCCGTCGGCGGATCGAGGGCGGGCGGCTTGCGGTCGACGGTGAAGCGAAGGGTCTCGATCGGCCCGGGGGCGTCGTTGCGGACCGGGAGAAGCCTGAGGATGTAGCTGATCACCTGCCCCGATTTTCCCGCAAAGCTGAGCCCGCCGCTGAGAAGCGGCGAATCGGTAGTGGGATTGGGGGGCGAAGTCCCGTCGTCGGAGAAGGTGTAGTGGATCGCGAGGGTTGGATCCGGCGCGAGCTGCAGGGTTGCCGGGTGGTTGTAGAGGCCCCCGTCGCTTACCCCGTAGAGCGCGGGCAGAGCGGGCGGCCTTCCGTCGACGTAGATCGGACCCGAGAAGGCCACCTCGCTCATGACCCCGAAGGGGTCGACCGCGATGGCTGCGACGCGATAGTCGGTAAGCTCTCCCGGGGTCACGCGCAGGGGAATGGGAAGACGGTAGCGGCTTGCGGAGGGGCCGGGCATGGAGGGGTCAACCCCGTTATCGGTGAGGTTGTAGTAGATCTCCCCCCTCCCCTCGAGAAGAAGGCTTCCATCGGCCAGCACGAAGCGCGGGGCCTGGGGCGGACGGCGGTCGACCTCGATCCGCAAGGGCGGGGTTGGCGGCGAGAGATTGCCGAAGCGGTCGACGGCGATGAAGCGCAGGGTGAAAAGCCGCTCCATCCCCCAGGGGAGCGCAAGCTCGAGACGCTCCGCGGCTTCCGGCGAGCCCGCATTCGGCGCCGCCGGCGTGGACCCGTCGAGCGTGAGGGTGTAGTGGAGGCGAGTACCGGGATTGGTGCGCAGGGACTGGAGGACGCTCCCCTGGGGGGTGCGCTCCCACGTGGGCTCGGGGGCGGGCGGGGGCACCGTGGAAAAGGCAAAACGCCGCTCGGCGACGGGGCTCTGTGCGCCGTTTGGAGCAAGGGCGATCGCCCTCACCTCAAGCTCTCCGCTCGATCCCGGGGCGAGGCTTGGGACGAAGGGCTCGCGGTAGCGCGGGGAAGCGGCGCTCGGTTCGGTCCCGTCGAGAGTGTAGCGGACCGCGGCATAGGCGGGAGCGCGAATGTCGATCCGTGATTCGCGCGAGAGATGCTCCCCTCCTCCCTCGAGCCCGATCCGCGGCGCGGTCGGCGTCCGCCCGTCGAGGATCGCGAGGTAGCGGTACTGCGGTCCAAAGGAGCCCTGCTTGTCCACCCGCGCGAAGCGAAAGGGAAGATATTCGACGCCGCCGGCAGGCGCCTGAAGGGTGATCGGTCGGCTGTAGTGGGGATCACCCGCCTGCGGGGCTCGCTCGTCAAAGGTATAGGCGAGGGGGATCCCCTCGGGAAGGCTCACCGTTAGCGGCCCTGGCGTGGGGGCGAGGGGTATTCCCGCCGCCGCGATTCCTCCATCCGCTTCGGGAACCACACGGTAGGAGATCGAGCTCTCGATCGGCCTCGTTGGCGCGGGTACGCTCTCCCCTCCCGCCGCCGCCGCGGCGGGCAGCGCGGCGGGCAGCGCGGCGAGGCGCAGGGTGACCTCGCCGGTTTGATCTATCAAGACCGGACCCGTGTAGGCGGTCCCGTCTGCGGCGGGATCGCTCCCGTTGAGGGTGTAGCGAATCCAAGCGAAGCCCGCACTTCGCAGGCAGAGGAGCTGTGGGTTGGCGTAGCTCCCGGGCACCGGGCTCACCACGGGGATCGCCTCAGGAGCCCGCGCTGCGGGAAGGACGAGGTAGCTCCACGGCTGCACCGCGCTCTTGGCTCCCGCCTCGTTCTCGCTGAAGGCCTCGAGCCGGTAGGGGTCGGCTCGAGGCGGGAGCTCGAGCGCATCCCCCTTCCAGGGCTCGCCCCCTTCGGCCAACGCTCCATCGAGACCGTAGATGATCTTCGACGCCTTCGAGGCGAGCCGCACGGCAATCTCTCCGCGATAGGTGCCGCTAGAGAGGGAGGCGGCGGGCGGCTGCGGCAGGGTGCGATCGATGACGTAGGTATACACCTCCCCTTGCCCGCCGCCGCCCGCAAGCTCCAGGCGGTAGACCCGCCGCTCGCCGGGAAGAGCCGAGAGGGTGAGCGGCATCCGGTAGGTCACCCAATCGGAGTTGGCGGGCGCCCTCGTCTCGGCACCTTGGAGAAAGAGGTAGCGCGGCGGGGCATTCCCGGGCGAGGGGTGAATCGTGAGCGAAAGAGTGTCGGGATAGGCTCCGGGCGGGGGGGTGAGGGGCAGCGGCGGCCCCTCCGCGTGGAGATGGTGCGCCGCTGCGAGCAAGCAGAGCAGGAGAAGCGCGCGAAGAGGAGATGCAGGTTTCTCTCTAGTCATGCGCAAACCGACGCTCCTGAGGTCGTTGAACATCCCGAGGCAACCCTCTAGAACGAACTCAAGATCTTTCTCAGCTCCGGATCGGAGGAGTAATAGTACGTTTCTTTTTCCTCTTTGGTAAGCCCGACCAGCTCGTGGCTGAGGTAGTGAATCCAGATATCGTCGTCCGGGGATTCAACCACGTGCTTGCGGCAGTAGTAGTCGGGGTGAATGGGAAGCTGCTCCTGCTGATAGGCGAAGACCTTGTAATCATGGACGGCGATCTTCAAATCCTCGCGGGGAATGCCCTTGTCGATGATGATCTCCGCGAGGTGGTTTATTGTCCTTCCCGAGTCGAAGATGTCGTCGACTAGGAGAACCTTGTCGCCCGTGCGCAGGTGGGCCGGGTTGTAGGTCCACCCGTCCACCATGACCCGCTCGCGCTTGCGGATGTCGGTGTAGGAGCGTGCCACTACGGCGGCATAGAAGATGGGGCGAACCGAGGCGCGAACGGTCTTGAAATACTCGCTCACGACGTTTCCCACGTAGGCCCCGCCGCGCAGCAGGACGTAGATGACGTCCGGAACGAACCCCTCGTTGTGGATTCGGAACGCGAGCTTCAGCGAGTTGTTGCGTACCTGATCGTAGGGTAGAAAGTCTTTTCTCATTCCACGTCCTCTTCGAAACGGGCGGTGCTGCGGCGAGGCCTCCGCACGAGCCGGAGACCCCTCGCAGCGCTCATCAGGAGGCCCCTCCTCTCTCCACGACGATGTTGATGACCTTCCCCTGTCGCAGGAGCTTGAAGTCGAACTTCGTCTGTGCGGCGTTGATCGCGCGGTAGAAATCGATCGCGTTGTTGATCGGCGTTGCGTCGATCGCCTGTACGAGATCGCCTTGCTGGATGCCGGCGACCGCAGAGGGGGTTCCCTCCACGACATCGGCAACGACGAGCCCATTCACGTCGCTTGAAAGCTTCAGCTGGCTCCTGATCTGCTCGTCGAGCGGAATGACCGTTATTCCCGGCCAGAGATCCCGATCCTTGTTGATCTGGGCATCAGGCTGGCGCAAGGCGATGCGAACCGTGACAGTCATGGGCTTTCCGTAGCGGATGATGCCGAAGGTCGCGTCCTTTCCGACGGGAAGGTCTCCGACAACCCGGATGAGATCGTTGGTGTCGATAATCTGCTCGCCGTTGATTGACTTCACGAAGTCGCCGGGCTTCAGCCCTCCTTTGTCCGCGGGCGAATTGACGAAGACATGGTAGATGAGCGAGCCGGCCAACTGATCGACGCCGAGCTGCTTCGCAAGGGCGGGATAGGGATCCTGGACGCTCACTCCGAGCCAACCGTATTGAACGGCTCCGTGCTCGATGAAATCGGTGATGGCGCGCTTGGCATCGTTGATGGCGATCGCAAATCCGAGCCCGACGCTCCCGCCGGCGGGCGAGGCGATCCAGCTGTTGATTCCGACGACCTGGCCGTCCATATCTACGAGCGCGCCTCCGGAGTTTCCGCGGTTGATGGCGGCGTCCGTTTGGATGAACTGGGCAACGGTATTGCCGGGTCCTACCCCTTCGCGGCCAATGGCGCTCACAATGCCTGCGGTAACCGTCGACATGAAGCCGAAGGGGTTGCCGACCGCAAGGACCCAATCGCCGACTCTCATATTGTTGGAGTTCCCGAGTGTGGCCACCGGGATGTTCGTGTCGTTAGTGGTGAAGGAGACGAGGGCGAGATCGAGGCGCGGATCCTTTCCGACGAGCTTCGCGCGGTAGTGGCGCTTGTCATAGAGGACGACGCTGATCTCGGAGGCGTTGCCCACGACATGGTTGTTGGTGAGCACGTAGACCGTGTCGCCCGATTTGCGGACGATCACGCCCGACCCGAGTCCTTCCTGACGAAACTCCTGAGTCTTCGGTCCGTTCTTTTCCTGGTCGGGCTTCTGGGGCAGCAGGAAGTTCCACGGCCAGCCCTGCCCCACGTCCGGGACGGGCTGCTTCACGATGTCGACGACGTTGATCTCGACGACCACCGGGAGCACCTTAGCGGCGACGGCGCGGAAGGAGGGAAATTCTCCGTTCGGGTTTTGGGCCCCGGAGGCTGCCGATCGAGCGCTCTGCGGCCCCTGGCTGGCGGACAGCGCGGTCGAGCAGGAGAGCGTGGTCAGCGCAAGAAAGATGGCGCCGAGGACCGCCCCCATCGTGAGGGAGAGTGCGGAAATCCTTTTGGGATTAGAGATGCCGAGAGTTTGGTCGGGCATACAAGACTCCTACGTCTCAAAATACGTTTTCCTTCTATCGGGAAAGCATGGAGTCGACTGGAAACGTTACAGCCGGCTTCCGTTCGGGTGTACGGTCAAGACCTCGGTCCTGTCCTCGAGAATCGCGATCGTGTGCTCGAAGTGGGCGGAGAGGCTGTTGTCCACGGTCTGGACGGTCCATCCGTCCTCCAGGATTTCGACCTCATCGACGCCAAGGTTGATCATGGGCTCGATGGCGAGCACCATTCCGTTCTTGATGCGGGGATTTGGCCCGGGGCCGACATAGTTGGGGATTTGGGGATCCTCGTGCAGGGAGAAACCGACGCCATGGCCGCAGAACTGACGCACAATCCCGTAGCCTGCGGCGTGCGCCCTGGCGAAGACCGCGGCCGAGATATCCTTGATCCGATTTCCCGGGACGGCCTGCTGAACCCCGAGGCGCAGGCAGTCCTTCGTGATCTCAAGAAGGGCATTGGCCTCCGGAGAGATCCGCCCGACCCCGATAGTGTAGGCCGCGTCGCTGATGTAGCCCCCGAGGTCGACCCCCAGATCGAGACCGAGGATGTCCCCCTCCTTCAGACGCCGCTTGTCCGGAATGCCGTGGATGACGACCTGGTTGACGGAGGCGCAGAGGCTCGCGGGATAGCCCTCGTAGCCGAGAAAGGCCGGTTTTCCATGGTGGCGGACGATATAATCTCGGGCGAATCGATCGAGCTCCGAGGTGGTGACTCCGACGTCCACCATCCGCACCAGCTCTTCGAGGGTGTCGTTCAGGAGCATGCAGGAGTCTCGAATCCGGGCGATTTCGTCTACCGTCTTCAGCTTGATCATCATCCCACCCGCAGGTTGTAGGAAGGTATCATTTTTCGGCGGTCGATTCAAGTTTTCTCAACAGAAGAGCTCCGGCGAGGTTGGATGGATCGATTTGCAGCGCGTAGAGCAGCTCACGCTTCGCGCCCTCAGTGTTCCCCGAGAGGTAGAGCGCGTCTGCGAGCTCGACGTGGATCTGTGCCCGATCCGGCGACTGCACCACCGGCTCGGTCTGCTGGAGCAGCAGGTCGGCTCTCTCAAGCGATTCGGTCGCGCGCGTGTAGTCCCCTTTTCGTTTCTCGAGCACCCCGATGTTGTAGTAGGTCTGCCACCGCGCGTGCGCCGCGGCGGATTTCTCGAAGAAAGCGATCGCGGAGGCGAAATCCTGGCGCACGCCCGCGAGCGCCCCTTGGTAGAAGAGGTACCACCCCTCGTTCTCGCTGCCCCGCATCTGGTGCAGAACAAGGTCGATGTCGTCGTAGTCGTTGAATCCGAACAGGTACCACCCAAGGTAGCGGGCGATTCGCCCGCGCGCCTCCGGCCCTGCCCGTTCGCTCTGATAGAACAGCCTCCAGAGCTGGCTGCGGTAGCTCTCGGGATTGGCGGAGGCCCCGCTCACTCGCAGCTCGAGGAGATTTGCGTCAAGATCATCGGGCTTTTTTGCGAGGAAGCGCGCGAGCAGCGAGGCGGCCTTCGCGCGCTCGCGGTCAAGCCGGTAGGCATCCGCCAGGCTCAAGGTGATCTCCTTTCGGTCGGGGAAGAGCCGCTCGCCCTGCTCGAGATAGTCGATCGCCTGCGGATCACCGCTTCGCCGGGCGAGCCACCCGAGGTTGGCGTAGGGGACCCAGGAATAGGAGGGATGCTCCTCGACGAAGGCTCGGTAGCGGGCGGAGGCCTGCTCGTAGCGACCCTGGAGCATTCGGACGTCGATCGAAAGGAGATCGAGAGCGTCGCCGCGCTGCCCCGAGGGAATCTCGTCGTAGTAGTTGAGCGCCGTATCCAGCTCGTGAGCATCGTAGCTCAAGAGCATCCCCATCTCGCGCGGAGCCGCCGAACGAAGGGTGAGGAGCAGCTTGTAGGCACCAGACATGTCGCCTCGATAGGCGTCGAGGAGCACGGCATCGATCAGAAAATCGGTGTTGCCCGTCTCCTGCGCGAGCCGCTGAAAGAGGTCGGGGCTCTTTGAGGTGATCGCTTGGACATAGGCGCGACCCTGGGGATCCAAGTCGACCGCCTTCGGATCGATCGCAGGATAGGCGCGCAGCACCGCCTCGGTCTTCAAGCCGGCGTAGGCAGTGCCCCGCAGGTGGCTGTCGGAGAGCGCGACGGCTTCGGAGTAGCGGGCCGTGCGGACGTCGGCGAAGACGAGGAGGGCCCAGAGCTCGGTCGCACCCGGAAGCTTGCGCGTTCCCCGAAGGGCGATGACCCGCAGGAAGTCGTAGTTTCTTTCTTCTTCGCAGATCGCGTAAGCGCGCTTGGCGACCGAGAGCCAATCCTCGCGCGTGACGGCCGCCCGAGCGGCGCTTTCGAGGGATCCCTTCGCATGGTCGAGGAATCCGCCGGAGATGTCGCGATCCGCGGCCGCGAGGGCTCGATGCAGCTCGACGGCCTCCTTGGCCCGGACGGTTTGCTGTAGGTGGAGAAAAAGCGCAAGGCCGAGGGCAAGCAGCGCGGCCGCTGCCACGATCCAGATGACGGGCGAGCGTCGGGCGCCGCCCCTACCCGGCATTGCCGCCTTCCTGCGCCCGTTTGATCCCGTCGAGAACGCCGTTTATGAAACGGTAGGAATCGTCGCTTCCGAACTCCTTTACGATGTCGATGGCTTCGTCGATCGTGACGGAGGCCGGAATGTCCTTCTGGTAGAAGAGACAGTAGACGCTCATGCGGAGGATTGCGAGATCGACGCGGGCCAACCGAGCGAAATCCCAGTTTTCCAGGTGGCCCTTGATGGCCGCGTCGATCGCTTGCATGTTTTCGATGGCGCCCGAGACGATGAGGCGGGCGAAGGCCATCGCCTCATCATCGAGCTGACCCTTGCGCTCCTCGTCGAGCCAAGGGAAGCACAACAACTCCTCGATCGGAACGCGATTCAAGTCCCAGCCGAAGAGAGCTTGGAAGGCGATGATCCTGCCCTGTCTTCGTGAACCCATACGCGACGATCAGTTCAGGTTCTGTTTGAAGATCTGGATGTCCGCCTGTTTCTTCAATCCGTTGACGATCTCCTGGACGGCCTCTTCGAAGGCTCGCTGCTTCTCCTCCTGGAGGATGAGATTGCGAATGTAGTCGTGGACGGTCATCGGATTGCCCGGCGCCAGGTGATCGCTCAGGCTGAGAATCTTCGCCGGATAGTGCTCCGTGATCTGCACGATGTGGTACCCGATATTCGACTGCAGCTCTCTCACCTGGCCGACCTTGAGCGCGAAGATTTGGTCGATGAAGGATTGGCCCAGCAGCTGGATGTAGCGCGTGTCGTCGCGCGCTAGGTAGCCGAAGTCCCCTCCGGTGTAGCGCCCTCGCGGGTCGTCGGTGTACTTAGTGACCAGCTGCGCGAAGGTCGACTGGCCGTTGACGTACTCCCGATAGATCTCGTCGGCGCGCTGCTTCGCCTGGGCCGCCTGATCGGGGGTGAGACCCCGCGTGTCGATGAAGACCTGGTTGAACCGGATGATCTCTGGATTGGTGAGCTGGCTCGAGATCAGGGCGTAGCGCTGGGCTATCTGATCCTCGGTCGGCTGCGGCACTCCGTTGATGAGGTCGCCCTTCTTTACCATGATGTACTGCTGGCGGGTAAGCTGCGTGCGGATGTTCTGGACGTACTGATCCCAGGACTGACCGGTCTGCTGATAGACGAAGTTGTGATACTGATCCTCGGTGAGCGGGCCGATCCGCGATTCGACCTGTCTGCGCTGCTGCGCGATGAAGTCATTGACCGCGCTTTCGGGAACCGTGATGTTGTCGCGCTTGGCGGCCTGACTGATGAGGATCTCCGCTATCATGGAGTTGAGCACCTGCATCTTATCGTCGGGAGAGCTCGGTACCCCGCTCTGGCGCCTCAGGGTTTCCACCTGATTGTAGCGTGCGTTCAGCTGGCTCACCGAGATATACTCGGGCTGGGTCAGGTTGACCGTGGCCGCCGGTTTGTCGATGACCTGGGCCCAAAGCGCCATCGGCGCCAAGGCTGTCACAAAAAGCACAATGCTAATGCGTTTCACATGCTCCTCACTGTCGGCGCGAAAACCGAAAGATAAATATGCCAGGGACCGATTGGTTACACAAGGTGAAGGCGCTTGCCGATCTCTTCCGCCTCGCCCGGGGAGGTGAGTATCTCCGAGTTCTTGAGGTACATCCCCTCTTGCTCCATCCCGCGCATGAGACGAGTCAGGGTTTTGCCGACTCGCAGACCGGACTTCACGATGTAGGCAAAGCTGCGCTTGCCGGCGACGATGCCGGCATTGGCGAGAAAGGTCGAGACGTGATCGGGAATCTTGCCGCCCCATGTCGTTGCGGATGAGGTTCCTACGGCGAGGTAGTTGTACATCGTCAGCTTGGCGTTGATGTCGCGCTCACCGTCGATGATGTCGACGTGATGTCCTTGAGACTCGATGCCCCGCGCGAGGCTTCGCGTTATCTCGAGGAGGCGGTTGCGGTCGCGGCCCGCTACATAGACTACGGCGACCCTCATGGCGTGCCTCCTCTCGGCTGCACGCTTGGCGCCCTACTGCGCAAGACCGTTCCCTCCGCTCGCGGAGGCCGGCGGGGCTACCGGGAGGTCCGGCTGCGCCGGCGCTGTGCTTCCGGTCACGGGCGTGTTCGGCGCAGCGGAAGACAGGGGAGTCGCAGCGGGCTGAGCGCCAGCGGGGGTCTCGCTCGAGGAGGGAAGGCTCGTGCCGGAGGTCCCGGAGGTAAGGTCCGAGGGGAGCTTCGCGTTGCTGTTCACGGGGGTAAGCCACCACTCCTTGGCCGTCTGGGCCTCCTCACGCTTCGCCGCCCCGAGCACGTCGCCGCTCTGGGGGGTGCGGTTCACCCACGCGATCCCAAAGGAGCAGAACAGGAAAACCGCGCCGAGGATCGAGGTGAAGCGCGTCAGCACGTTTCCGCTTCGAGAGCCGAAGGGGGTGGAGCTTCCTCCGCCGAAGAGCCCGCCCAAACCCTCGCCCTGCTCATCCTGGATCAGAACCACCACGACCAGCAGGATCGCCGTTATGATGAAAATCACGATCAAAAGTACGCTAATGATACCCATTCCTCTGTCCTCGCGCCCTAGTGTCGGTCAAACTCGACGATTGGAACAAAGCTGTCAACCGTGAGGCAGGCGCCGCCGACGAGGGCACCGTCAACATTTTCCATCGCCATGAGGCCCGCAGCATTCTCCGGCTTCACGGAGCCTCCGTATTGAATGATCAAGGCATCCGCAGCCGCCTGCCCGTACCGGCGAGCGATCGTCTGGCGAATGACCTTGTGGACCGCATCGGCATCCGCAGGGCTCGCGTTCTTGCCCGTCCCGATCGCCCACACTGGCTCGTAGGCGATTGTGATCCTGCCGATCTCTTGCACCCCGGAGAGGCCTCGCTCCACCTGATCCACGACGACCTGGTCGACTTGGCCCGCCTCGCGCTGGGCGAGGGTCTCCCCGACGCACAGGATAACCTCGAGCCCATGGGCGAGGGCGAGCTTTACCTTAGCGTTGATGAGCTCATTGGTCTCGCCGTAAATCAAGCGCCGCTCGGAGTGGCCGAGAATGACGACCGAGACCCCGATATCCTTGAGCATCAGCACCGAAATCTCGCCCGTGTGCGCGCCCTGCTCCGCCTGCCCCATGTTCTGGGCCCCAAGCAGGATGTTGCTTCCCTCGAGCACCTGCGAGACGGTTGCAAGCGCCGTGAACGGGGGGGCGATCATGACCTTGTGACGCGTTCCCGCGAGCTGATCCTTCAGCCGCCGGGCCAACTCGCTCGCTTCCGCGATGGTCTTGTGCATCTTCCAGTTGCCGGCGATGTAGTATCTCCTCACCTCTGTCGCTCCTCTACTTCTCGAGTGCCTTGATTCCAGGAAGGATTTTGCCCTCGAGGAACTCCAGCGAGGCTCCGCCGCCGGTCGAGACATGGTCGATCTTGTCGGCAAGCCCGAACTTGTTCACCGCGGCGACGCTGTCGCCTCCGCCGACCACGGTCGTGCCCTTGCACTTTGCCACGAGCTTCGCGGTCTCGAGGGTGCCGTTGCCGAACGCGTCGAACTCGAAGACTCCCAGCGGACCGTTCCAGACCAGCGACTTTGCCTTGAGGATCCGATCCTTCATCTCGGCCAGGGTCCGCGGTCCGATATCCATCCCGATCTTGCCCGCCGGTATATCGACGGTATCGACCGCCTCGGGTGAGGCTTTCTCGCTGAACTCATTGGCAACGATATGATCGAGCGGGAGCAGGACCTCGACCTTGAGCTCCGTGGCGCGCTGGAGGAGCCTCTTCGCCGTGTCGAGAAAGTCCTCCTCGACCAGGGACTTGCCGATGGCGTGTCCCTGGGCCTTCAGGAAGGTGTAGGCCATCCCCCCGCCGATGATGAGGGTGGTGCACTTCGGCAGGAGCGATTCGAGGACCGCGATCTTCGTGGATACCTTTGCCCCGCCGATGATGGCGACGTAGGGCTTCTGCGGATTCTCGAGCAGCCCCCCGAGGAACTTGACCTCTTTTTCGATGAGGAAGCCGGCGGCGGACGGAAGGTAGTGTGCAACCCCCTCCGTCGAGGCATGAGCGCGGTGGGCGGTGCCGAAGGCATCGTTCACGTAGAGCTCGCCGAGTCCCGCAAGCTGCTTGGCGAAGGCGGGATCGTTCTTCTCCTCCTCCTTGTGGAAGCGGACATTCTCGAGAACGAGGACGCCTCCCGGCGCAAGCTCCTTTGCCTGTTTCTCGACGGAAGGTCCGATGCAGTCGTCGGCCATCAGGACCGGGCGCTTCAGGAGCTCAGAGAGCCGATCGGCAGTGGGTTTCAGGCTGAACTCCGGCGACTTGCCCGCGTTGGGACGTCCCAGGTGGCTCATGATGACGATGCTCGTGCCCTTCTTCTTGAGAATGTACTGGATGGTGGGCAACGACGCGCGGATTCGGGTGTCGTCGGTGATCGCCCCGTTTTTTAAGGGCACGTTGTAGTCGACTCGGATGAGGACGCGTTTGTTTTCCAGGTTGAGATCGTTCAGGGTCTTCAGGGCCATCGCTTAAGCTCCTCCCTCGCGCACGGCGCACGCGCGAAACGACTGCTGCACTTGACTAGACTCGGGGATAAAAGCGAATGCGTCTAACCGTTCCATCTTACGGGAAAGCCTCTCCCCTGTCAATTGCCGGGTATTCGGAGGAGAGTCTGATAGAGGCTGCTCGGCGGAGGCGCCTCGATGGTCGGCTTCTCGTCCTTCGGGGGGGGGTAGATCACATAGTCGCCGACGTTGATGAGGTCGAAGAACTGATTCTTCACGATGTTTCCCTCCGACAGGAGCGCGTCGGTTCGCGTGACCACGAAGTTGCCGATGACTGCGCTCGGCGGATAGCTGAAGCCCAGCCGGTCGTTCGCTATGCGTAGCGAGCCGTTCTTGACGATGAGGAGCGAGGCGCCGCTCTTGACGCCGTCCAGGGCGCCGAGATCGATGACGCCTTGGTCGAACTCCCTCTTGAGAATCCGTCCCTTGAGCGGTAGGAGGGTATGGACCGAGTCGGCGATCGCCGCGAGGGCGTTGGTCACGCGATCGTTGCCGGTCCGATAGACGCTGAAGCTCTTGAGCTTGGAGCCGGTGGAAGAGACGTAGAGACTGCAGTCGACCTGAAAGTAGCGCTCGGTCTCCGTCACATACATCGTGAGGAAGTAGCTCGACCCGGATCGTCGGGCCGCGCGGAAGGCCGATGCAAAATCGTTCGCCTGCTGAGCGTTGTCCGGAACCCGGATATGCTCGTCGCTTTCGAAGAGGTCACGCAGATACTCCGCGAGGGCCTCTTGGCCAAGGAAGTGAATCATGGGGCTTCGGGTCGAATAGAACAGGGAGAGGTTGTAGCGTTCGCGTTGGATGTCGAACTGACGAATGCCCCAATCGCTTGCAACGCTGTCCGACAGGGCGCTCTTGGTGACGTCGATGTCGTCTTGGATGCTCGTGTCGGAGAGACCGTCGCGCTGCAAGACCGAGAGCTCCGAAAGGTACTTCGCAGGGTAGCCCTCGAGCTTGAAGATGCCTGCATAGAGGAGCCTGCCCTCTTTGCTGTAGGGATCGATCTTGAGCCCTCGCCGGAACTCGCGGAGCGCCCGGTCGATGTAGTTGCGGGCCTCGTAGGCCTGGCCCTGATCGAAGTGGTACTGCGCGTACTGGGCGCGCAGCGGGTCTTTCATACCCAGCTTGTCGATGAGCTCGCCTTCCATCGCGATTCGTGAGATCTGGTCATCGGGGTGGATCGTGAAAGCCTGAGCGTAGCTGCGGATGCTGCCCTCGAAGTCCCCCATCTTCTCCTGAGCGAGCCCCAGAGAATACCACAGGAGATAGTCGTCGTGGTGCTTTGCGAGCACTCCCTCGATGAGGGGGACCACCTTCGCGTATTCTCCCGTTCGGAGATAGACCTCGCTCAAGAGCAGCGTCGCTTCGAGGTTGCCGGGTCCGAGCGCGAGGGAGGTCTGAACCTGGGTCTTCGCCTGTGCGTAGTCTCCGCTGTCCAGGTAGTGCCGGGCTGCAATGTAGTGAGTGAAGGAATCGTTCGGATAGGCGTCCAGCACGATCCGCGCGTAGCCGTCGGCCCGGCGATACTCCCCGAGGGAGTCGTACAGCACGATGAGCGACAGGAGGGCCCTGCGGTTCTCCGGCGCCGTGCGCAGGGCGCTCTCGAACTTGTCCAGGGCGGTCTTCGGCTCGCCGGCCGCAAGATCGAGCTCGGCCAATCCAAATTGGGCGTCCAGGTTGTTCGGCTGCTGGGCGAGCACCCTATCGAAGAGCTTTCGGGCGCCTGCGAAATCCCCGAGGCCGATCCGGCTGCGTCCCTCGAGATTGAGCAGGCTCAGATCAGTCTCGTCGTACTGCTCTGCCTCCTGGACGTACTTGAGGGCTTCGGAGTACTCGCCGAGGGCGAAGTAGGTCTCCGCCATCCCGACGAGGGGCTGGAGGTAGGCGGGGTTCTGATCGAGAGCGGTCTTGTAGTCCTCGATCGCCGAATAATAGTCGCCGGACAGCTGAGCCGTTCGGCCCTGCCGATAGAGCAGGGGCGGAGAGCCCGCATCCTGCGCGAGAACGAGCTGCGCTTGGAGCCCAAGGAGCAGAACGCAGCCGAAAAGGAGGCGATTCTTCATTTGCTCGTCTTTGCTGTTCTCGATTCGCCGTCCGCGCCGCGATTGACGATCTTGAC
This sequence comes from Spirochaetales bacterium, assembly GCA_027314665.1. Lineage (GTDB taxonomy): Bacteria > Spirochaetota > Spirochaetia > DAHUYW01 > DAHUYW01 > DAHUYW01. Next base: position 17,108 of record DAHVAK010000071.1, read on the forward strand.
CTTCATTATCTTGTGACCATCCATCTCCTGGATGATGAAGTCGATGTCGCCGTAGGAGGCTTTCTCGTACTTCACCGGGATCTTGCCGAAGAGGTCGAAGACGAACCCGCCGAGGGTGTCAAAATCCTCGTCGGGAAGTCCGAGCCCGGCCGACTCATTCAGGTCGTCAATCGAAACGCGCGCGTCGCAGATGAGCACGCCGTCGCCGATAGGAAGAATGTCCTCGGTCTCGTTGTCGAACTCATCCTGGATGTCGCCGACGATCTCCTCGATGATGTCCTCGAGGCAGACGATCCCGGAGACTCCGCCGTACTCGTCGACGACGACGGCAATGTGGACCTTGCGCCGCTTGAACTCCCGCAGCAGCGAATCGAGACGCTTGCTCTCGGGAACAAAGTAGGGCTTGCGGATGATTGCCGCGATGTCGACGTTTCTGTCCTTGAGGAAGTTGCGCAGGAGATCCTTGACGTAGAGCACGCCGACGACATTGTCGATCGTCTCCTCGTAGACCGGATAGCGTGAGTGTCCCCGCTCGGTCACGGTCTTCAGCAGCTCCTCGAGCGGAGTGCCGAGGGCGATGAAGACGACATCGATTCTTGGAACGATGACCTCCTTCACGCTCTTCTCCGACAGCTCGACGACGCCGCGGATCATGTCCTTCTCTTCCAGGTTTAGCCCTGCTAAGCCGCCCTCCTCCTCACCGAGAGGTTTCTTCCCGAGCAGCCTGCCGAGAAAGCCCGACTTCTTCAAGTTATTGGTTCCCCCCTTGTCGCTCGCAATATCCTCTCTTGGATCTCGATCATGGGCTCGCTCTCGTCATTGGTTTTGTGGTCCATGCCCTGAAGATGGAGGATTCCATGCACGAGGAGCCTCTTGAGCTCTTCGTCCTCGTCCACCCCGAACCGCTTCGCGTTGGCCCGAACCATGGGCAGCGAGATCACCACATCGCCGGCGACCTTGACGCGGGATCGGGTGCGCCCCGCTCCTGCGAAGGGATCACCGGAGCCGTCCGCCCCTTGGCGCTGCTCGAAGGAAAGGACGTCGGTGGCGGAGTCCTTTCCGCGGTAGCTGCGGTTGAGTGCCCGGATGAACTCGTCGTCGCAGAGCACGATGGAGATCTCCTGACCGTCGATCCCGAGCTCTCCCATCGCGATGCGCGCGTAGCGCTTGAGACGGGCAAGCCACGCCGGAGCGGCGATGCCTTGGGTGCTAACCTCGATCCGGATCACTTCATCGCCTCTTTCTTGTCCGGATACTCGATGCGCGAATGGAAATGACCGGCAAGAATCTGGACGAAGGTCTTCTTGATGATTTCCAGATCCTTGAAGGTGAGGTCGCTGTCGTTCATCTGGCCGGAGGTGAACTTGTCCATGATGCTCGACCAGATGAAGCGCTCCAGCTTGGCGACCGTCGGCTTCTTGAGCGTGCGGGAGGCCGCTTCCACCCCGTCGGCGAGCATCACCACCGCCGCCTCCCGCGAGGCGGGAGGAGAGCCGGAGTAGGAGAAATCCTCGGGATTGACCCTGCCTTCCTTCTGGTTTTTCAGGGCGCGGATGTAGAAGTAGCTGATGAGCCCGCTCCCATGGTGCTGGGCGATGATGTCGATGACCTCCTGCGGGAGCCCGAGCTCCTTTGCGCGCTCGATGCCGATCTTCACGTGCGACTTGATGACCGCCGCCGAGAGGCTCGGCTTCAAATCGTCGTGCTTGTTGCCGTCGGTCTGATTCTCGATGAAGTATTCCGACTGATCGATCTTCCCGATGTCGTGGTAGTAGGCCCCCACCCGCGCAAGCAGGGCGTTCGCCCCGATGGCGCGGCAGGCGCTCTCCGCGAGGTTTGCCACGCTCACGGAGTGGCCATAGGTTCCCGGGGCAAGGGTCAGCATCCGCCGCAGCAGCGGAGAGTTCATGTCCGAGAGCTCCATGAGGCGGAAGGGGGTCGGGGCGTTCAGGAGGTGCTCGAGCGCCGGCAGGAGCCCGAGGAAAAGCATCCCGCACAGGAAGCCGTTCAGGGCCCCCCATCCGGCGGCGATGAAGAACCAGGAGACCTCGTAGTTCATGAGAAAGCCGAAAATGACGAGGGTTATCGCGTTCGCCGCGGCGAGCTCGATGCTTGCACGCACGAGGTCGATGCGGCGTTCGGCCCCGCTCACCAGGAAGGTTGCCACCGTACCCGACAGAAAGGCGAAAAGAAAGGAATAGGGGGTGTGCCGCAGAAGAAAGAGACTCAAGCCGGCGAGCAGCGAGAAGATCACCCCCACCCTTCGATCGATGAGAATCGAAACGATCATCGCGACGAGCGCCGTGGGAAGGACTGCCGCCGTATTCAGCCACCCGGGAACCAGCATGCTCCGCGTCAACGCGACCGCCACGATCACGTAGAAGAGCGCCAATCCGATCAGCAGATAGACGTGTTTGTCGGGAATGTGTCTGCCCACGATGGGCTTGCTCAGGAGGGTCATCCCGAGCACGTAGAGCATCAAGACGAAGAGCACCGATCCGATGATGTTGCGCGTGTTGAGCGACATCGAGACGGCCCCCAGCGCGCGCACCTTGTCCATGTCGGCCTGCGTGATGACGAAGCCCTTGCGCAGGAGCCGCTCGCCCTTTGCGATCTTCTTCACGACCGGCGCCGCCTCCGCTCGTGCGCGCTCCCGGCTCTTCTGGGTGGCTCCGAAGTCGTAGAAGGCGTCTTCGCGCGCGAACTTCGTGACGAGGAGCACGATCGCTTGAATGTCCTGATCCCCTAGGTCCCGAGGGGCGAGGATGGCCCGCAGGTGGATCGGGAGCGAGCGCATCGTGAGCGTCGCCTCGAGCTGCACCTCCTCGGCCTCCCTTCTCCCTTCGCGGTAGCGGATGAGGCTGATGGCGGCGGGCATCGTGCTGAACTCATTGTCCTCGATCGCGACGATGCCCTGCGCCATGAGATCTTCGAGGGTTTGGCCGGCTATCGGAAGGATGTTCACGAGGTTTCGATTCTCGAGGAGCGTCGCGATCTGCTCCTGCGAAAAGAGACCACGGAACTTGGCCTGCACCTGAGCGTAGGCCTCGGAGATCGTTATCCGCTTCGATGCCAGGTTGGTGAGCAGATCGGCGAAGGTGGCGAACTGGCGGTTCGAGCGGTTGACGATCTCCGACTGGACCTGGAACACCGGAGGGACCCTCGCGGCGAGGGCGTCGGCGTTCGCCTCGGTCGCCCTGCGATCGACATAGTTGAGGTTGCGGTCGCTCACGACGTCCTGGCTGGCGATCTTGCCGACTTCGAAGTCGGAGAAGCGAATCCGGTTCACGAGCGAACCGTACTGGTTGGAGAAGACCACCGCGATGGTCACGACGACGACGGCAAGG
>DAHVAK010000178.1 GCA_027314665.1 Spirochaetales bacterium
CGGCGTGAGCTTGCGGCCCGGGGCAATCGATCGACAGGATCGCGGCGCTTCTTCCCGCCGCGCCCTTGCGGCGGGCGGCAGGCGGTGGGCGGCAGGCGGCAGGCGGCAGGCGGCCCCGCGTGAAGGTGCCCGGGGCGCTGCACGCGCAAGCCCTCGAAGCTGCTTGAGTCCCTCTACCGTGGGCCTATGCGCTCGAAGCCGGCGTAGGGAACCAGCCGTTCGGGAATCCTGATCGATCCATCCTCTTGTTGGCCGTTTTCGAGAAGCGCAACGAGGGCGCGCGAGACGGCGATGGCCGTTCCATTCAGCATGTGGACGAAGGCGCTCTTCCCCCCTTCCTTGTATCGGACCTTGAGGCGGCGCGCCTGGTAGTCGGTGCAGTTGGAGGTGCTCGTCACCTCGCCCCAGTCCCCGCGCTCGCCGCGTCCGGGCATCCAGGCCTCGATGTCGAACTTGCGGTAGGCCGGGGCGCCGAGGTCGCCGGTGCAGGTGTCCACCACTCGGTAGGGGATGGCGAGGCCGCGAAAGATCTCCTCCTCGATCGCGAGAAGCTCCCCGTGGATTGTCTCCGATTCCTCCGGTCTGCAGTAGACGAACATCTCGACCTTCGTGAATTGGTGGACCCGGTAGAGACCTTTCGAGAACTGGCCCGCCGCACCCGCCTCCTGACGGAAGCAGTGGGAGAGCCCCGCGAGGCGAATCGGCAAACGTTCCGCCTCGATGAGCTCTCCGGCCAGATAGCCCCCAAGGGTGATCTCGGCGGTGCCGACGAGGCAGGTTCCGGTGCCCTCGATGGCGTAGATGTTGCTCTCGGCGCCTCGCGGGTTGAAGCCGATTCCTTCGACGATCTCCTCGCGCGCGATATCGGGGGTGATGGTCGGCGTGAAGCCACGCGCCTGTAGGATGTCCATCGCGTAGCGAACGAGGGCAAGCTCGAGGAAGACCGCCTCGTTCTTCAGATAGTAGAACTTGGTGCCGGAGACCTTCGTCGCGCTGTCGAAGTCGATGAGGTCGAGGCTCTGTCCGAGCTCGACGTGGTCCTTCGGCTTGAAGGCAAAGGATGGCGGCACGCCCTCCCGGCGAAGCTCAGTGTTGTCTTTGTCTTCCTTGCCGATCGGCGCGTCGGGATGAACCATGTTCGGAATGCGTGCGGCTTCGGTCGCGAGCTCCTTCTCGGCGCTCTCGAGGGCCGCCTCCGACGAGGCAATCTCCTCCTTGAGCTGCCTGCCCTCGTGGATGAGCCGCTCGCGCCCTTCCGCCTCGAGCGTGCCCTTCATCGCGGCGGCGTTCTCGTTTCGCCGCTGGCGCAGGGCATCGATCTCCCGAACAAGGGCGGTGCGCCGGTCGTACAGGGCGACCACCCGGTCGACGTCGACCTTCATAAAGCGGTTGCGGACGTTCTCCTTGACTGCCTCGACGTTGTCTCGCACGAATTTCAGGTCCAGCATTCGCCTCTCCTACGACTCAAGCTCTCGCGCCCGATCCGAGGCGCGCACGACGGCGTCCATGACAGCCGCAGTGAAACCGCCCTCCTCGAGCGCGCGCACCCCGGCGATCGTGGTGCCGCCCGGCGAGGTGACCTTCGCGAGAAGGCTGATCGGGTGCTCGCCGCTCTTCCTGAGGAGGGCGACCGCCCCCTCGGCAACCTCGAAGGCAGCCGAAAGGGCTGTCGGGTAGCTCAGGCCGGCCTGCACCCCCCCGAGGGCCATGGCGTGCAGGAAGGCGAAGACATAGGCGAGGCCGGAGCCGGAGATGCCGGTGATTGCGGCGAGGAGCTCTTCGCTCACCTCAAGGGCGGTGCCGACGGCCTGGGCAATTCGGAGGGCCTGGGCGCGAAAGTCGGGCTGCACGCCCGCAGCGCAGCTTACCCCCACGGCCGCTTTCCCTTCCCGCGCGGCGAGGTTGGGCATGAAGCGCACCACCTGATCGGTCCCCAGTCCCTCCTGGAAGTAGGCGATGCGCTTGCCGGCTACGATCGAGATGACGCGCGCCTGCCGGCAGTAGGGCCTTAGGCTCGCAAGAAGCTCGTCGGTGTTCTGGGGTTTGACGGCCACGATGAGGATCTCGGAGCCCTCTGCGATCTCCGCAGGCGAGGCGCAGAGCGTCGCGCCGTAGCGCTCCGCCGCGAGACGCGACTGGGCCTCGACCTTCTCGTAGACAGCGAGCTCCCACTCGGGCTGGCGCTCCCGAAGCCCGGCTGCAAATGCCTCTCCCATGTTGCCGAAACCGAGGATGCCGATCCTCATGGCGCACCTCCGCGCTTTCCGTGAAACGTGCTCGCATTCTACCGAGGATGAGCGACCTGCGCCAGAGGAGGGAGGGTTCGACCCGACGCCCTTCGCGAGAGGCAGCCATGCTCGGGTAGGAAGCGGCGGCGGCGCCGCCCTTCGCAGGTCACGGGAAAATTGACTTTGCCAATTATATATAGTAAATTATATATATGGAGGTTGTATGAAAACGAACATGGCAGTCATCGACCGGATCGTGCGGACCCTTGTCGCGGTCCTGGTCGCTATTGGGTACTTCACGGGGGTTCTGTCGGGGACCTGGGCGATCGTGCTCGGCATCGTTGCCGTTGTCTTCCTTCTCACCTCGATCGTGGGCTTCTGCCCGATCTATGCCCTTCTCGGGATCTCGAGCAAGCGGGCAAAGAGCGCATAGCGCGTTTCGGGGCTCGAGCCGAGCGGCAGGGCGATTCTTCAAGGCCGCTCGGCGTACGAGGACCCAAGGCAAGCGCCGGTAGGCCACACAAAGGGCGGCCCCGCCGGCGCGCTTGTTTTTCGAGGGCTCACACGAACAGGTTCGCCCCAGCTCCCCCCGCGGCCTCCAAGTAGGTGGCCACCCCTCCGATCTCGATCCCGTCGTACAGCTCCTCGCGAGCCACTCCCATCAGATCCATCGACATCTGGCACCCCACGAGACGGATGCCGGCCTTCATCGCCGCTTGAATCATCGCCTCCAGGGAATCGACCCTCTTCGCCTTCATGCGGGAGCGCATCATGATCGTACCGAAGCCGGCCATGTTGAGCTTGGAGAGCTTCAGGGCCTGCGAGCTTCCGGGAAGCATCATCCCAAACATCCTTCCCATGAGGTCCTTTCGCACCCGGGGCGCCCGAGGCTTCTTGATCACCGAAAGGCCCCAGAAGGTAAAGAACATCGTCACCTTCTTGCCGGAGGAGGCCGCCCCGTTTGCGATGACGAAGGAGGCGAGCGCCTTGTCGAGGCTGTCGCTGAAGACCACGATGGTCGCCGCGTTGCCGTTGTGGTGGACGACCGCCTCCTCGCTCTTCGGCTCGGCCTTCTCGATGAGGGCGGTGATGCGCCCGGCGTCCTCTTTGAGCTCGAGGAGCCGGTTGCCGGTCATGCGCGCCCAGGATTCCACGTCGCGTCCGAAACCCGGGTCAGTCGCGACTTCCGCGATCCGCTCGCCGGCGTCGATCTTCTTGATCTCCTGCGCGAGGCGCATGATGGGTCCGGGGCACTGCAGGCCGCTTGCGTCCACCGCGATCGTGCGCATCCCGAAGGGGGCGGGCGCTCCCGCGGCGGGAGCGCTCCCATTGGGTCCCTGCCCCGCGGGCTTCACCGCGAAGGGATCGACCTGGTAGATCATGTCGTCCTTGCCGATGAAGTCGCCCTCGTAGATGTCCTCGTTGCTCTGCTTCTGGGTGGCAAGGAGGTAGGTCTTGATGCCCCCGGAGAGGTTGTAGAGCCTCTCGAAGCCGTTCTGGCGGAGGATGCGCTCGCCGTTGTAGGCGCGCTGGCCGACTCCGCAGAAGACGACGATCTCCCGGTCGCGCGGCAGTTCCGAGAGCCGCCCGCGCAGGTCGGCAAGGGGGATGTTGACGGCCCCCTCGATCGTCTCGACGGCGAACTCCTCGGGGGTCCTCACGTCGAGGAGATAGGCCTCGTTTCGCTCCCGCTCGAGGAGCTGCTTCCATCCGATGGTCACGCTTCGCCCGGTGAGGATGTTCTCCGCGACGAAGCCGGCGATGTTCACGGGGTCCTTCGCAGAGGAGTAGGGCGGGGCGTAGGCGTGCTCGATCTCCTGGAGGTCCTGGATCGTTCCGCCCCGTCCGATGATCGAGGCAAAGAGGTCGATGCGCTTGTCTACCCCTTCGTAGCCGACGATCTGCGCCCCGAGGAGCCTGCCGTCGGAGGGAGCGAAGAGGATCTTGATGCTCAAGGGGATGGCGTTCGGATAGTAGCCGGCGTGCGAGGAGGAATGGGTGATGGCCGAAAGGTAGGGCATGCCTTCCCGCTCCAGCAGCTTTTCCGACGCCCCGGTCGAGGCGACCGTGAGGTCGAAAACCTTCGCGATGCCGGTTCCGATCGAGCCGCGATAGGTGCGCTTCTCGCCGAAGGCGATGTTGTCGGCGACGATCCGCCCCTGCTTGTTCGCCGGGCCGGCGAGCGGGGTAAGCGCAGGCTTGCCGATGATGGGGCTGCGAAACTCGATCGCATCCCCCAGGGCGTAGATGTCCGGATCGTCCGTGCGCAGGGTCGCATCGACGTGAATCCCGCCGCTCTTGCCGACCGCGAGCCCCGTTTGGGCCGCGAGACGGTGGTCGGGACGGACGCCGTTCGAGAGGATCACGAGGTCCGCCGCAAGGCGCCGCCCGCTCGAGAGGGCCGCCACGAGCCTCCCTTCCGATCGGCTGAAGGAGGAGACCGCATCCTGGAGGTAGAACTCCACCCCCTTCACCTTGAGGTGCTGGTGAACCGCAGCCGCCATCTCGTAGTCGAGGATGTTCATGACCTGATTGGTGGCCTCGACGATGGTGACGAAGATGCCGCGCCGATGCAGGTTTTCCGCCATCTCGAGCCCGATGAAGCCCGCTCCCACGATGAGTGCGCGCCGGGGGCTTTCGGAGGAGATGAACTTCTGGATGGCATCGGTGCCGGCGACATCCCGCAAGGTGAAGATTCCCGGCAGCTCGATTCCGGGGATTGCGGGTCGGATGGGCTCCGCCCCCGGGGAGAGCACGAGCTTGTCGTAGCGCTCCCGGTATTCCGTTCCTTCCCGGAGGTTCCGGATGACGAGCTCGTGTTTCTCTCGATCGATCGCGATCGCCTCGTTGCGCGTCCGCACCTCGATATTGAAGTTCTTCGCAAACCCCTCGGGGGTCTGCACGAAGAGTCGATCGCGCTCCTTGATGATTCCGCCGAGGTAGTACGGCAGCCCGCAGTTGGCGTAAGAGATGTAGTCTCCCCGCTCGAGCAGGATGATTTCCGCTTTCTCGTCGTTTCGCCGTAGGCGAGCCGCGACCGTGGCTCCGCCCGCGACACCGCCCACTATGAGACACTTCATGTTAGGCCTCCGGTTTGTGGAAACAAGGGTAACTTCGGTTGCGCAGTCTCTGGTTGCGAGGGACTTTTTGGGATCGAGTCAGAATTGCGGTCTGGTTATATTGATAAAATACTATTTCTCGGCAGGAAGTGTCAATGGAGCAGCCGGCCCGGGCGAGGAGGCGCGGCTCACAGGGGGATAAAAAAGGGGTCGCCCTCTGAAGGCGACCCCCGGCGAAAAGCCGCTGCCCTGCGGAGAGCCTACGGCTTCCAGGTTCCCTCGCGCACCTCGCCCTTGATGGACGGAATCACGAAGACCATCCCCGGCTGGATGAGGTTGGGATTATTCGGATCCTGCAGCTTGTCCTTGTTGGCCTGGTAGAGCAGCGGCCACTTGAGGGGATCCCCATACACGAAGGGATACTCCGCGATGCGCCAGAAGCAGTCCCGCCGCTGCGGAAGGAGTCGCACGACATAGTATTTCGGAAGGACCGACGCGGCGAGGATCCCGTGCAGGGCCGCGACGACGGCCTGGGAGGCGGCGATGCTCTGCTCGTACTGCTTCGCGGCATAGGTGCTCTGTGCAGTGGCGTAGCTGCTCTGCGCGCTCTTCCAGACGTCCGGATAGCGGGTCGGGACGTTCATCCCGCTCGCGTACTGAATGCGCACCTTCGCGAGGTCCAGCCAATTGGTCGCCCGGTAGGCAAGCGCCTGCTCCTGAGCAATGGCGAGGGCCTCCTTGGCATAGCTCTGCGACTGCTGAGAAAGCTGCGTCGACTGCGGATAGTCGCCGTTCTCGAAGGCCGATTGGGCCTGTTGGCGGAGCTGGAGCGCCTTGTTGTAGGCATCGTTATCCAACAGGTTCTGGGCAGCGACCGTCCCGGCTGCAAGCGCCAGGAGCACGCACACTGCAATGGTTATCCGTCTCATATCTACTGCCCTCCTCCGGCTGCCGCCCCGGTCTGGGCTTCGTCGGCCTTAAGCCCCTGCTGGAGCGTTTCGATCTTGCTCTTGGTCTGGTCGATCTGCGTTCCCGCATCCTTCAGCGCTTGCGCCGCCTCCGCCCGCTTTTCGTTCGCAGCGCTCGTCGCCTGATTGTAGGCGTCGATCGCCTGACCGAGCAGGCCATAGGCTGCGGCGTAGTCGCCCGCGCTCTGCTTCTGAGCTGCCTGCTGCTCGAGGCTCTGGGCGTTGGCGTACTGATCCGGAACCGCACGGTCGGCCTTTGCTGCCAGGGCCGCCGCCTTTGCGCTCGCGACCTGCTGCTGCCGAGTCTGAAGCAGGGCCTTCCCGGCATCGAGCACCTTGTTGAAGTCGGCGATCGATTCGTCCAGCTTTGTCCGCGCGGTCGCGTTGTCCGTGCCTAGCGCCTGCTCGCCCGCGGTGAGGGCGGCTGAGCCTTGCTGATAGGCGTCCGGGACCTGCGAGGCGAGCCCGTACTGATCAATCTCAGCCTTCATCTGCTTCGCCTGGTTGAGCTTGGCAGTGAGATCGGCAGGTACAGTTGCCTGGGCTTGCGGAGCCGGAGCGGCGGTCTGCGGCGCGGGCTTCGGTGCCGTGGCGCAGGAGGCGAGCACGACGGCGCCGGCAACCATAACGAGAAGTCGTCTTGTGAGGTTCATCTTACCGTCCTTTGACTGCGGCATTCGCGGCAACGCCTCAGTCTTTTCCCGTTAGCGTACCACGTTCCGCAGGCTCTGTCGCTCAGTTAATGTACGAACCATTCAACTCGTTACAATTTATCCATTTTCCAGGAAAGGAGATAGAACAGATCCCTCGGCGGGGCTCCCCTCGCCGGAGAGCCCTCCCGCCGTTCGAAGCCCCGGAAAGCCGAGCTGGCGGAGGGCCTCGTAGACCAGAATGGCGGCGGAGTTTGCGAGGTTCAGCGAGCGGGCCGCCTCGCGCATCGGGATGCGGACGCAGCTTCCCGGATTTGCCCGAAGGATCGTCTCCGGAAGCCCCGCGGTCTCCTTGCCGAAGACGAGGCAGCACTCGTCCTGGTAGCGGAGCTCGGTGTGAGGTCTCGGCGCCTTGGTGGATACGAAGACGATCTGCCGCCCGGCGTGGCGGGCGAGAAACTCGCCGATGCCGTCGTAGTAGGCGACCTCCACCAGGTGCCAGTAGTCGAGCCCGGCGCGCTTCAGCTCGCGGCTGTCGGTCGAAAAGCCGAGGGGCCGGATGAGATGCAGCCGGGCGCCGACCGCCGCGCAGGTGCGCGCGATGTTCCCCGTGTTCTGGGGGATTTCCGGCTCGTGGAGAACAACGTTGAGCGCCATACGCCTCCTCTTGCCCACCTCGCTCTTTCGGCGACCGCGGGCCGCCTGGGCACTCCTGCCGCTCCCCCTCGTCGCGCAGGGTCCAGCCGAGGTTCCGCATCTCCTGACCGGTAGGATACGTGAAGACGCTCAAGGGTGCAACCGCCCCCTCTCCGATCGACTTCGCGAGCCTTTTCCCCGCCGCTCACAGCACGTACTGCGGGAAGGGGGTGGTGTGATGACGATAGGGAAGGTCCGGCCCGCGATAGGAGGTTATCGCGAAGCCGCAGAACTCGCACTTTCCACCGAGAATGTGGTTCTCTCCGATCCCGAAGCCGACGCGGTCGACGAGGAGGGCTTCGCAGCTCGGACAGAGGGTGTTCTGTCCCCTGTGGCCGGGGATATTCCCGACGTAGACGTAGGACAGCCCGTTCGACCGTCCGATGCGCGCCGCCCGCTCGAGGGTCGAGGCAGGGGTCGGGGGCTCGCGGACCCTGTTGGAGGGATGGTAGGCGGTAACGTGCCAGGGGGTGTCCCCCCCGAGATGCTCGACGATCCAGCGGGATAGGCCGTCGAGCTGCTCGTCCGAATCGTTCCAGTTCGGAATGACGTTGGTGACGATCTCGACGTGGGCCCCCGCTTCGTGGGCGATGATCCCATTCTCGAGGACGTTGGCGAGAACGGGGCTTCCGGTGAGCCGCTCGTAGAAGGCCTCGGTGAAGCCCTTCACGTCCAGACGGTAGGCGTCGATGTGGTTGAGGAGCGCCTTCAGGGCCGGGGGATTGATCATTCCCGCGGTGACCATCACCGTAAGGAGGCCCGCCTCCCGGGCGAGCCGGGCGCTTTCCAGAATGAACTCGAACCAGATGCTGGGCTCGTTGTAGGTCCAGGCAATCGCGTCGCATCCCCTCTTCTTGGCCAGGGCGATGGTCTGCTCGGGGGTGAGCTCCGAGAGCCCCTCGCCGTTTTCGGAGGCGTCATGATGCGATATTTCCCAGTTTTGGCAGTGTTTGCAGCGCAGGTTGCACCCGAAGGTCCCGAGCGAGAGGATCGGGGTACCGGGGTAGAAGTGATACAGGGGCTTCTTTTCGATCGGATCGATCGCGATCGAGGCGACCTTCCCGTAGGTGAGGGCGTAGAGGGTCCCGCCGAGATTCTTGCGCACCCCGCAGAAGCCAGTTCGCCCCTCGGGGATGAGGCAGCCGTGGGGACAGAGGCGGCAACGGACCGTCTGGCGGCCGATATGCTCGTAGAGCATCGCTTCCTTCATGGCTTCTGCCCCTGTCTTCCGATAACTTACGGCGGCCCTCGCGGCTTGTCAACAAAAGCTTGACGGTACGGAGGGATGAACGTATAGTTACTCGTTGTTCCTGTTGAAAGTCTCAACTGGTGAGAGGAAAAGGTTTTTTTGGCGCAAGAGCGAATACTTCTGCTGTATCTCAGGGCCGGCGGCGGGCATGTGGCTGCGGCGCAGGCAATTGAGCGTCGGATCAGGGCGTGTTATTCGGAGGATGAGGTGGAGGTTCGGGCGCTCGACGCCATGCCTCCGACGAGCCTCTTCTGGAGCACTCTCTTCCAGACCGGCTACCGCCTCGTTTCCCATCGCTTCAGGTCGCTGTGGGTCGGCTCGATGGAGATCACCCGCTTCAAGGCCATCCGATCGATCTGGAACGTCATCATGACCCTCCTCTTTCAGCGTACGATCGCCGAGGCAGTCGAGCGCTACGACGCCACCCGAATCGTCTTTCTGCATTGTCTGCTCATCACCCCGACCCTCTATGCCGTGCAGCGCCTGGGAAGGGATCCGGCGATGATCACCGTGGTTCTCGACCCCTTCACGGCCCCCGAGTTCTGGTTCAAACGCACGGGTGGGCCCCTCGTGGTCTTCTCCGATCGGCTGAAGGAGACCGCGACCTGCCGCTTTGGGCTGCCGGCTGCCCAGGTTCGCCACTTTCCCGTGATCCTAAGGGAAGAATATGACCGCCCCTTGAGCCCCGGCGAGGTGGAAGCGGCTAGAAAACGGCTTGGCTTCCTTCCCGACAGCCGGGTGGTGCTACTCGCGGGGGGAGGGGAAGGGCTTCCCCACGGCGAGCGCCATGCCGAGGCGCTGCTCGCCTCCGGCCTGGATGTCGAGATTGCCGTCGTCTGCGGAAAGGACGAGGGCATGCGGCGGCGCATCGAGAGGATCGCGCGCCGGTATCCCGGGCGCTTGGTGCACGTCTACGGCTTCGTGGATTTCATGTTCGAGCTCATGAACATCGCCGATGTAGTGGTCTCCAAGGGTGGGCCGGCGACGATCATGGAGGCCCTCATCCTCCAGAAGCCGCTCATCGTTTCGCAGTACATCTACGGGCAGGAGAAGGGCAACGTCGAGTTCGTGAAGCACGAGCGTCTCGGCTTCTACATCGAGGATTCGCGCAAGATCGTAGAGCGTATCCGCACCCTCGTGAGCGACCCCTCGGTGTACGAGGCCTACCGGCGGAGGATCGCCGCGCTTGCCCTGCGAAACGGGACCGGCGAGGTCGTCGATTTCGTCATGAGCTATCAGCCGCGCCGCACGAGAGCAATGGCGCCGGTTGCGGCTCATCTGCGCGATTTCGTCTACCTCACCCCCGGCGGTCGCCCCGATCCCATGCGGCAACTCCTCGCCTTCCTCGCGGCGCGTCTGGGCTACGACAGCTACCTCCGCCGCCGCAAGGCGTAGCGGGGCGCT
>DAHVAK010000187.1 GCA_027314665.1 Spirochaetales bacterium
CTCTTTCTTCATCGCAATCTATCCCTCCGCGGTCACGACCCTCGCCTCGACCCTCATCCTGGACGAGTGGAGATTCACCGTGAGCGCCCTGCACCCCTGGTACCTGGGAGTGTGGCTCCTCGCAGTGAGCGGGTTCTTCATCTCGGGGCACCTCGTCGACTGGCTCGGGCGGCGTCCGACCTCGATCCTCTTCTTCTCCGCGACGACCCTCGCGGGATGGCTCGCCTTCACGGCGACCACAATGACCGCCCGCGTCATCGGGCTGGGGCTCGTGGTCTTCACGATCACGGGCTCAACCCCCTGTTTGGCGGCCTATTCGACGGAGATGTTCCCGAGCGGGGTGAGGGGGACGATCGGGGCGTGGCTCCAGGCGATGAGCATTGCCGGGGCGGCCCTGGCCCCGGCATTGACCACCGCCCTGAGCGTTCCGCTTCATTCCCTCGCAACCGCCCTGGCCCTCATGGGCTTCTCCTACGTATTCGGCGCGGCGGCCGTGCTTCTCTTCCTCCCCGAGACGCGCTCCCGCGCAGAGGAGGGAAGCGAGGGACCCACCCGGCGAAACCCCGACGCGCCGGAGAGCGCAGCCCCATGAACGCCGTCACGCGGGGCATCCTCTACGTGTGGCAGCTTCCCCAGAACGCCGCGGGCCTGCTCCTGACCCTTGCCCTTCGCCGCCGAATCGAGAGAAGGGAGCGGCGCGGAGGGAGCTGCGTCAGCTACTGCTTCCGCCGCTTCGGGGGCTTGAGCCTCGGGCGCTATCTTTTCGTCCACCTCGGCGCGGACGAGCGCCTCGTTCGTCACGAGTACGGCCACTTCCGGCAGTCCATGCTTCTCGGTCCGCTCTATCTCGTCGCGATCGGGCTTCCCTCGATTCTGTGGGCCGCGCTCTTTCCCCTCGTCCGAGTGCTGCATCCCGCGGCAGGCTACTTCTCCTTTCCCAGCGAACGATGGGCCGACCTTCTGGGCGGCGCCGATTTCCCTCGCGAGCGCTAGCAAGCCGCCGCCGCAGGCACGCTGCCGGACGAAGCCTGCGCAGGTCGTGACAGACTGCTATAATGGGCCGACCGTCGATCGGGACCCAACGGAGGCTTTCGTGGCAGACCTAAGGGCAGGAATTTCGCGCCTTCTCTCCCGCGCGGCGAGAAACTTGTCGTTCGGAAGCGTCTACGCCCGGCTGGTCCTGCTGCTGATCTTCGTTCTCGTTCCGGCCTTGGCTTTCATGGTGTGGACGAACATGGCCTACCACGCCCAGGTGGCCGATCGGGCCCGCGAGGACCTTGTGCGCCAGGCGCGCTTCGCGATGACGCAGGAGTCCGACGTCATCGACAACTCGCGCAGGCTCTTGGTCGTGTTCGCTCAGATCCTACTCGAAGATGAGGACGGTCTGCGCGAGGCCGGGCGGCTCTTCCGGCAGATCCTGCCGAGCTATCCGCAGTACCTGAACCTCGGTTTCGCCCGGCCCGACGGCGAGGTCATCGCGAGCGCGGTGGGGTTATCCCATCCAGTCAGCATCGCCGACCGCGACTATTTCCTCCAAGCCCTCGAGACGCGGCAATTCGCGATCGGGACCTTCCAGACGGGGCGAATCACGGGTCTGAAATCCATCAACCTCGGATATCCCGTCATCGAGAAGGATGGGCGCCTCCTTGGGGTTCTCTTCGCTGCGGTTGACATCAACTGGCTGAACCGGACCACCTCCCGCATCACCCCCGAGCTGTCCGCGGGTTGTTCGACGATGGAGATCGACGAGCGAGGCGTAATCCTCGCGCGCTGGCCGAGGCCCGAGTCCTGGATCGGGAGGTCGATCGCCTCGCTCGATCTCTTTCGGGCCATGGAAAGCCGGCACGAGGGTCTGGCGCGCTCGCAAGAGATCGACGGGATCAGTTGTCTCTATGCCTTCACCTCCCTCAAGAGCGCCCTGTTCAACGGCACCATCTACATCGCCGTCGGGGCTCCGATGAGCGCGCTTGCCGAGAGCTCCGGGGCGGGGGTCTATTCGACAACCCGCAACGCGGCGCTCCTCATCCTCATCGCCTTCGTCCTCTTTTGGACCGGAGCAGAAGCTCTCATCCTGCGGCAGATGAAGGCGCTCCTGAGGACCTCCAACGAGCTTCGAAAGGGTAACTTCGGCGCTCGCAGCGGCCTCTCCTACCGAGGCGAGATCGGGGAGCTGGCCCGGGCCCTCGACATGACCGCAGAGGCGATCGAGGACTATGCAGCGCGGCAGAAGAGAACCGAGGAACAGCTCCGCGAGAGCGAGCGCCGGTACCGGGAGTTCGCTGACTTCCTGCCGCAGGTGGTTTTCGAGGTCGATCTGGAGGGCAACATCACCTATGTCAATCGCTTTCTCTCTTCGATGTTCGGCTATGCGCTCGCGGATCTGCCGAGCGGAGGAGCCAACGTCCTGATGCTTCTGGTCCCGGAGGATCGGCAGAGAGCTCGCGAGGACCTCGAGAGGGTCGCCCGAGGCTGCCTGCAGGAGAATCACGAGTATTCGGGCCTTCGCAGAGACGGAGCCCTCTTCCCCATCGCCCTCTATTCGAGCGCGGTCCTGAAGGAGGAGGTTCCGATCGGTCTGCGCGGGCTGGTCATCGACCTCACCGACTTGAAGGCGGCCGAGCGGGAGCTTCGCGAGAGCGAGCAGCGCCTGCGGCAGTTTCAGAAGATCGAGGCAGTCGGTCAGCTTGCAGGCGGGGTGGCGCACGACTTCAACAATCTCCTCACCGCGATCCAGGGTTACGTCGAGCTCGCCCGCACCGATGTCGACAACGACACCCCCACGGCAGCCTATCTCAACCAGATCCTCGACATCGGCAAGCGGGGGGCGCAGCTCACCGACCAACTCCTTCTCTTCAGCCGACGCGCTCCGATGAGGCTCGCTCCCGTCAATCTGAACCGCACGGTCGAGGCGGTCCGGCACATTCTCGTCCCCTTGCTTGGGTCGGCCATCGTCATCCGCGAGGAGCTGGACCCCGGGCTGCGCCCGGCCGATGCGGATGAGGGCAACATGGAGCAGGTCCTGATGAACCTGTTCCTCAATGCCCGCGATGCCATGCCCTCCGGCGGCGTCATCGTGGTGTCGAGCGGCAACGTCGAGCTCGACCCGCACGACGATCAGTCCGCAAGCCAGCGCAGCGTGGCCATCACCGTGCCGCTCGAGGTCGGGCGCAGCGGAAGCTTCGTCAGCGTTGCGGTGCAGGACAACGGTACCGGGATGCCGAAGGGGGTGGTCGATCGCCTCTTCGAGCCCTTCTTCACGACGAAGGGCAGGGGCGAGGGGACGGGGCTCGGGCTCTCCGTGGTCTACGGGATCGTCAAGGAGCACCGTGGATGGATCGAGGTTTCGACGACTCCGGGAAGGGGCTCGCGCTTCGAGATCTTCCTTCCCGCGAGCGCAAGCGGGGCGCTGCCCGAGACCGAGGGGGCGGGACGCCTTCCTGCGGCACAGGGACACGGTGAGCGGGTCCTCGTCGTCGAGGACGAGCCCGACATCCTTCACTTTCTCGAGGCTGCCCTTACGGCCAACGGCTACCGCGTCACCACCGCTACCGACGGCGAGCGGGCCCTCGAGCTGTTCAGCGCGAACAGCGACGACTACGATGTGGTATTGAGTGATGTTGCCCTCATCGGCATGAACGGGGTGGAGCTGGTGGCGGAGCTCCGCAGGAGGCGGACCAATCTCCCGTGCGTCCTCACGAGCGGCTATCTGGGCGACCAGTCGCGACTCCGTCCTGTGGAGGACGGGCATTTTCACTTTCTCCGAAAGCCCTTTTCGGTGGAAGAGCTCCTCTCGGCCATCGCTGCGGTGAAGGGGTAGAGAGAGGGGGGCGGCACCCCGGGAGGCGCCGCCCCGCCCCCTTACGGCGGCGACCTTCGGGCGGCGGGCAAGACTCGCCCCCACGGCGGGCCTCGCGTTTTGTCGCTTGACTTTTCGATCCGAGCGTGGTAGACAGGTTTCTAGACGCAAGAGAGAGGGTTTGCTCGATTTCGAGCTCTTGCGGCGTCGGCGAATCGAATGTCGGCGCCTCTCGCTTCCGCTACTCTGCAAGGGTTGCGCACGCCGTACCAACGTCCCGCAGAGGGACACCCCGAACGGCATCGAAGAGGAAGCACGTTCGCGTAGTACAAAACTCATCTATACATCCAAATACCGCGGGCTCGCAGAGCTCGCTTGGAGTCAATAGCTTCCGCGGGCCCCTTGGATCGGACCCCGGGGAAAAAGGAGAGTAGAGGGATGTCGAAGAGGATCTACGTCGGCAACATGAACTATGCCACGACGGAGGACGAGCTTGGCGAGCTTTTTGCCGAGTTCGGAAACGTGAGCACGGTTGACATCATCGTCGACCGCTTCACCGGGCAGGGCAAGGGATTCGGCTTTGTGGAGATGGAAAACGAAGACGAGGCGATGGCCGCCATCGCAGCCTTGAACGGGCGAGAGTTCGCTGGCCGCCAGCTTCGCGTCAATGAGGCAAAGGAGCGCGGCGCCGGAGGTCCTCGCACCGGGGCAAGCCGCCACTACTAGACTCGCCCGCAGTTGCAGGCAGGGCGACCGGAAGCCTACCTCTGGAAATCGGGGATGTCGACGTAGCCGATGACCTCCGCGGCGTAGTGGGCAATTCTCGCAAGGGCGACCGTGACGGTGGTCCCCGTCAGCTCCAGCTTCTTCGCCTGCGAGTTCAAAGACAAGATCGCGTCGCCGTTGAAACAACGGCGACGCTCGCCTTCGATATCCTTGAGCATCTCGTCAGTGAAGGTTCGAATCCGCTTGAAGAACTTGTGGACCTCAACGAGGACCGTCTGCTTCGCTTTCAGCCGCTGCAGGAGCTTCGGCCCCTCCTTCTCGTCGTAGATGGCTTCGGTCTCGTTGCAGAAGATGTCCATTCGGCGCTTTGCCTGGTTGAAGGCGTTGTAGAAGGCGTCGAGCTCAAGGGAGCTCATGTGATCGAGATCGAGGTGCTTCTTGTCGAAGAGGGGGAGGTACTCCTCCTCGAAGAACAGGAGGTAGTTCGCGAGATTCTTGATCTCGGGATCCTTGCTGCCCTCGACAATCGCGCTTTCCGCGAAGCGGTCTCCGATCCGCGCGAGGAAGGGGAGGGGACGCTCGCTTCTCGCCTGCTTCTGGGCGGATGCCGCCTCGTTGTCGCTCGCCTCGCGGAGGCCCCCCAGGTCGAAGGCGGCCTCCAGGTGGTCGCGCATTCGTCGAAGCTTTGACAGCTGGGCATCGATGTAGCTCCTTCGCTTTGGTTCGGCAGTCAGTGCGAGGAGCCGCTCGAGGGTCTCCATGTTTTTTCGGGTTTTCTTGTACTCTTCTCTCGGGTCGCCCAAATCTTCGCTCATCGCTTTCTCGTTCCGGAGGGAAGCCGATCAGCGCCTTTCCTCCCCGAAAGTATACGTTTGGTATGCTCGATTGTGCAAGCGGAAACGAGCGGCGCGGCTCTTGCATCGAGCCCTTGCTCCCGGTACAGTGCCCGCATGAAGATGCGTACCCTCTCCGTGCACACTGGAGTGAGCAAGGATACGAGCTACAACTCCGTCATCACTCCCATCTATCCCTCATCCACCTTCTCTTTCGACGCGCTCGGAAAGAACAAGGGCTACGACTACACCCGAAGCGGAAATCCGACGCGATCGGCGCTGGAGGAGAACATCGCCGCGCTGGAGGGGGGCGTTGGGTGCTCCGCGACCGCAACCGGAATGGCGGCGACGACCACCGTTATGTTCTATCTAAAGCCAGGCGACCACGTTATCGCGGGGGATGATATCTACGGCGGGACCTACCGACTCTTCAGCTCGATCATGACGAGGATGGGGATATCCTTCTCGTTCGTGAACATGCGCGACCTGTCAGCTGTCCGCTCGGCGATTCTTCCCCAGACTCGCATGATCTGGATCGAGACTCCCTCGAATCCGCTGCTGAACATCACCGACATCGCAGCTGTGGCCGCGATCGCCCGCGAGGGCAAGCTCCTCACGGTGGCGGACAACACCTTTCTTTCGCCCTATTTCCAACGCCCGTTCGAGTTCGGAATCGACCTCATCATCCATTCGACCACGAAGTACATCAACGGACACAGCGACATCGTCGGCGGGGCAATCGTGTACCGCACCAAGGAGCTGGAGGAGCAGGGCCGCTATCTGGTGAACGCCCTCGGCACCTCCCAGGCCCCCTTCGACTCCTGGCTCGCCCTCCGCGGGGTGAAGACCCTCTCCCAGCGGATGGAAGCCCACCAAGAGAACGCCACGAGGATTGCCGAGCACCTGGAGCGCCATCCGAGGGTCAAGCGGGTCTACTATCCCGGCCTGCCGAGCCATCCTCAGGCGGAGCTGATCCGCCGCCAGATGAAGGGCTTCGGCGGCATGCTCGCCTTCAACTTGGACACCTCGCGCGTGAGCATGGATCGCTTCTTCTCGCGCCTTTCGCTCTTTACCCTCGCCGAGTCCCTCGGAGGCGTGGAATCCCTGATGGAGGTCCCCTGGCTGATGAGCCACGCCTCGATGGGAGAGGAGGGCCTGAAGGCCTCCGGGATCAGCCCCGAGACCATTCGAGTCTCGGTCGGGATCGAGGCCTGGGAGGATCTCATTGCCGATCTGGACGCAGGGCTCGAGGGATGACGCGCGGCAGGTGAAAGACCCTGCGCTTGAGCGGGTCCATGAGGGAGCGCGGGGTGAGCCGCATGAGGAGCAGGAGGGCGTGCGCCGCGAAGGGAAGCACGTAGCGAGCCCTGGGGCGGCGCGCTTCGGCGATTCGCTCGACGAGCCGAGCGATCGGAAGCGGAGAGACCGCCGGCATGAGGTAGAAGGGGCGATAGTCGTTCGCCGCGAGCCAGGCATAGGACCGGGCGAAGGGTGATTCGGGGGGAAGCTCCTGGGGCGAGCCCGCGATCGCGCGCTTGTGGAAGGCCGTCTCCACCGCCCCGGGCTCCACCAGGACAACGCGAACCCCGAGGCTTCCGAGCTCCACGCGCAGGGTCTCGGTGAGCGAGCGGACGGCAGCCTTCACCGCCCCGTAGGCGCCCATCCACGGAACAGTCATTCGACCCATGATCGATCCGATGTTGATCACCGTGCCTCTGCGCGAGACGAGCTGCGCGAGAAACGCTCGGGTCACCGCGTGCAGCCCGAAGAGGCTCACCTCGAACTGCGCCCGCAGGCTCTCCGCCGACAGATCGGCAAGGAATCCGGCCTGGCCGATGCCCGCATTGTTCACTAGGACCTCGATCCCCGCCCCCCCGGAAAGCTCCTGAGCCGCGGCGACTGCCTTGGCAATCTGCTCGGGCGAGGTGACGTCGAGCCCAAGCGTCTCGAGATGCCATCCGGATGATCTCGCGCGCTCGGCGAGCTCCCGCAGGGCCTGCGGGTTGCGGCCCGTGGCAAGCACGGCAAAACCGCGCGCGGCCAGATGCTCGGCGCAGGCCTTCCCGATCCCGGAGGTGGCGCCGGTGACAAGAACCCATCTCGATCTCATGGAGATCTCCGTAAGGAAGCGAATAGCGAGCAAGCGCTCGTTCTTTCAGTGTAAGGCGAAGGCCGGCCCTCGGCAAGGGGTGGGCTGGCGGGACGCTGACAAACTCAAAGGTACCTGCCAAAACGGCGTTTTCTCGAACTAGATTGGGGCAGAAGGCTCAACCGCGAACGCCGTTTTGGCAGCGGGTCAATCACTTTGTCAGCACGCTGCTAGAGCTGGCTGCGCCAGGAGAAGCGAGGCTCGTAGCCGAGGAGCTTGCGGGCTCGCCCGATCGACAGGAGGGTTTCGAACTCCCCGAGCGGGCTCGTGATCTTCACCGATGGAAAGATCTCCGCCATGAGCTCCCGGCTGGGGCGATTCATGACCGTGTCCGCGGCGGCGATGATGAAGAAGGGCGCGCCGGCAATTGGCCTCTCCAGCGCGAGGCGGCAGCTCAAGGCGACGTCCCGCACGTCGACGTAACCCCAGAGGTTCCATTTTCGCAGGGAGGCGTCCTTCCAGTAGGAGGGAAAGGCGGCATAGTCCTGCGGCTCCATGATGTTCGAGAAGCGCAGGCCGACGATCGGAATCCCGGTGCGCCGGTTGAATTGGCGCGCCATCTCCTCGCCGAGGACCTTCGCCAGGGCATAGGAGGACTCGGGCAGAAGAGGATGATTCTCATCTATCGGCGCGTAGGCGGGCTGTTCCTTGTCGAAAGGAAGCCCGAGGGTCGTCTCGCTCGAGGCCCAGATGATGCGCTCGAAGCGCAGGGCGGTGGCAGCCATGAGCACGTTGAAGGTGCTTTCCACGTTGGTCCGGAAGGTCACCTCCTCGGTGACCCGACCCGGTGCCGGAATCGCGGCAAGATGGACGACGGCGCTCGCGTCGCGAAGAACCTCGAAGGTCTCGCCCAGATGGGTCAGGTTTGCCTCGAGGCAGGCGCACAGGCGCTCTTTCGGCGCGGCAAGATCGACGTTCAAGACATCATAGCCTTGTTCGACAAGCTCGCGCACGACCGCGCGACCGGCCTTGCCGCTTCCGCCCGTGACGACCACCCTCATGAAAGCTGTCCTTCCCTGGTAGCGTTGCTGGCTCGGCTCCGGTCTTCCGGAAAGCCGCGAGCATTATAGCACGGAGAGCCGGGCCGCATTGCGTTTCGAAAGCGAGGTGGCGTAGAATTGGGCGCATGACAAAAAACGCGCGCCACCATGGGCCGCCGAGCGCCGAGAGCTGCGGTTCGCGGCTCCTCCTGTCGGAAGTGGCGTGGAAGGCTCTGCGCTCGGCGCCGGGGTCGTACGAGTCCCTCGGCCTCATTCCCGTCAAGGGGCACCAAGCCCCAATCGAGGTCTTTCGCGCGGCATGATACTCACCAACTCGCTGCCAATCGACGGCTATCGGGGCCTCGCCGTGAAGAATGTCCTCTTCCGCCGGGAGGTGCCGTCCGATCACCTCGTGTTCATCTTCCCCGATGTCCGATATCCGAGCAGCGCCCCGCTCCTTTACTACACCCGCGAGCTTCTTCTTGCAGGGGGCGCCGATGTTCTCGCCGTTGACTTCGACTACCCGGAGGAGCCGCGCAATCTCCACTTTCTCGACGATGTCGTCGGAATCTATGAGACTGCGGAGCTCTATCATCCCTTCGAACGCCTGACGCTCGTCGGCAAGGCGCTAGGCACTCTCGCTGCCGCCTACCTCGTTCGCGAGGACAAGCTCCCCGAGCAGGCCGAGCTGGTCTGGATCGGCCCGCCGGCCGACGCGCCAAGCGTGCTGGAAACCCTGCGCCAGTGCCGCTACCGATCGCTCGTCGTCGCAGGCAGCTGCGACGGATCACATCCTTCGGTCGGCCTCAAGGCTCGCGCGACGGCCTTCGGCGAGCGCGCGGAGCTGCTCGAGCTGCGCAGCAACGACCGACTCACGGTTCACCTCTTCGAGGGATCCGACGACAACCTCGAGCGACCCGGCGAGCCCCTGGTCTCCCTCGAGCTGTTGGGCTCCTACGTGCACCTGCTTGCGGATTTTCTCGAGCTGCCCGTCCGCTCGAGCGGCATCATCAATAGATAGACCAGAGAAAGTCGTAGCGCTCTACCATCCCCGGGTTTCGGGTAAAGGTGAAAACGCTGTAGCGAAGCGGGCTCGTGATGATCACGGCCAGTCGGATGGTTTGGTCGAGGCTGAGCCGCGAAAGGGGTCTCCCATAGTAGTACTCGGCGGCGGCGCCGATCCCGAAGACCCCCTTGCCCCACTCGATGGAGTTCAGGTAGAGCTCGAGCTGGCGCTGTTTGGGCATGACCGCGTTCAGCGAGACCGACATGAGCGCCTCGACGTATTTGCGGAAGTAGTTCCTGTTGCCCGTCAGAAAGAGGGTACGAACGAGCTGCTGGGTGATAGTGCTTCCGCCCAGGACGATCTTTCCGGCGGCCTTGTTCACCCGATAGGCATTCTCGATGGCGGCGATGTCGATGCCCGGGTCCGTATAGAAGGTCGAGTTCTCCAGTCGGATGAACATGCGCTGGACGCGAACGGGTATCTGCTTGATGGGGACGAACCGGATCGGTCGGATCGTGAAGTGGTCGAGGAGCTTGCGCTGCAGCATGAACGAGGAGACCGGCGGGTTTACGACGGAATAGACCAGACCCATCGTAGCCCCGAACAGGGCGATAGCGAGATTGGCGAGGAGGATCCCGGCAAAGAAGATCCCGACCGCCCGCGACGCCAAGCGCAGGAGCGATCGAGCCTTCTTCGGCTCTCCTGCGATCGCGACCGACGTCGCTGCCCTGTCCGTTGCTTTGAGGATTGGGGGTTGTTGAGTTGATTTGAAGTCCATGATGACGATAGTGTAGCCAGCGTGTTAATTCTCGTGTAAGAATACGATCAACGGAGACGATATTCAAGTGCACGAAGTCGGAGGGCCTCGGATGAAGGTGAACTTTGGAATGTGGCGGCAAGCGGTGACGGTCATGCCGCGCATTGAGGACGAAGAATGGCGAGGCCTCGATTTCGTATCGCGGTGGCTGGTCTCCACGCGATTTGCAGCCATCGTGCTCACCGTCATCGCGACGATCATTACGGGCCTTCTCGCGTTCAGGGTCTCGAACGTCAACCTGCTCGTCTGGGCCGTCTTTGCGCTCTCGTTGATCTTCGCCCACGCCACCAACAACATTCTCAACGATCTCGTCGACTACAAGCGCGGCATCGATCGCGGCAACTACTTCCGCGATCAGTACGGTCCGCAGCCCCTCGAGCGGGGTTTCAAGACGGCGAGGCAGCAGCTCTGGTACGCCGCCGCGAACGGGATTCTGGCGCTTGCCGGCGGCGCGGCCCTCGTGCTCTTTCGCGGCGGGTTGACCCTCCCGCTGATGGCCGCGGGAGCGGTCTTCGTCCTGTTCTACACCTACCCCCTCAAGTACTTCGCCCTCGGCGAGCTCTCACTCCTCCTCGTTTACGGTCCCCTCATCATCGGGGGTGGCTACTTTCTTCTCACCGGGAGCTGGGACTGGAACGTAGTCATCGCGAGCCTCCCCTTCGGGCTCGGGGTCTCGGCCACCCTGTTCGGAAAGCACATCGACAAGATCGAGATGGACCGCGAGGCGCACGTTCACACCCTGCCGGTCGTGATAGGGGAGGTTCCGGCGCGGACGGTTACGGTCGTGATGATCGTGCTGCAGTATCTCATCACCGGCTATCTCGTCGTCACCGGCTACTTCACGATTGTGATGGCAATTGTGCTCGTCACGCTTCCCGACCTTTTCAAGTCGGTGCTTCCCATGTATCGGCGCCCGAAGCCGAAGGAGCGTCCGGACTGGTACCCGCCCGACCGCTGGCCCCTCTGGTATGTGGGCTCGGTCTTTCGATTCACCCGCCGGTTTGGAAGCTGGTATCTCTTCGCGATTCTCCTCGACACGCTCATTCGCCTGCTCTATCTCAAGGCGTAGGGCTTCAGGGCGGGGCGTCCCCTGCCGCCCCGGCCTTACGTGGTGTAGGCTCTTTCATCGGATGAATGCTGAACGATACGCGCGGCAGCACATCTACGGCGCCGCACACCGAGCGACAGTCTCCGTCGCAGGCGGGCTTGTTCCCCTCGTGGAGAAGGAGCTGCAGCAGCTCGCCGGCGGCATGCTCACTCCGGATCGACCGGGCTTCGAGATCGCTGAACGGGACGGTCGAATCGAGCTTCGCGGTATCGACTACCGCGCGCTCGTAGAGTTGACCCTTCGTCTGTCGACCGCCCTCGATGTGCGTCTGGAGATCGCCCGGGGCAAAGCGGGCGATCGAGGCGAGCTCGAGAGCCTTCTGCGCGGGGCGCCTTGGGAGGTCTATTTCCCCCGCGGCGCGCGCGTCGAGGTGCGCGCCGACTCACGGGGGAGCCGCTTGTACCACGAAGGGCTCATCGAGGAGTGCGCCGCGGCGGCCCTTGCCGAGGCGGGCTTCCAGGCGGGGGAAAGCGCCCACCACCTCGTCATCCGACTCGAAGACAACCGGGCGAGGATTGAGCTCTCGCTGGCAGGGGCCCCCCTTTGGCGGCGCGGCTATCGGGCCGCCTTTGACGCGAAAGCCCCCTTGCGGGAGGATATTGCGCAGGGAGCAATCCAATCGGCCCTT
>DAHVAK010000196.1 GCA_027314665.1 Spirochaetales bacterium
ACGGTCGTCCGTGCCACCGCGTTGTCGCAGTGGTTGCCGGGCGGCGGATCGGAGGCTGTTCTCCTCCTCCACGGCTTCACCGGCTACCCGGGGGAGATGCTCTATCTCGGGCGCCGGCTTCAGGCGGCCGGCTTCACAGTATCGATCCCGCGCCTTCCCGGCCACGGGACCAATGCCGAGGATTTTCTCCAGGTCGGCTGGCGGGATTGGCTGCGGGCGACGGTCGACGCCTACCTGACCCTGCGCTCGACCCACGAGCGGGTCTCTGTCGCCGGGCTTTCCATGGGCGGCGCGCTCGCGGTCATCCTCGCGGCGCAGTTCAAGCCTCGGCGAATAGCCCTTGCCGCACCCGCTCTGATCATCGCAAACGGCGCTGTCAACCTCAGCCCTTGGCTCGCGCCCTTTTTCGGGCGCCTGCCCGGGCGAACGAAGGGCGAGGAGACGAGCGAGGATCCGGACCGGAAGGCCCTCTATGAGGAGTACTGGTGCTGGAACTGGGTGCGCCCGACCGCCAATCTCGTGAGGCTCAGAGACATGGCCCGTCGCGCCCTCCCCAGGATCAGCTCGGAAACGCTCACGCTCGTGTCCAAGGCGGATCAGGCCGTACCCGCCGAGGTGGCCGACCTCATCGAGCGAAGAATCGCCTCCCCCGAGCGGCGTACCGTCGTCCTTGAGCGCAGCCCCCATGTCCTCGTGAACGACATCGAAAAAGAGCGCGTCGCCGACGAGATCGTGAGCTGGTTCACCCGCTAGCGCCTGTCGCGCAGCCCGCCCGAAACGGCTACGCCGACCGGGCAATGCCCTTGTAGCTTTCGACCATCTGCCGGAAGGCCGAGTTCTTCTTCTTGAGCTCTTTTGACCCGCGGGTGATCTTGCAGAGGCTCAGGCCCAGCTCCCTCGCGATGGTGCGCTGACTCATCCCGAGATCGATGAGTCGGACCAGCGCCCAGCGCGTCGCTATCTCCTTGATCTCGGTCGCGGTGAGGATGCTTCGCAGGAACTCCCCGATGAGTTGCGGCTGGTCGCAGTGCGCCAGGACCGACGCTAGCTCGTCGAGCGCCTCCGCGGTGGTTTTGTCGCCGACCTGTTTCACGCTCCAACTATACTGAAGCGGCGTCTGTACCGTCAAGGAGAAACAGCGCTCCTTCTTGACGCCTGTGATTGCAGAGGGCCCCCGCGAGCCTGCTGGACGCGCCCCCCCGCCGGGAGGCGAATCAGCCTTCCCCCATGATGCTTCGAACCATCGAATCGATATCATCCTGTTGAAAGTCCGACTTTCGCTCGAAGGCGAGCTCCTGATTGGCGTCCCGGAGCTTCTTCAGGAGGCTGTAGATGATGATCATCAGGAACTTGACTCCCTCCGAAGGACGCTCCTTGATGAAGCGCAAGAGGCTGTCGCGATGGATCCGGAAGAGGGTCGAAGCCGAAGCGCTTGCTACATTCGCGGTTCGCTTGACTGAGAGGAAGATCCCGGCCTCTCCGAATACGTCTCCCCTTCCAATGGTCGAGATGAAGACCTCCTTGGCGCCGTCGTGGACGGTCACATTGACGGTCCCCTCGAGCACGGCAAAGAAGTAGGGGCTCTTTTCCCCCTCGCGGATGATGGTGTCTCCTTCGGCGAAACGGAGCACCTCGGACTTCGAGAGAAGATCTCGGATAGCCTCGTCTCCAAAGTACTTGAAGGTCACAACGCTCTTCATGCTCGAGACATAGCTGTCGCTTCCCTCGCCCCCCATAGCTCCTCCTTGCCGGCCTGCGTTCGACCCTCTGCTGCGTAAACCACCGCGGTGATTATAGGGCGAAATACCCAAAGAGGAAAGTCAGAATTTGGACCCTTTCTCATCCTTGAGAGCCGCGAAGCCCCCGACAAAACGGGCTGCGACCTTCCCATCGACGACGATCGCACTCTCGACTTCGATCCGACTCTTGCCGAAACGGCGGTACATCTCGAGAAATCGGGCCACCGCATCCGCCCCCGGACGCGTCGCTACCGCTTCGAAGTCTGCGGCGATCGGAAGGAGGTATTGGATTTCGCATCGCTGGATGGCGACGTAGGGTTCCGGGTCGATCGCGGCGGTGATGCCGAAGGCCATCCCCCACGCCGCGACGGTGAGCAGACTGGCGATGCTTCCGCCGAAGGCGGTGCGCTTGTCGTTGAGATTCTCTGCAAGCGGGGCGCGGACCGCCACCTGCTCGTCATCGCAGCGAACCACCCGGAAGGCCATCCCGCGGCCTGCGGTGATCGGGATATTCTCGCTCAAGTATTCCTGAAAACGATCGCGATCCATAGCAGATGAGTATAGCATCTTCCATCCCGAATGACACTTTCCGCCGCAGCCGGATCGGGGCTATAATAGACTGGCAATGGGAGCAATGAAGGGGCGCAAGGCCGTTCGGCTGCGAAGCTCGCAGAAAGAGGATCGGAAGCTCAGGAGCGTCCTCATCCTGCGCAGCTTCGCCGAAGCGCAGGTGATCGAGGCACGCCTTGCCGAGCAGCAGATACCCGCGCTCGTTCGTTCATTCAACGACCCGGCCTTCGGCAGCTTCTGGCGCAGAGGGGAGGGCTGGGGCGAGGTGCTCGCCTTCGAAGAAGATGCCGAGGAGATCCGGCGGATCTGCGGAGAGCCTCCGCCCGAGGAACCTTGATGCGCTCAGCCGACCGGCTGCGCAGCCATTTCGATCGTCGAGACCAACAGGGGGGCCTATGACCGAGTACGATTCGCTGCTCAAGGAGCTCGAGGAACAGGAAGCTGAGCTTCAGTTTGAGCGCTTCACCAACGACGCGGCGCTGGAGGTGGGGCTCTCTCTCGTCGAGGCCGCGCGTTCGGGTCACCACGCCGTCACGATTGACATCGAGCGGGTCGGCCAGCAGCTCTTTCACTACGCCTTCGCCGGCACCAGCCCCGACAACGACCAATGGATCGTTCGAAAGAATCGGATCGTCGATCGCTTTCATCACAGCTCGCTGTACATCGGAACGCGCCTCAAGAAATCGGGCAAGACGCTGGAGGAGAAATACTACCTGAGCACGGCCGAGTATGCCCCCCACGGCGGAGCCTTCCCGATCATACTCAAGGGCACGGGGGTAGTTGGCACGGTGACGGTTTCCGGGTTGAGCCAGGAGGAGGACCACGCCCTGGTCGTCCAGGCCCTTCGCAAGTACCTCGCCGCGAGCCCCAAGGGGAGATCGTGAGGCTGCGACAAGCCATTCGCAGGCTCTTCGTGGCCCCGATCACCCTCTACCAGAAGGTGATCTCCCCCTTAAAATTGAGCACCTGCATCTACTATCCGAGCTGTTCTCACTACGCGAAAGAGGCGGTCTTGGAGCACGGCGTCCTCGCGGGGCTGCTGCTCGGGATCATGCGGATCCTCCGCTGCGTCGGACTGCTCTATACCGGAGGAATCGATCCGGTCCCCGAGCGGGTGACCCTTGGGTACCTCTTCGGCAGCTATTGGAGCTTCTTTCGCTTTCGCAAGCGGCGCGAGGAGCGCTCGTAGGCGCGCTGCCTCGAGGCGGGCCGCCGCTCGAGTGCCTTCGAACCTCCCCCACGGGAGCTTCCGCTTTTGGAGTTTTCCCGCTACAATTCCTCGGGTTATCCGATAATGATGAGTTCCCTTGCACCAACTCTCCCGGACGGGCCGATCCCGCCCGCACCCGTGATCGCCGCTGCGCCCAAAACCCTGCGCTCTCGGCTGCCATCTGCGACGAAGGCGCCATGCGGGAGGGGACCGTGGCGCGCTCGGTGAGGCGAGTCGGCGCATCCCCGGCGGCCCGGGAGGTCGTCCCCGCTCCCTGGCAGCTTCGTGGAGAGGGACTCGCCCTCCTCTATCGACTCCGCGCGGAAGGCCTCGATTCGGAGCCCGGTCGCGAAGGGAATGCCGGAAAGGAAGCCTTTTGCGGCGGGATCGGGGCCGTGATTCTCGTCGACTATGCAGCATCTCCGGTCGGCCCCTACCGGGAGCTCCTCTTCATTCCCGGGCGCTACCGCTACGCGGTTTCCGGCTCTGCTCCACACCCGCGAAACGCGCTCGAGGGGAAGGAGCTGCGCATCACGGCCCACACGATCTCCTCAATTTACGTAACCACGCAGGAAAGCCGTGACGGCGGGCGATTGAATTGGGGCATCCCGAAGGGGCTCGCTCGCATCGATTGGAAACGCGACGGGGCGTGGAGCGAGGTCACGGTGAATACCCTCCCGGATGCCTCCCCTGCCCTCTCCGCGCGATTTCGAGGGTGGGGCGTCGCCCTCCCCTTCGGCCTGCGCTTTCTCCCGCACACGCTCGCGCAGGCAAACGACAGTCTGCTCTATGTGACCAAGGTCTCGGGCCGCGGAAGCGCGCGGCTTGCGCGCATCACGGACCTCGCCGTCAACGAACGGCTCTTTCCCGCCCTTGCCGACTGCCGTCCGTTCGCCGCAGTCTCGATTCCCTTTGCAACCCTGCTCTTTCCCAAGGCTGCTACCTATACCTGGAGGTGAACGCATGCAAAGCCCGACGCTGATCGACCCTGTCTCGCTCACCAATACCGTCACGGCATACGCAACCATTCTCTCTGGAGTGCTGTGCATCGTATTGACACTGCTCACTCGCCCGCAACCCTATCGGTGGCTCCTGTTCTATCTGTGCATCATCCTCACCGGAATTCCGACGGTGTGGTACCACGGCTTTGGGGAGACTTTTGCGGCAAGCGTCGGGGAGACTGCGACGCAGTATCTTCTCTTGTGGACCTTCCAGCTCGCGGTCCTCGGCGATTACTACGGGCGTCGCAACCGCTACCTCATCTCCGGCGCAAGCGCGGCGGTGAACCTCCTCGCCCTCGCCTACAAGATCATCGCAGGCCCGGCAAGCTCCCGAATCTTCGTGCTCCACCTCGGCGGCAACAACGGCTACCACATCACGGACGCGGTCATTATCCTCGACGCTCTGCTCGTCGCCGCGCTCTTCCTGATGAAGCTCCCGAAGACCTACGCTCATTCCAAGCCCCTGCTCTACCTGAACATCGCGATCTTTCTCACCGGGTTTTTCCTTGCTATCCCCGCGAATTCGCTGGTCGACTATCGCATCCTCGCCTACCGCGCCATCTGGCACATGGTGGGGGCGTTTGGATTCGTCACCCTCTGGATCTTCAATTTCATCCGATTCTCGGCGATCAAGATCCGATAGGGGCCGACGGCCTAGCGCAGGAGGGAAAGGTAGAGGGTGCTGAGCACGGTCGTCACTGCGGTGATCGGAAGCCCCGCCTTGAGGTAGTCCCAGAATCCGAGGGTGACCCCGTGGCGTTTCGCGCTTTCGGCGACGATAAGGTTGGCAACCGAGCCGAGGAGGGTCAGATTCCCGGCCAGGGTCGTGGCCATCGCGAGGAGGATCCACCAGTGCTGGGCATGGGGTAGGGTGCTCAAGTAGGGGCGCAGGACCATGACTGCCGGCACGTTGGAGATGAGATTGCTCAAGACGACCGATACGAGGGTGAAGAGGGCGTCGCTGTGCATCATGACGCGATCGGCGACGCGCATGGCCGCGGGGTAGAGCGGAGAGCTCCGAAGCCCGTCTATCAGGATAAAGAGCCCGGCAAAGAAGACGAGGATCGACCAGTTGATGTCGCGCAAGATGCGCTCCGGCTTGATGCGCCGCGTGAGGAGCAGCAAAGCGGCGGAGGCGAGCGCCGAAAGCGTCACCGACTGACCGAGGACGAGCCCCGCGATGAGAATCGCCACCGCAAAGAGGCATTTCACGAAGATGGGGCGGATGAGGCGAGCCTTCACCATCTCGACGCGCACGAAGTCGCGGGGGGCGAAGTCCCGGCGGAAAACGAGCACGATGATGGCCCAGGCCGCCACAAGCCCGAGGATCCCCGGCACCACCAGGTACGAGGAGAAGGCGAGGAATGGAATGCCGGAGGAGGCTCCGATCAGGATGTTCTGGGGATTGCCGATCACCGTCGTCATCGAGCCGATGTTGGCAGCCGTTGCGAGCCCGATGAGGAAGGGAATAGGGCTGCGATGCTCGAGCATCGCGATCTCGACGACCAAGGGGGTCAGCATGAGAACGATGGTGTCGTTCAGAAAGATCGCGGAGAGGACCCCGGAAACCCCGATGATCAGCGCCAAGAGCTGCCGCGGGCTCCTCGCGAGTTGGGATATTCGCTGCCCGATTACCTTGAACAGACCGCTGTAGCGGAAGTTGACCACCAAGATCATGACCGCAAAGAGCAGGGCAAGGGTGTTGAGGTCGAGGCTCTTGAAGGCCTCCGAAAGGCTCAGCCCGCCGACTACGATCATCGCGACCGCCCCCACGAGGGCGATCGTGGCGCGGTTCATGCGAAAAACGGGAAAGCCCCCCGCTGCGATCCCGACGAGAGAAAGGAGCAGAATAATCTCGATCATACGGGCGCCAACTCTATCGGACAACGGGGCCTTTTTCTACTGGCGCGCAAGGTTGATGCGGGCCCCTCGCCGGGTATAGGGTTGTGCCCGAAGGAAGGTCCCATGAGCCGAGGAACTCTCTACCTCATACCGACGACGCTGGGAAGGGTCGATCCGAGCGCAACCATCCCGCAGGGTGTGCGCGCCGCGCTCGAGCAGGTCGACGAGCTCATTGTGGAGAGCGAGGGAGAGGCCATGCGCTTCCTCGGCTGGCTTGGCCTCGCTCGTCCGGTAGCAGAGATCGTCCTGCGGCGCCTCGACAAAGAGACCCCTCCCGCCGAGATACCCCCTCTCCTCGCCGGGCTCGAGAAGGGCAAGACGATCGGAGTCATGTCGGATGCCGGCTGCCCGGGAGTTGCCGATCCGGGAGCTCAGCTGGTTCGACTCGCCCACGAGCGAGGGGCGCGGGTGACGCCCCTCGTGGGTCCCTCATCGATCCTCCTTGCCCTCATGGCCTCCGGGGCAGACGGGCAGAGCTTCGTGTTCCACGGCTACCTGCCCGCAGAGCGTCCCCGCCGCCTCGAGACGATCCGCGAGATCGATCGAGAGGTCGTCGCCCGCGGTCGAACCCAGATCTTCATCGAGGCGCCTCATCGCAACGACCATCTTCTCGCGGACCTGCTCGCGACCTGCAGCGCCTCCACCCGCCTGTGCGTTGCGGTCGACTTGACTCTTTCCGGCGAGCTCATCCGCTCGGCCCCGATCGCCGCCTGGCGCAGCGCCCCGCTTGCGATCGGCAAGCGCCCGGCGATCTACCTGCTGTACCGATAGGCCGTTGGTGAAAGCACTTCACCCGCGAGGCATCAGGTGGTAGTAGAGCAGCCCCACCCACTCCTTGATCCCCACCGCCGAGGAAAGTAGGGAGTCCGCGGAGGGAAAGAACGAGACAAGCGAATAGCCTGCTCGCCATACCTTGTAGTCGGTCGGAGCCGGGATCGCCTCGATTCCATTGCGGGCGAAGGCGTACATCGCGCGCGGCATGTGATAGGCCGAGGTAACGAGCACGACTCGCCTCGGATGGTATTCGTGCTCGATGTCCGCGGCGTTTTGCCAGGTGTCCTGGCTCTTTTCCTCGAGCATCACCCGCGGGGGATGAATACCGAACGCGAAAAGGGCGCTCTCGCCCGCCTCTGCCTCGGACTCCGTCCCGGGGGTGTTGGGAACCGGTCCGCCTGAGATGATGAGGGGCAGACCGAGGCGCCGCGCGAGGGAGGCCGCGTAGAGGAGGCGCTTCAGGTAGCCCGGGGCCGGGCTCGCCTCTCCCTTCATCTCGGGCGATATCGGCACCAGGCCTCCGGAAAGGACGACGACTGCGCTGGGGTGCGCCGACTGCGCCGCGGCGAGGCTCAAGGGAGGGTAGCGACCTTCCAGGGGGCGCAGGAGCAGGTCGCAGACCGGCGTGATGGAAAGAAGGTAGCCGAGGAGGATGGCTCCCGCGGTCAACCAGAGAAGGATCCGATAGCGCTTCAGGCAGCCGAACACGAGGCCCGCCGCGAGCAGCACGAGGAGCAGCCCCGGGGGCAGGATGACCGCTTCGACGATCTTGGTGATCGGGGGCATTCCGCGAAGCCCTCTACGCCAGAAGCTTCAGGTAGCAGCGCCGCCGCTTGTGTTGCCTCTTGTCGTAGTGCTTCCAGAAATCCTGCACCGCCTTGTTCTCCTCGAGCTCTCCACTGGTCTCGGCGCTCCGGATCCCGTTGCGAAGCCCGGAGCGGGTGATCTCGGTCATGAGGATGGCGTTCACGCCGAGATTCTGATACTTGGGGCGGACCGCAACCAGATAGAGGTCAAGCTGCGTCGGCTTGCGCAGCGCGCGCAGGATATGGATGAACCCCGTCGGCAGGAGCCGCCCCTTCGACTTCTGGAGGGCCCGCGAAAGGGAAGGCATTGCGATCCCAAAGGCCGCCACCCGGTTCTCCTTGTCGAGAATGACCTTCGTGTAGTCAGGTCGGATGAAGCTGAAATACTGCTTGATGTAGGCGTCAATCTGCTCCTGGGACAGCTCGACCACGCCGTAGAGATCGGCATAGGCCTCGTTCAGGACCTCGAAGACCTCGCGGGCGTAGGGCCGAAAATCCTTGGCCCGCTTCGCTTGAAGGAGGCGCAGATTGCTGCGCTTGAGCACCATGTCCTGGACCCGCAGCACCTTTTCGGGAATCTCCTCGGGGGCCTTGATCTCGTACTCGAGCCAGTCGACGTCCTTTCGGTAGCCGAGGGCTTCCAGGTGCTCCGGATAGTACGGATGGTTGTAGATCATCGGCAGGGTACCCAGCTCGTCGAAGCCCTCCACGAGCATCCCCTCCTTGTCGAGATCGGTGAACCCCATGGGGCCGTGCACCCCGAGCAGGCCGCGCTCGCGGGCCCACTCCTCCACGCGGGACAGAAGGGCCGCGGAGACCTCGCGGTCATCGACGAAGTCGATCCACCCGAATCGGGCGTAGGATTTGCCCCACTTCTCGATGTAGCGATTGTTCCTAATAGCGGCAATCCGACCGACGAGCTTGCCATCCTTCCATGCAAGCCAATAGGCGGCCTCGCAGTAGCGAAAGGCGGCGTTGCGATCCCGACGCAGGGTGCCAAGCTCATCGACCACGAAGGGTGGCACCCAATTGGGGCTGTTTCTGTACAGCGAGAAGGGAAAAAGCACGAAGCGCTTGAGATCTCGTCGCGAGCACACCTCTTGCAGCTGAACCGACATCGTCACCCCCTTGTCTCCTGCCGAGCCGCTCGAAGGTCTGCGCAGCACGCTCCTCGAGCCGGACGGGCACGAAGACAGTCGTTCATGCGCAGGGGATTGTACATGGGGACAGGGAATGGATCAACTACCGAGCAACTGCTCGGTTATCCTCGCACGGATTGCCATTGGCCGCCGGCAGGGGTAGGATGGGGCATGGCACCACAAGCAGGACCCTCCCTTTCCGAGCGCGGCCTGCCGAGCATCGGCTGGATCGCTTCGCTCTTCGCGGTCATCCTCGTCGGGATTCTTGGTCTCTTTGTCTCCGAGGTGATGGCGATCATCGCCTTTCTCTTTGCCGTCGGCATGGTCGTCTTCTACTTCTTCAGCCCGGGCAGACGACTCTTGAGCGCCCGCCTTCACGCCACCAAGCTGATCACCGAGGAGCGCTACGAAGAGGCGCTCAGCGGCCTCGAGCGAACCGAGGCAGCCTTTCCTCTCGATCTCACCGTCAAGACCACCCTGGCCCTCGTGCTCAAGAAGCTCGGCAAGGGCGACCTCGCGGAAGAGAAATGGGCCCAAATCAACGCCCGACAGGGCACTGATTACTCCGCCTACTACTACGCAAAGACCCTCCGAGAGAACGGGAAGGCCGACGCCGCGATCGGGGTTCTCGCCAAGACGAGCCCGCGCTCCGCCCTCGCCGCGACCTACTTCAACCTCATGGGCTGCTGCCACATGGATCTCCGGGAAACCGATCGCGCGATCCACGCCTTCCAGCGCGTCTCGCTGCGCGACGGCGAGGATTCGCAGGACGCCGTCGATCTTCGCTACAACCTCGCGCGCGCCCTGGAGGCAAAAGGGGAGCTTCGGAAGGCGCTCGAGCACTACCGGAAGGTCCAGGAGCTTCGGGCGGACTACGAGGACGTCGTCCCGCGAATCGAGAAGCTTCGCGCTGCGGGAGAGCGCTGAGCAGCGGGCCGAGCGCGTAACGAAGAGGGAGCTCGGCAGCGCGGCCTACCCTCCTCGAGCGTCAACGCCGGCAGCCTCACTCCCGCGCGTAGTGTTGGCCATCGGCGGCCGGGGGAATCACCCTGCCCACGAGGCCGGCAACGGCGAGGATGGTGGCAAGATAGGGAAACATCGTCAGGAAGGCCGAGGGAATCGGCACGTTGAGGACCGAGAGGGTAAACTGCAGGGCATCGGTGAAGCCGAACAGCAGAGCCGCCCCGAGGGCTCCGAAGGGGCGCCACCGCCCGAAGATCATCGCAGCCAGCGCGATGTAGCCGAGCCCCGCCGTCATGTTGTAGGCGAACTGTCCGGTGGAGCCGATGGTAAAGGAGGCGCCGCCGATTCCCGCAACGATCCCGCCAAGGACGACGTTGCGATAGCGAACCCGCGTCACGTTGATTCCCACCGTATCGGCTGCGCGCGGATGCTCGCCGACGGCGCGGACCCGCAGGCCCCATCGCGTCCGGAAAAGCCCCACCTGCACCGCAACCAGAATGATGACCGTCAGGTAGACGAAGATGTTCTGGTTGAAGAGAAGCGGCCCGACGATCGGGATCCGATTGAGAAAGGGAATGGGGATGGGACCGAAAACCGAGGGACTGTTGAGGGTCGCCTGGTCGGGCACGAGCAGGCTCTGCAGGAAGAAGCTGGTCAACCCCACCGCAAAGGCATCGAGAACCACGCCGACGATAATCTGGTCGGCGGCGTAGGTGATCGCAAAGACCGCGAGGATCAGCCCGATCAGCCCGCCTGCGAGGGCTCCGCAGAGCAGGCCGGCCCACAGATTGCCCGAGGCGCTTCCGACCACGGCGCCGACGAAGGCCGCAACAAGGAACTGACCCTCGATCGCGATGTTTATCACCCCGGAGCGCTCGCAAAGCAGCCCCGAGAGCGCCCCGAGGGTGAGGGGGACGGCCTCGATGAGGGAGGTGATGAGCAGCCCCTCGACGTCGACCTTCTCCCCCTTCCCCGCCCACGCAAGAAAGGCGATCCCGGTAAGGGTCAGACCGATGCCGAGAAAGAGGTAGATCCGTTTGTTGTCCCGCCACAGGATCTGCACGACCCCGAGGAGGACGCAGAGTATCCCGAGCACGAGCTCGGTTGCGAGCAACGGCAGGTGAATGAGCGGAAGGCGTATCGCCGGCCCGGCCGACAGCGAGAAGATCGTCGTGTCGGAGGCCGCAGTCCCCAGGGCAAAGAGGCCGAAGATGATCCCGGCTAGCACAAAGAGCGCGATCCCGAAGGCGCGCCGCCGGAGCGCTCCAAGATCCCGCCGCAGCTCCCGAGGCTGCTGCTGGGACGAAGCGCCCGGCGCTCCCGGCCCCATCCCCGGCACTTCGATCTGCTCGTCGCTCATCCCGCCCATCCTCCGAAGATCCGTCCCCCGCCCCGCGCCAATTTGATGCGGTAGATCGTCCTTATCACCCCGGGGGCCGCAACAAAGAGGACGAGGACCGCCTGGAGCACCTGTACGAGCTGAAGCGGGATGCTCGTGTTCACCTGCATCGTGCGCCCCCCGGCGGTGAAGGCCCCGAAGAGCAGCGAGGAGAGCGCAACCCCAAGGGGGCTACCCCTGCCGAGGATTGCGACCGTTATTCCATCGAAGCCGATCGTCCCTCCGTAGAGGGGCGACAATCGGAAGTCGACCCCCAGCACCATGAAGGCCCCTCCGAGACCGACGAGCATGCCTGCGAGGGTCATCGCGAGCATGTAGTGAAGCTCGATGTTCACGCCCGCTACGCGCGCGGCCTCCCGGTTGAGGCCGAGCATGCGAAAGCGAAAGCCCGTGCTTGAGCGCTGCAGGAGCCATGCGACACCGAGGACGAGCAGCACCGCGAGGATGAAGCCCAGGTTTACGCGATGGGAGGGCCCGAGGATATGGGGATGGCGGGCGCCCGCAACGACCGTCTTGGAGATCGCCTCCACCCGCGGCGGAGCCTGGTAGAGCGCACTGGTAAGGAGATAGGTGAGCAGGTTGAGCCCCACGTAGTTGAGCATCATCGAGGTGATGACCTCATGGGCGCCGGTCTTCGCCTTGAGGATTCCCGGCACGAAGCCCCAGGCCGCGCCGAAGGCCGCGCCGAGGAGAATCGCAAAGGGAAGGTGCAGCACCGCGGGCATGCTCGGAAAGGAGAATCCCGCCAGGGTCGCTCCGGCCGCCCCCAGGATCAGCTGGCCCTGCCCTCCGATGTCGAAGAGCCCCGCGCGAAAGGCCAAGGCGATGCCCAGCCCCGAGAGCATGAGCGGCGTGGCCGCCACGAGGGTCTCCGAAATGGGCTCGAAGGCGCTCACCAGCGCCGTTGCCTTGCCGCCTGCGATGGCGTGCACGATCGCCCGCGGGCTTCCGATCGAGCCGACGAAGAGCGAGCCGTAGGCGTTGGCGATCGCCTGCCAGGAGGCCCCGAGGGCGAGCCCCGGCGCCTGGAAGAAGCTGCGCCACGCGAGGGTGGCGCTCGGGGTGGCCATGACGATGATGATCGCGCCGATCACCAGGGCGCTTATGAAGGCAAGCACGGTGATGACGAAGGTATTCCCGGTGAGAAAAAAGCCGACGATGCGCCGAACCAGCGGAGGCCGCGAAGGTTGGCCGGTCTGCCGCTCACTCGCTTCCGTGCTCACGTTCCCTCCCCGTCAGGACCGCGTCGACATTGACACCGGCCATCAGCAGCCCAATCTGCTCTCGAGTGAGCTCCCCGACGGCGAAAGGCCCGACCAAGCGCCCTCGGTACATCACGACGATTCGATCCGCCAGCGCCAGCACCTCGTCGAGCTCCGCCGAGATCAGGAGCACGGCCGCTCCGGCGTCGCGGGCGCTCACGAGACGTCCATGCACGTACTCGATCGAGCCGACGTCGAGGCCGCGAGTCGGCTGCGAGGCGACGATGAGTCGAATGGTGCGTGAGAGCTCTCGCGCGACGATGACCTTCTGCTGGTTGCCGCCCGACAGGGTCTTCACGGGAAGGTGAATGGAGCTCGCCCGAATATCGAACTCTCTCACCCGCTCCTCGGCGCTGCGATAGATGCTCTTCCAATCGAGGGCTCCGCCCCGCGAGTAGGGGCGCTCATCGTAGACGTCGAGCACGAGGTTCTCGGCAATGGTGAAATCTCCGACGAGACCGTCCTTCAGGCGGTCTTCCGGAATGTTTGCCACGCCGGCGCGCAAGAGGCTCTTGGGCGCCGCACCGGTGAAATCCTGCCCTCCGATACGCACGGTCCCGCCCACCTCGAGAGCAAGACCCGTAACCGCCTCTGCGAGCTCGGTCTGACCGTTGCCCTGAACCCCGGCCACGGCCAGGATCTCGCCGGCGCGCACGTCGAAGGACACGCCGTCGACGGCGAGCCGCCCCGCCTCGTCGACCACCGTGAGCCCCCGAGCCTCGAGGATCACTTCGCCCGGCTTTGCGGGCCCCTTGGCAACCTCGAGCTCCACCCCGCGTCCGACCATCATCGCCGCGAGCTCCTGCTCGGTCGTCTCGGCGGGGCGCGTGGTCCCGATAACCTTGCCGAGGCGGATGACCGTGATGCGGTCGGCGATCGCGAGCACCTCTTTGAGCTTGTGGGTGATGAAGAGAATCGTCCGCCCTGACTCCCGCAGCGATCGCATGACCGTGAAAAGCTCCTCGGTCTCCTGCGGCGTGAGAACCGCCGTGGGCTCATCGAGGATGAGCACGTGCGCCTCGCGCGCGAGAGCCTTCACGATCTCGACGCGCTGCTGCTGGCCCACCGAGAGGTCGCCGACGAGCGCGTCAGGGTCGACCTCAAGCCCGAAGCGCCGGGAGAGCTCCCGGATCTCGGCGCGGGCGCCTCGCCGATCGAGAAAGCCGAGCCGCCGCGTGCGCTCGAAGCCGAGCATGACGTTCTCCGCGACCGTGAAGGCCGGGATGAGCATGAAGTTCTGGTGCACCATGCCGATCCCGGCGCGGATGGCGTCGCCGGGATTCGCAAAGTGGACCGGATTATCGTCGAGCGAAACGACGCCCTCGTCGGGCCGATAAAGCCCGTCGAGGACGTTCATGAGAGTGGTTTTCCCCGCCCCGTTCTCGCCGAGGAGAGCATGAATCTCGCCCCCTTCGGCGATCAGGTCGATGCGGTCGTTGGCGACGAGGCCGCCGAACCTCTTTGTTATCCCGCGCAAGGAAAGACGCATTGCGCCTCGCGGACTACTGCGGGATCGGGTAGGACTTCGGATCGACGGAGATGGTGCCGTCGATGATTCCCTGCTTGATCTTGTCGATCGCGGTCTTCACCTCGGCCGGGATCTTGTTCTCGAAATCATGGTAGGGAGAGAGCGCGACCCCGCCGTTCGCGAGGGTGCCGACGTAGTTGCCGCCCTTGAAGGTTCCATCGAGCGCCTCGGTGGCCGCCGCCTTCACGGAGTTGGCGATTCCCTTGGTCACGCTGGTGATGAAGAGACTCCGGTACTGCGGCGCGGAGATGTAGCCGTCGGTGTCGACCCACTCCATGTAGACCGGATGATCGGGGCTCGCCTGATTGTGCTGGAGCACGGCCGCGGCCGAGCCCAGGCCCACCGAGCCGGCCACTGGGAAGATGATGTCGGCGCCCTGGTTCATGAGGGCCTCAGTGACCGCCTTCCCCTTCGCCTGGTTGGTGAAGTCGTTCGTGAAGGTTCCCTGGTTGGCCTCAGGATCCCATCCGAGCACCTGCACGTGCGCGCCGTTCTTCTGGTCGTAGTAGCGCACGCCTGCGACGAAGCCGCTCATGTAGATGGTGACGGTTGGGATGTTCATTCCGCCGAAAGTGCCGACCTTGCCGGTCTTCGACATGGCCGCGGCGAGATAGCCGCCGAGGAAGGCATCCTGATCGGTCTGATAGATGAGCGCAAGGACATTCGGGAGGGGCGGATCGTAGCTGTAGTCAACGATCGCGAACTTCTGGTTGGGGTTTGCAGCGGCCGCTGCCTTGGTGGCATCGCCCATCAGGAAGCCGACCGTAACGATGATGCCTGCCTTCTTCTGAACGAACTGCTGGATGTTCGGCACGTAATCGCTCTGATTGGTCGACTGCAGATACTGAATCTGCATGCCCGTTGCCTTCTGTGCATCCTGCAATCCCTGCCAGGCCGAGGCGTTGAACGAGCGGTCGTCGATTCCGCCTGTATCGGTGACCTCACCGGCGAGGAAGCTGGCTGCTGCCGAGGTCGGCTTCGCGGCTGCGCCGGACGGCTGCTCCTTCGTTCCTCCCGCAAAGGCCGTGGAAGTCGCCCATGCGAGCAGCGAAACTACGAATGCGAGAACGTACGCCTTTCTCATCGTTACCCCCCTAGTGTTTGAAGAATGTGTGGATTATTGCGATCAGGTCCATTATGTCAGATGCTCCCTGCGGAAGGACAACCTACAGACATTCGCCTGCTTGGAGACTACCGTTGACCTACCGATTGTAGTACGGCCCGTTTTTTGTTGTCAAGCAAAGGCAGCGCGCGAACGGCGCGCTATCCGCGCGGTCGGACCGGGGCGCCCGCAAAACG
The DNA here is from genome assembly GCA_027314665.1 of Spirochaetales bacterium. Taxonomy (GTDB): domain Bacteria; phylum Spirochaetota; class Spirochaetia; order DAHUYW01; family DAHUYW01; genus DAHUYW01. The sequence continues at coordinate 15,593 of DAHVAK010000196.1, forward strand.
ATCCTCCCGGCGAAAGAGGAGCCCGTCGAGCGACAGGAGCCTCGCAGGCCGCCAGAGCATGAGGAAGGTGGGGATCCCGAGGGCGAGATCGCGCAGGACCGTCGCAATCCCGACGCGGGACTGCGCGAGCGACCCGAAACAGCCGCAATCGATCGAAAGACCGCGAGCCCAGGCTTGCGTCTGCGCGGCAATGAAGAGGGCCATGAGAAGAGTGCCGACCAGGCTCGAGCCCCGGACGAAGAGACCGCCCGCAAGGTAGAGCCCCAGCCCGACCTCCAAGAAGGGAAGAACATAGGCAAAGGGGACCACCAAGGCGTGGGGGAGGATCAGGTAGCGCTCGACCTCCACCCGGAAGCTCTCGATCTCAGGGAGCTTCGCGATGCCCGCCGTCAGCCAGACCGCTGCGGCGGCCAAGCGGATGGTGAGCCCCAGCCACGGAAGGAGGCTACTTGCCCGCTGCATGCTCGAGCTCGCGGAGAAGCAGGGCGTCCGGCTGCTCCTGATCGGAGCGCCAGGTGATTCGCCCGTCGGGAGCGATGATATAGAAGGTCGGAAAGTCTTGGACCCTGTAGGCGCTGGTCACTGCCCCGGCTCCTCCCGCCTGGTAGAAGCTTCCGGGCCGGCTGCTCGGATCGAGCAGCGAGGGATAGGGCACCTTGAAGTAGCGATCGTAGGCGTAGACGCTGGCGGCGTCCTCGCCGTCGGCGTTGACCGAGACAAAGGCGTAGCGCGAGGGAGAGAGGCTGCTCGCGAGCTGGGCAAGGTGGGGCGCCTCCGCCTGACAGTGGGGACACCAGGTGGCGAAGAACTCGAGGAGCACAGCCTTGCCGCGATAGTCCGCGAGGCTCACGGTCTTCCCGGTCGGGGTCTTCAGCGAGAAGGCGGGAGCCTCGCTTCCCACGGGTAGGAGATCCTTGTTGAGGGGAGGATGCGCGGCGCTTGCCGGAAGGCCCTCCATCTGACCTACCCCGGGCTCGAGCGTCGGATGAAAGTCAATGGCGGCGGCGGCCGCAGCCAGCGAGACAGGCCCCGATGTGCCGGCAGCAGAGGCGATCTGCGCGCCGCTCGGCAAAGAGCCGGCACCGGAGCTCAGCGCCACCACGATCGCGACAACGATCCCCACCAGAACGACCGCCCCGGTGGCGAGAAGGACGATCGTCCGAAGCTTCCGGGGAGCATTCTCGGCGGGACGCTCCGCCGCCGCATCCTGACGCTCGCGCTTGGCTCGTGATTTTCTACCCATGGCTGGGAGAATAGCCCGAAACGCGGGACGTGGCAATGAGCGCCCCGCCGACAGCCGCCACTAGCCGCGGCGCTCCCCCGCCATCCCCGCGCCTCAGCCGCCGCCCGCTGCGTACGCGACGGCGATCCGCGCCGCAAGCGCGGCGTTGGAGAGCACGAGCGCGATGTTGGATGCCAGGGAGTCCCCTCCGGTGATCTCCACGATCCTCGCGAGGAGGAAGGGGGTCATCTCCTTGCCCTTGACCCTGTGCTCCTCGGCCTCACGGAGCGCCTGATCAATCGCACGATTGATGACCGCGGGGTCCATCGCGAACTCCTCGGAGATCGGATTCGCGATGATCGCTCCCCCCGTCAGCCCGATGTGCCACTTCGCCCGGAGCATCTCCGCTACCTCCTGCGGGCTGTCGAGGCGATACTCAAGCGGGAACCCGCTCGAGCGGCTGTAAAACGCGGGCAGCTCGTCGGTCCCGTAGCCGACGACCGGCACCCCGCGAGTCTCGAGGTACTCGAGAGTGAGGCCGAGATCGAGGATGCTCTTCGCTCCCGCGCAGATCACCGCGACTTCGGTGGCGGCGAGCTCTTCGAGATCCGCGGAAACGTCGAAGCTCCTCTCGGCGCCCCGGTGAACCCCGCCGATACCCCCGGTCGCAAAGAAACGAATGCCGGCCAAGGCGGCCACGATCATCGTTCCCGCGACGGTCGTCGCCCCGTCTCCCCGCCGAGCGACGACGAAGGGAAGATCGCGCCGGCTCACCTTAGTGACCTCCCTGCCCTTGCGGGCAAGCTGCTCGATCTCCGCCTCGGAGAGTCCGGCCTTGAGGCGGCCTGCGAGGACGGCGATCGTGGCAGGGATCGCGCCGTTCTCGCGCACCGTCCGCTGCACTGCGAAGGCGGTCTCGCGGTTCTGCGGATAGGGCATCCCATGGCTGATGATCGTCGATTCGAGCGCCACAACCGGGCGTCCGGCATCGAGGGCCTCGCGGACCTCGGAAGAGACGTCAAGATACTCGTTCATGTTCCACTCCTATCGTAGCTCGACGGCGACTTCCGCCGCGGCGGCATCGAGAAGGGTCGGGCTCAAGGAGCGATTCACGACCTCCGGGACCCCCGCAGCAAGGGAAGCGGCGGCCGCGGCGAGGCGGGCCATCCCCTCGAGCGATGCGCCGCGCAGCAGCCCGAGGGCGATTCCCGCGGTGGCGGCGTCCCCGGCGCCGTTGGTATTTGCCGTCGGCCCCGGCGGGGCGACCGCACGGCCGCGCCTCTGCCCATCGGAGAAATAGAGCCCTCGCTCACCGAGGGAGATGAACACGAGGCGCGTCCCCGCCTCGTGCAGCCGCGCGGCCGCCCCCTCCAGGTCCTCGTCCGAGCGAATGACGCAGCCCGTGAGGACCTCCGCCTCGCGGAGGTTCGGCTTCGCGGCGAGAAAGCCTCCGAGGTGCGCCCGCGCCCTCACCGCCTTCGCCGCCGAGACCGTGTCGAGGACGAAGGGCAGATCGGGAAAGGAGCGAACGAGGTGGCCGATGCTCTCTTCGGAGAGGTTTGCATCGACGACGCACAGCTGCGCCCGGGCAAGCGACTCCGCCTGACGGTCGATCCAGGCGGGATCGATCTGCTCGACACTCTCCATGTCCGAGACCGCAGCAAGCAGCCCGCCCTTCTCATCCATGAGACACAGGTAGACCGAGGTAGCTCGCCCAGGAAGAATCAGGGAGGGGGTGCTGTCGACACCGAGGTCGCGAAGCTCGGCAAGGAGATCCTGCGCAAACCCGTCATCGCCGAAGGCGGAAAGAAGAGCGACCGGCACTTCGAGGCGCGCAAGATTCTCCGCAATGTTGCGGGCTACTCCCCCCGAGGCTGATCGCACCCTTCCCGGATTCGAGTCATGGAGGGAAAGTGCGTGAGCGGGAAATCCCTGGATGTCAATGTTCGTCCCTCCGATGACCGCTACCATCTTCTCGAGGAGTCATCCTATCCGTTCAAGGCAAAAGCCTCAAGGACGGCGGAGGATCGAGACCGACTGATGTCGCTCGCAGGGATGCTCCCCGCGGCGCGCTGCTCTGCGAATGTTCTTGACTGCCGACTTAAGGTTTCGTACGCTTAGGCGAGGTACGGTGGGCAGATGGGAACGGTTGACGTTCGGAGAACTGCCGAGCGCTTAGGCTCTCAGATCGGAAGCGTCTTCGTCGGCGACGGCGGAATCGTTCACAACCTACTCCTCGGTTTTTTCTCCGGCCTCCATGTTCTCATCGAGGACATCCCCGGCGTGGGCAAGACGACGCTTGCGATGAGCCTCGCGCGGAGCACCGGCCTCGACTTCGGGCGCATCCAATTCACCCCCGACATACTTCCCGGCGACATCCTCGGCATGACGGTCTGGAGCGCGGAGATGCGAGAGTTCATCTTCAAGCCGGGGGCGATCATGCATCAGTTCATCCTCGCCGACGAGATCAACCGAGCATCGGCCCGCACCCAATCGAGCCTGCTGGAGGCGATGCAGGAGGAGTCGGTTACGGTGGACGGGACAACCCATCACCTCCCGAAGCCCTTCTTCGTTATCGCCACGCAGAACCCCACGAGCTTCGCGGGGACCTTCCTCCTGCCGGAATCGCAGGCCGACCGCTTTGGGCTCTCCTTTTCGATCGGATATCCCGGGGTTGAGAACGAGATTCTCATCCTGGACCGCTTCAAAGAGTCCAATCCCCTCGAGAATCTCGCGCCGGTTTCCGACGGGGCGGAGGTCAATGCGGTGCGGGATCTCGTCGGAAAGATCTACGTGGACCGCCGAGTGAAGGACTTTCTCGTTCGCATTGCGGCAACCACGCGCCAAGATCCCCGCATCAAGCTGGGCCTGAGCCCACGCGGGACCCGCCACCTTCTCCGCGCGGCTCAGTGCGAGGCCCTCCTCGCGGGGCGGGACTTCGTGATTCCCGAAGACATCATTCGCACGGCGCCGGTTGTGGTTCCCCATCGCATCGTCCTTTCCGGCGAAGCCAAAGTCGAGAACATGAGCGCGATTTCACTGGTCCAGGAGGTTTTGAGCCGAATTCCGCTTCCAACAGGGGTGTAGGCCGATGCGCAGTCTCTCCGTCCGAGTTCCCTCGGCGCTCCTCTACCTCTTCATCGCAATCCTGACGTACCTGGCCGGAATCTACGTCTCTCCCGTCTACTACTTTCTCTACATGGTCATGGTGCTTCTCCCATTCGTATCCATCATTCAGATCGCGGCCACCTATCCCGCGGTCACAATCGACGAGAAGCTCGGTGTCGAGTCGCCGACGCGGGGAAACTCGGTTCGCTACCGGATTACCGTGACCAATCGCTCGGTCTTCCCGAGCGGACGCATCCGCATCACCTTTGCCCCGATCCATCCAGAGATGGCCGAGTACCTTCCCGACCTCTCGCTCTCGCTGCCGGGCCGAGGGCGAGTGTCCCGCGAGCTGCCGGTGCTCTTGCCCTATCGGGGGATTTACGCGGTCGGGATCGAATCCTTCGTCATGACCGATCTCTTCGGATGGCTGAGCGTGCGGCGCCGCGTGCAGGGGAGAAGCTTCACCGTCTATCCGCGGCTCTTCGAGATGGATCCCTCCGGCCTGCTTCGCCATGAACCGGGGGGATCCGCGATCTCGAGCGCAGGGAGGGATGGGGATCTCTCCCTATTCGAGGGCTTGAGCCCCTATCGGGTCGGCTTTCCGGCAAAGCAGATCGCGTGGAAGAAGTTCTTGTCGACCGGGATGCCCTTCCTGAAGGACTACGGCTCCTCGCATCGCCCGGGCGTCACGATCTACCTCGACCTGCGCAGAATCGAGGCGGCGAGCCCTGCGCTCCTGGAGGCGGAGGACAGCTCCATCGAGATCGCCATGGCCCTCTATCGCTACTTCCTCGAACGGCGCGCTGCTGCCTGCGTGCGGATCGCCTCGGCGATCGAACACGCCTTCACGGCCAACAGCAGCGAGGGGCTGCTCGACTTCTATCACGCGTCGGTATCGCTCCGCTTTGGGGGCTCGGTTTCTCCGATCGCCGTCTACGCCGCCGATCGCGCCGCCGGAGCCCTCACCGCGAGCGTCATCTTCGTGACGCACCTCTTTGATCCCGCCCTCCTTTCCCTCATCGAGGCGTCGGGCAGGGAGCATGTCGCGGCGGTCGTCAACACTGCGGCCCTGAGCGCCGCGAGGAGGGAGGAGATCGAGCAGGGGTTCGGGCACTTGGGCAACGGCGAGGGTCGGCTTCTTCTCGTCGAAGGCTCGGTCGGCCTTCGGGAGGTCGTCGGACGATGAGCAGGCCGCTTGCGACCATCGGGAAACCGCAAAGAGGATTCGCCGCGCTCGCGCGAAGGCTCTGGGCGGGGCGGACAACAGCATTGAAGATCGGCGCGGCGACCATTCTCGCCCTCGTCCCGCCGATGCTCGCCTACCGCCTGCTGCATGCCTCCGGCGGAATGGGCTATCCCCTGCTCTACTCGGCGCTCGTGGAGGGGCTGTTCGTCTACCGCCTGCTCAACCGAGGTCGCCTCCCGCCGGCAGGCGCCGAGCGGATCGTCGCCGTCGCCGCCAAGACGCTCTTGGTCGTCCTCCTCGGGGGGGGCGCGCTCGTGATCCTCATCGGACTAAACATCACCCCGGCGTCCGCCTACCTCGCGTGGTTCGCCCTCGTGCGGCGGACCCTCGGAGCGGGAACGCTCGCCTACATGTTCACGGTCGACTACGCCTATTTCGCCTCTCTCTTCGCAGGGCTTTTCCTGGTGAGCGAGCCGATCATGGCGCTGTTCGGCTATCTCTTCGTCGGCCTCTTTCTAGCGTCGGTGATCTTCGGCACACCCGTCATCGAGGCGCTCACGGTTGCCGTCCTGCTCGGAGCAGTCGGATGCAAGGTGGCGATGTGGGTCGGACGAGGGGTGAAGCGCGCAGTTCGTTCGGCTCTCCTCGTGCTCCTCATCGTCCTTTTGGTGGCCCTCCCGCTCTCGGTGAAGCCAGGGAAGAATCCGGCCTTCGACCTCGTCTACCGGTATCCCCTCAACAGTTTGGTGGCAAGCATCTTTCCGAACTTCCCCTTTCTCTACAACGTGCCGGGCTACGGCTACTCCCTGAGCTCGGGGCAGCTCGGCGCCCCTCCGGCCCTGACCGCCACCCCGGTCTTCGAGATAACCGGCCCGCCGGGGGAGACGATCTACCTCCGGACCGCGGTCTACAACACCTATACCGGCAATCGATGGATCATGAGCGGGATGACCCAGCGGCTTTCCTCGCTGAACGCTGACCGAATCGAGGAGGTGCGCGGCAAGGTCCTCCCGGTTGCCTCCGTCTACCCCGAGCAGTACCACACCTTCCCTTTTGCCCGGCTCGAGGATTGGCCTGCCTATCCCGCCGCCTTTACGGCCTGGGGACGCACGGACCAGCCCTCTCAGGAGTTTCTCCCGGGAGCCCAGCGCTACTTCCGCCAGTCCACCAGCCGCGGGGTGGCGGCACACTCGAGCCCCCCTGCGCCGCAGGTGCCCATCACGCAGATCGGGACTCCGGAGCCTCCCCTGACGGTAACGATTCTCACTGATTTCTTCGGCGCCCTGCCACACACCCTCCATACGGTCGGCTTCCAATTTCCGGGCGCGGCGCGACCCTCCCTCCAGTACGGCAATCTCGACACCGGCTTTCTCGTTTCCGTTCCCTTGGTTCGGGGAAACAAGATCATTCTAGATCGGCGAGCGCGAAACACGCCCCTCGAGTCGCCCTCGCCGACGAACCCCGATCCCCTTTTTCGCCTGACCTCTCTCGAGCGCTTGACCGATCTGCAGATCGGGATGGTCACTCCGGAGATCCGCCAACTCGCCCGCTCCCTCAAACAGCCCACCACGGATCAGACCCTCGAGGCAATCCGATCCTACCTCACGCAGAACTTCATCTACTCACTCGACACCCGCCCGCCTAAGGCGCACGAGAGCCTCGTCAACGAGTTTCTCTTTCACTCCCGCAAGGGCTACTGCGTTCAGTTTGCCTCGGCCTATGTGATTCTCGCCCGCCTCAACGGGATTCCGGCCCGATACGTCACCGGGTTCCTTGCCTACCTCCCGCCCAACCAGCACCACGTCGTCGTCACGGGTCTCGAGGCGCACGCATGGGCCGAGGTGTGGGACAATCGCTTCGGCTGGAGGATCGAAGAGGCTACCCCTCCGATGCTTCAGTCCTCCATCTCCGATCCCTCGTACTACGAGCACTTCAATCCGACTGACAACCCGGCCACCCTCCGCGAGCTGCGGGCGATCATGGGAGCGCGGGTCGCCCTCCCGACCCTCGAGCCCCCCAAGGGCGGCGCCGTCTCCTTTCAGCTGAGCAAACCCCTGCTGGGGCTGCTCGCCGCGCTCCCCGCGCTCGCGCTCCTCTTTGGCCTTGGGTGGCTTCTCTTTGGCTTGATGCAGTCCGAGGAGACGCGCCTGCGCCGCATCGTACGCTCGATCGCGAGGCTCGCCCCGAGGGCCCGCCTTCCCGACCCGCGTCGCTCAGGATGGCAGGCCTGGGCCGATCACGCCGCGGCTCGTTGCCCCCGCCGCTCCTCCGCCTCCCGGAGGGCCGCCGAGGTCATCATGCGCCTCGCCTTCAGCGGAAAGGTCCTGAGCCCCCGCGACGCCCTCTTTCTCCGCCGCTACTACCGGAGGATATGGCCCCTCGCCTCTCGGCTGCGCGGAAGCCTCCGTGGGCTCCGTCCGACAGAGCGTGTCGTCAGAAGGTGAGCGAGCGGCTCTTCGCGGTCTTGAAGTGGGTGATCTCGCGGTTCAGCGATTCGCCGAGGTCGCCTAGGCGCTCGGCGATCGACAGGACGTTCGCCACCGCGTTGGAGATCTCCTTGATCCCGTGCGCGATCTCCCCCATCCCGCTTCGCACCTCGCCGCTTATGCGCTGCACGGTGGCCATCGTCTCGCCGATCGCCTGCGTGTTCTCGGTGATCGAGCCTGAGCCCCCCTTCACGTTCACCGAGACCTCCGACAGGGCGCTCATCGCCTTCAGGATCTGGTCGCCGCCTGAGCGCAGCTCGCTCATGCTCCCGTAGATCTCCGCGAGCGACTCCGAGAGCTCCTTCACCTCGCGGTCGATCTCGCCGAAGGCGCTGTTCATCTCCTCGCCCGAGGCGCTCGCCTCGCTGATGCGCTCCACGATCCCTTTCAGGATCTTGCTGATCTCCTGGCTGTTCTCCGCGGA
>DAHVAK010000202.1 GCA_027314665.1 Spirochaetales bacterium
AAGGGAAAGCAGATCGCCGTCGATGGCGAGCTGCGCCAGAGCCGCTGGGAGCAGGACGGACAGTCCCGCAGTCGAGTGGAAATCCATGCGAACAACATCCAGCTCCTCGGCAGCGGGCGGGGCGGCGGGACGGGGCCGGCAGGCGGCGGGTTCGAGGAGGTGCCTCAGGGAGGCACCTCGGAATTCGAAGACGACATTCCATTCTGATAACGAGGAAAGCATACAGTTATGGACGAGAGCAACAACGAAGAGTTCATTGAGCGTGAGGAAGATGGCGAAGGCTCAGCTCCGAAGCGGCCAATGCCGATGCCCATGGGGGATCGCGACCGTTCCTTCGATCGCCGCGGCGGGGACGATAAATCGGAGGGCCGCGGTTCCTACAGGGGCGGGCCCGGCAAGGGGAAAACCTTCTTTCGCCGCAAGGTCTGCAAGTTCTGCACCCAGAAGGTCACCGTAGACTACAAGAACCCCGACGGTCTGCGGCGGTTTGTCACGGAGAGGGGCAAGATCCTTCCGCGGCGCATCACCGGAACCTGCGCCAAGCACCAGCGCGACCTGGCCCGCGAAGTGAAGCGCGCGCGCGTGCTCGCTCTTCTTCCCTACGCGAAGAGGTAGGATCTTCCGGGAATGGATGCACCGGTCCGAGGACGCGACTGGTGGTGGGTGGTCGGACTAGGCTTGCTGGCAATCGCCTTCTACTACTTGAATGTCCTCATGGTGGCGTTTCTGGTGCCGCTGCAGGTTCTCTATGCGCGGCGCGGGCGGCGGGCCTTTCTCCTGAGCTCCGCGTTGGTCCTGATCGGAGTTGCTGCAATCGGTTTGGTCCTGGATGGCGGCTCCGGCGCCCTGCTCGCCCGTCTCATTCCGAGCGGTATCGAGGTTGGCGAGGTCTTGCTTCTCCTGCTGGGCCTCCTCGCGATGAACAGTCGCTTTCTGGGGATCGAGCGAAGGATCTATCGGCTGCTCGCGGTGACCGGGGTGATCGCAGTCTTGAGCGTCCCCCTTTTGATCTACGCCGCGCAGAGCGTTCAGGTGAACGCGGCGCTGCGCGCGATGGTGCGGGCCACCCTTCGAATCATGCAGAGCTCCCTGGGGATGAGCTCCGGGTCGCTCGCACAGTTTTCGGATATCGACAAGGCGGCGGCGCTGCTCAAAGGGATCGTCTTTCGCGGCTATCTCTTCGGTTACTTCGTGATGCTCGCGGCGACGTGGCGCATCGGCTCCTCGTTCAGCGCGCGGAGCATGGAGGAGCGCCCGAGTCCGCTCTCGCGCTTCATTCTTCCGGAGCTGGTGCTTTGGCCGGTGCTCGCATCCTGGGCGCTCGTCGTCATCAGCCGCTTCACGGATCTCGGGGTGGTCGTCTACCTCGCCTGGAACGCGGGACTGATCGGCGCCTTCCTGTACGCCCTCACGGGAGTGGGGATCGTCGAGCACCTCCTGGATCGGCTGCGGGTGGCGCGCGGTCTGCGACTGCTTCTGATGCTGGGCGTGCTGTTTCTGCTCATGGTGCCGGGGGTCGGGATAGTGTTGGCCGGTCTGTTGACCGTCCTGGGGATATCGGAGTTGTGGGTCAGATTTGGAAGGGTTTGAAGGAGTTAGAGGAATGAAGGTGATTCTGAACAAGGACGTCCCGAATCTTGGGGAGGAAGGGGACATCTGCGAAGTCGCTCGCGGCTACGCCCGCAACTATCTCATCCCCCGAGGCTTCGGGGTTCTTCACACGCCCCAGAACTTGGCGCTGCTTTCCAGCAAGCGCAAGGCGATCGAGAAGCACAAGGAAGAGAAGCGGCAGGCGGCCCTGGGGCTAAAGAGCCGGATCGAGGAGCTTGCCATGGTTCTCGAGATGACCGCAGGCGAAGGCGGCAGGCTCTTCGGCTCAGTGACCAGCGCCACCATCATCGCCGAGCTGGCGAAGGCGGGCATCCAGGTCGAGCGCAAGAAGGTGGAGATTGCGGATCGTTCGATCAGATCGACGGGCAGTCATATCGTTCGAATCCGATTGTATGGAAGCGAGGTTGCGCAGCTGAAGGTGCAGGTCGTGAGCTCCGCAAAGAAGCCGCAAGAGGCCGCCGAGAGCAAGGCGCCGGCCAGCCACGCGGCCGCGGCTCCCGCAGCCCCGGCACCCGAGGCGAGCAGCGAGCCCGCGGAGAGCCAACAGGCTTCAGAGCACAGGGATGAATGACCTCTTCGTCGCTGAAAGACAGGGTACCGCCGCATAACGAGGAGGCCGAGGCTGCGACGCTCGGCGCGCTTCTCCTCAGCTCTGACGCGTTGGCGGTGGTCTTGAAGTTTCTTCGGCCTGACGACTTCTATCGGACTGCCAACAAGAAGATCTTTCAATCAATCATCAATCTCTTCACCAAGGGAGAGGTGATCGACCTCATCACCCTGACCGAGGAGCTTCGCCGCGACGGGGAGCTCGAGGCCTGCGGGGGACCGGCCTACGTCTCCTCCCTGACATCCTCGGTGCCCACGAGCGCCAACGTCGAATACTACGCGCGCATCGTGCAGGGGGCGAGCATCCGGCGAGAGCTCCTGCGCATCGCAAGCGAGATCGTGGCGACCGCGCACGACGACACCGCCGAGAGCAGGGTGATCATCGAAGAGGCCGAGCGGAAGATCTTCGAAATCACCGATCGCCAGCAGGTCACGAGCTTCAAGAGCGCGCGGGCCCTGATCTCTCAGACGATCGAGGCGATCGAGCGGCTCTATCACACCAAAGAGAGCTACACCGGCATACCGACAGGTTTTCCGGACCTCGACAACATGACGAGCGGATTCCAGAAGTCGGAGTTCATCGTCATCGGTGCGCGCCCGTCGGTCGGGAAGACCGCCCTCGCGGTGAGCATGGCGGCGAACATGTCCGTGCACCAGAAGATTCCGGTCGGCTTCTTCACCCTCGAGATGTCGGACATGGCGCTCATGCAGCGCCTCGTCGCAAGCGAGGCGCGCATCGATACGACCCGCCTGCGAACTGGGATCCTCAACCCAGCCGACTTTCACAAGCTCACCGAGGCGGCGGCGCGAATCTACGAGGCGCCGCTCTTCATCGACGATACCCCCAACATGAAGCTCCTCGACCTGCGGGCCCAGGCGCGGCGCATGAAGATGCAGGAGCAGGTGCAGATCATCTTCATCGACTACATCGGGCTCATTGATCCCGAGTCGAGGGGCAACACCCCGCGCCACGAGCAGGTGGCCGAGATCTCACGCTCGCTGAAGGCGCTCGCGCGGGAGCTTGAGATGCCGATCGTCACACTGTCGCAGGTCGGCCGGCAGTCGGAGGGCAAGGCGCCCTCCCTTGCGGATCTTCGGGAGTCGGGGTCCATCGAGCAGGACGCCGACGTCGTGATTTTCCTTCATCGTTTGCGAAAGGGAGAGCATGACGTTGAGGACGGCGAGCGAACCGACGTGGAAACGGATCTCGTCGTCGCCAAGCAGCGCAACGGCCCGGTCGGGGCCCTTAAGATTGCCTTCCTTCCGCAGTATACTAAGTTTGAGCCCTTTAGCTCGGATTCGGGATAGGAGGACGCCATGGCACTTCGGGATGAATACGATCTTGACAATCTGACCAACGAGACGGAGAGAATGGTATTCGATGCAATCGAGGCGGAGCTTGCCGTGGATCAGAAAGGAGAGATCTGTCGCTGCGAAGACTGCATCCTGGATGTCGCAGCGCTCGCCCTGAACAACGTCTCTCCGATGTACCGAGTTTCCCTGCTCGGCCGACTCTATGCCGGCTCAGCCGACGAGACTCGCTACGCCGACAAGGTCCGTCAGGCGGTGCACTCTGCGATCGAGAAGATAAAGGCGAATCCCTCGCACGGCTAGGTGCAATTGGCGGTTTGGAAAATATGCGGGACCGTCTTGAATCACGGGCGACGGTCCGCATGAGTCCCTCGCACGGCTAGGAGCCGAGCTGGTAGGGAGTGACGCTCTCCGGGGTCGTCGATGTGCCCTCATAGGCGCGCAGGTAGCGAAGGGCTCCCGCCGAGGCGTAGAAGCGCTCCGATGGGAGAATCGCCAACCACGACCAGTTCTTGAAGACGTAGAAGTCAAGAACCCACTTCCCCGTTTTCTTGTTCCACACGGAAAGGCTTGAGTCGCTGTTCAGCGTCACGATCCAGTTGTTCTCGATTGCGAGCTTCCGCGGAATGTGATCGGTGCGCTGAAACTGGGTATAGGCCTCCGGGAAGCCCCCGGGGGTGATTCGCCGCACCCCCTGATAGCCGAGGGTCGTATAGAGGTCGCCGCTTGCCGGGTCGATCGCCATGGTGGCCCCGAGGTCGGTTCCTCGAACGGTGAGCAGGGGTGTTCCGCCTGAGAGAGTGGCGACATCGTGAAGCGAGAGCACGGTGCGAAGGTTGCCCCCCTCCCCCTGGACCCCGAGAGCGTAGAGACTGTGGCCTTGCGCGTCGTAGGCGAGATCGAAGACGATCCGGTCGGCGCTCGGGACGGGGACGGTCTCTCCGGTCGAGGTGTTGATCTGCAGGAGCGCCGTGTTGAATGGGGCTCCCCGGGCGAGACCCGCAATTAGGTGGTTGTCGCTTGCGGAGACGAGCGCCCGCGTTCCGAAGGCGGTATAGGAAAAAAGGGAGGCTCCGGTCTCGGGATCGAGGAGGCTGCATTTCCCGTTCGCGTCGAGGGCGGCGAGAAGGGACCCGAACGGTGTGACATCAACGATCCCGGAAGCGAGGTTGATCGGAACGGTCGAGAAATCGGCAGGCCCGTAGAGGGCGATCGTTCCGGGAGGGGAGTCCTTGCGCCACAGGGCGAAGCGCCCGCCGGAAAGAGAGGTGACTCCCGTCCTCGCGTGGAAGGGATTGCCGAGCAGGCTGTAGGACAGCTCATTGGACCGGCTCGCATCCCCGAGGGAAAAGAACTCCGACCCGAAAAGAAGAAACTCATCCGTCGTCGTGAGGAGCATCGTCCTTCCGGAGAGCCCGACGTCGTCGACGGGAAGGAGCGTGGCCGAGCCGAAGGTGGTGCCTTCTTCGAAAGGCTTGTCGGCGTAGATCTCGCCGCTTGCGAGGGAGGCATAGAGCCTGCCGTTTGCGAAGACGAGATCCGTGATTGCGCGGTCAGGGGCGGTGAGCGCCCCGCTTATGCGGTAGAGGGCGTTCGAGCTGAACGACCAAAGCGAAAGCTCAGGTGTGCCATTCGGGCCGTTCGAATAGCAGACGATGTCGTCGGTTTTCGGATCGACTGCGGTGTATGCGATGCCGGGAAGGGGCGCACTCGCGACGGTCGCACCCGAGAGCAGGCTCACCACGGCGAGCTGGCTGCCGTCGGTCCCGATCATATAGAGGTAGTTGGGCGTGTAGCTTATCGCGGTGAGGTTCGCGAGGGTTGGCAGGCTCTCCTTGAGCGCGCCCGAATCGATGGACCAATAGTCGATCTTCCCCGAGGGGCGATAGGTCATGACCGAGCGCTCCGAAGAGGAGATGATTGCCGAGCCGACGATTCCAAAGCCCGAAGAGAAGTAGGGCAGCAGGCGTCCGGTCTGGCTGTCGAGAAAGACAATCCCGTTCCACTCGGTCACGCCGTAGACCACGTAGCTTCCGGCAGGAGAATAGGTGAGGAAGAGCGGGGCTTCCGATAGGCTGTAGGTGAAGAGGAGGCTCTTCGATCGCCAATCCCACACCTCGATCTTGTAGATGCCGATGTTGTCGCTGATGAAGACGGTGATCTGACTGCGAGTCGGGCTCGTGGCTATCATGCGGACAGGAAGGTGGCTGACTTGAAGAACCCGCACGAGCTCTCCGGTTTCCGGATTCCAGCCCCGCACGCTCCCGTCGGCGCCCCCCGTGAACACGAGGCCGTGCGCGCTGTCGTAGGCGATGCATTCAGCCGGCCCGTCGTGGCCGGTTTGGACGACGAGCCTCGTCTGAGCGCTCGCGAGCTGTGCAGCGAGAAGGAGGGCAGAGAGGAACGCGACCGTTTTCACGCCGTCTCCTCCCTGCTTACCTTCTTGAAGGAGACATAGGGGGGAGTGAGCAGGAAGTCGAACGGCTCTTCCTTGAGCTTGTCGGCAAGCTCGCGCTGAACGGTCTCGTAGAGGGTGAAGGGGATCCTGGACACCCCAACCTCGTCCGCGCGAAGGCCGAGGAGGTGAAAGATCAGCTTCTCGCCCTCCCTTCCCTTGAAGTAGATCTCGAGGCCCGCATCGCCTTCCACCTTTTCGGAGAGGTAGTACTTGATGATCTCGATGACGCGATCGTCGAGGCCGGCATCGAGGACCGTGAGCTTCTCCACGAGCTCCGGGTAGCCGATGACGATCCGCCCGCGCTGGGGGTCGCGGAGCTCGTAACGGCTTCGCCCGAAGAGGAAGGGGCCGCGCTCGAGCTCGGGCACGAGGAAGAGCTCGATCGCCTTCGCGCTGTCGATGATCCGTACCGGGAACTCAGGCTTCAGGAGCTTACCGCATTTCGGGCAGACCACCGAAAGGAAGTTCCCGTCGCGAATCGCCTTCGCGGTTCCCTCGTTGGCGGCGAGGTCCACCTCGGTCGGGACCTCGATCTCCACGATGTTCTCGCAGTAGCAGGGGATCTCTTTTTTCTCCGTCATGGACGCGCCTCCGCGAAGCAGCTATTGGTTGATCAGGAACGAGACGTCGTTGAAGGTCGTGAGGATGATCAGCCCGAAAATGAGGATGAATCCCACGATCTGGTAACGGTAGAAGATGCGCGGGCGAATGGATCGTCCGCTGATCAGCTCAATGAGCGACAGCACGATGAGCCCGCCGTCGAGAGCCGGGATCGGGAGGAGGTTCATGAAGAAGAGGGCGACGCTCAGGATGCAGAGAAAGCGGAAAAGGCTCGCAAGGCCCTCCCCGATCCCGAACTTGAATCCGGCTTGAGCGATCTCTCCCACGTAGTAGGTGATGCGGATCGGCCCCGAAACCGCCTGTCCCAGATTGATCCCCTTGAAAAGCAGCCCGATGCTCTTCACGGTGAGGACCAGGGTGTTCATGGTCTCGTTGACCCCGTGGGAGATCGCCCCGATCAGGCCCACCGCCGGAGAGCGGAAGGTCACGGTCTTGAAGACGATCCCCGTGGAAGGAGCTCCCCCTTTGTCGGGGGTCGAGAGGATGAGGGTCACGTCATGGCTCTTTCCGTCTCGCAGGTAGGTGATCGGCAGCCTCTGCGGCTGGGAATGCAGGAGGTTCACGAGGTCGAGGGTGTTGTGGATCTCATGACCGCCGGCCATCGTGATCCGATCGCCGGCTTTGAGCCCCGCTATCGCCGCGCTCGAGTCGCGGCGCACGCTTCCGACCACCGGCTCGACCCAGGGGGAAATCCCGACGAGGGCGGCTCCGGTCGAGCGGTCGAGGCGCGGAGTGACCGGGATGGCGAGCGACTGGTCTCCGCGCTTTATCGAGAAGGTGAGAAGCTTCCCCGGATTCGGCGCGACCATCTTCTCGATGTCCTGGAAACTGTGGACTGCATGCCCATCGATTGCCGTGACCGTATCGCCGCTGCGGAGACCCGCCTCGGCGGCGGGATAGCTCTTGCTCCCTGCGAGAAGGGGGTAGTCCGAGAGGACGACGATGCGGCTGTCGTAGGACTGGAAGGTGAAGCCGACGAGCCACACAATCGAGAGGACCACCATCGAGAAGATGAGATTGGACACCGGACCGGCCAAATAGGTGACGAGGCGCTTGATCGGATGAACGGCGAAGATGGAGCCCTTCTCGGTGACGACCTGACTGTCGTCGTTCTCGATGGCGCGGCGAAGCTGCTCTTCGCCCTTCATGCGGCAATAGCCGCCCAGCGGAAAGAGCGAGAGTCGATACTCCGTGCCACGGAAGGTGAAGGCGAGAAGCTTCTTGCCCCAACCAACCGAGAAGACCTCGACGTCAACCCCGGAGGCTTTGGCGGCGACGAAGTGCCCGAACTCGTGGACGAGGATTACGATTCCGAGACCGATAAGACCGATCAGAATATCCAGCAGTACCATGAATTCCTTTTGCTAGCTCGACACTAAGACTACCAAATTCCCGCGGCACGGGCAAGCAAATAGAAGCAGATCGGACAGGCGAATATCACCGAGTCTATGGAATCGAGAATCCCCCCCCGCCCGGGGATGATCGTGCCGGAATCCTTCACGTTCGCAGAGCGCTTCATTGCTGACTCGACGAGGTCGCCGGCGATGGTGGCAATCGCGACGGTGAGGGAAACCGCAAGGTAGATCCCCACGCGGTGAAAGAATACCTGGGGAACCGCGAACCAGGCCGCCGTCGCGAAGAGCAGGGAGCCAAAGATCCCGCCGACGAAGCCTACTGCGCTCTTGTTCGGGCTCACGGGTAGGATGCGGCGCGAGCCGGTCCCCCAGAGGCTTCCGGCAAGATATGCCACGATGTCGTTGCCGAACACGATGAGGAGGAAGACGATCATCGACAGCGAGGCATTCGGCAGAAGGCTGAAGCGGATGAAGTAGCCCACGAAGAGCCCCGGGTAGATGAGGACCGTGATCGAGCCGGCGATTCTCGGCAGGATTTGCCCGAAATCCTGCTCGCGCGCGACGAAGATCTCGCGCACGAGGATGATCGACACGAGGGCAGTCAGAACAAGCAGCCCCGATCCTGGCGGCAGCAGCCCGCACACTCGGAGGTAGGTCGCGAGAGGAAGGGCCGCGCCGAGAATCGGAATGAAGGCGGGAGTGAGAGGATTGCCCTTCGCGGCGAAAAGGGCGGCGGCCTCGTAGGCCCCGATGACGGAGGCGGCCACCGCGATCAGGTTGATAGCAAGGTGCTGACACCATGGCGCAAAGATGATGATTGCGACGAGCGCCGGGACGACCGTCACTGCCGTGATCGTGCGCGTGACGATCTTTCTCAAATAGTGCCCGCCTCTTTCGGAACGGCTCCAAACCTGCGGTGGCGGTGTTGGAAGGAGCGTATCGCCTCGAGAAGGTCATCGGCATCCCAGTCGGGCCACAACTTGGGACTGAAGTAGAACTCCGCGTATGCGCTCTGCCAGAGAAGGAAGTTGCTCAAGCGCTGCTCGCCGCCGGTGCGGATGATCAGGTCGGCATCGGGAAGCTCGGGATGATCGAGGAACTCCCGCACATCCTCATCGGAGAGCTCACGGTCGCTGTCGGAATGATCGTGAACCCAGCGGTTGATGCCGCGGGTAAGCTCGTCGCGCCCGCCGTAGTTGATGGCGAGGTTGAGAACCAGCCGATCGAAATCGCGGGTGTCGTGCACCACGCTCGCTATCTCCTGTTGAATGCTGCGGGGAAGGCGCGTGAGATCCCCGCTGTGGATCACCCGAATGTGGTTCTCGCGGTAGAAGTCCCATTCCTTGCGCAGATGCATGCGAATAAGCCGCATGAGAAAGGAAACCTCGTCCTTGGCGCGCTTCCAGTTTTCGGTCGAGAAGGTGTAGAGGGTGAGATAGGGGATACCGAGGTCCGCAGCCGCCCGCACGACTCTCTTCGCAGCCTTGAGCCCTTCTTTGTGACCCGCCGAGCGAGGGAGGTTCCGGGTTCGCGCCCAGCGACCGTTCCCATCCATGATGATGCCGACGTGAGATGGGAGACGTTTCGAGTCAAGCTCTCGCACGGCTACACTTCCATTATTTCCTTTTCTTTCGTCTCCAGGAGCTTATCCACTTCGGCAACGTACTTGTCGGTAAGCTTCTGAATCTCATCGGCGCTCCGCTTTTCGGCGTCCTCGCTCAGCTCGCCCGACTTTTGCTTCTTCTTCAGCTCTTCGTTTGCATCACGGCGAAGGTTGCGCACGGCGACCCGGCACTGTTCGGCGAGGCCCTTCGCGTGCTTCACGTACTCTTTGCGCCTCTCTTCCGTGAGGGGAGGGATGTTGATGCGGATCACCTTTCCGTCGTTGTTGGGATTCACCGACAGCTCGGAGGTCTGAATCGCCTTCTCGATCTCACCGAGGAGCGACTTGTCCCACGGCTGGATGACTACGAGCCGCGCCTCCGGAACCGAGATGTTCGCGACCTGGCTCAAGGGTGTCTTCTGGCCGTAGTAGTCGACCCGGATCTTGTCGAAGAGCGCGGCCGAGGCCCGTCCCGTCCGGATGGCGTTGAACTCGTCCCGGAGCGAGGCGAGGCTCTTCTTCATCTTGTCCTCGGCCTTCGACTTTGTGTCCTCCATTGCCTTCTCCTATGAGGCGAGCTCCTCGCCCGTTCGGAAGTACAGGTAGTCGACGATCTCGATCTTGCCGCCAACCTCTTTGACGATCTTATCCAGGACCTGGGAGACGCTCTGCTTGTCGTCCTTCACGAAGGGCTGCAGCAGCAAGCAGATCTCGGAGAGATGTTTGTTGATCTTGCCCTTCACGATTCCTTCGCGGACGTTCGCCGGCTTGTTCAGGCTCTCGGTCTGCTTCGTGAAGATCTCCTCCTGCTCCTTGAGGTAAGCGGGAGCGACATCCTCGCGCTTGAGGAACATCTGATTGAAAGCCGCAATGTGAAGGGCGCACTCGAAGGCGAAGGTCTTCACCTTCTCTTCGGAGAGAAGGGCGGGCTTCTCCGCCCGCAGCTTCACGAGAACCCCGATGTTGCCCTCGCCGTGCAGATAGTCGACCACCATTTCGTTGGCCCCGATCGACAGCACCTTGAAGCGGCGAAGGGTGATGTTCTCCTTGATCCGGCTGATGATTGCCGTGACCTTTTCGGTGAGCTCCGGCGTGGGGGTGTCGAGCTTCTTGTCGACGATGAGCTTGATGGCCTCGCCACCGAATGCGATGAACTCCTGGTTGCGCGCGACAAAGTCGGTCTCGCAGGAGACTTCGAGCAGCCCTGCCGCCGAGGGCTCGATGCGGCTGAAGATGCGGCCCTCGTTGGTCGCGCGCCCGCTTCGCTTGGTCGCGGCGGCGAGCCCCATCTCCTTGAGGATCTTTTCGGCTTTCCCGAAATCGCCTCCGGCCTCGGTGAGCGCCTTCTTGCAGTCGAGCATCCCGGCGCCGGTCCTCTCGCGCAGTCTCTTGACGTCTTCCGCTGTGACTTGCACTGTTCTACTCCTCGTTGTGTTCTGCGTGCGCCGCTCGGCAGGGTTCATCGCTGCCGGCGGGCGGCGCGTCTCTACTCGTAGAGCTTGTCCTCGTCGACGATAGCCTCGGCCTCGGGCTCGCCCTCCTCGGCCTTCTGCTCCTCTTCCGCCGGGGTGTAGTTGGAGTAATCTTCCTGAGTAAAGACAGGCTTCGGCTCCTCGGCTTCGACGGCCTTTTCTGCGATGCGCTCCGCGAGAGGCGCGGTGAGAAGCTCGGCTTCCGGCGTGGCGCCGTCGGCGGCCGCCGCCGCAGCGGTTTCGGTGACCTCCTCTTCCTGGAGGGTCTCGATCACCTCGAGGCCGATTTCGTTGTCCGCCTCGATCACGGCATTGGCGATGATCTGGGTAAAGAGGGTAATCGCGCGAATGGCATCGTCGTTTCCGGGGATGGGGAAGGTGATCCCGGTCGGATTGCAGTTGGTGTCCACGATCGCGATGATCGGTATCTTCATCCGCATCGCCTCGGCGACGGCGATAGCCTCCTTCTTGGTGTCGATCACGAAGATCGCACCGGGAAGGTCCTTCATCTCCTTGATGCCCCCGAGATTCTTCTCCAGGCGCACCTTCTCCTTCGTCAGCCGCGCGACCTCTTTCTTGGTCAGGCTCTCGAAGGAGCCGTCGATCTCCATCTTCTCGAGCTTCTTGAACCTCAGGATGGACTTCTTAATGGTAGAAAAGTTGGTGAGCATCCCGCCCAGCCAGCGGTTGTTGACATAGAACATGCCGCAGCGTTGGGCCTCCCGCTCGATGGCAAGCTGAGCCTGTTTCTTCGTGCCGACGAAGAGCACCGACTTGCCGTCGAGGACCGTCTTGCGGACAGCCTCGTAGGCTTCTTTTATGGCTGCAATGGTTTTTTGCAGGTCGATGATGTGGATGCCGTTTCGCTCGGCGAAGATGTACTTCTTCATCCGAGGATCCCACCGCTTGGTCTGGTGGCCGAAGTGCACACCGGACTCTAGCAGGTTCTTCATGGTAACTACTGCCAAAATCTCCTCCTCACGATGCTACCCGTGAGGGTAGCACGCACCTTCCCTAATTCTCGTCGCGATCCGGGACAGCCGCAGTGGCTGGCCGCGTGCGACGGAAGATTAGCAAGGTGCTGGCAAACTCAAAGGTACCTGCCAGAACGGCGATTTCTGGTGCCAATTTGGGGCAAGAAGCTCAACCGAAAACGCCGTTTTGGCAGCGGGTCAATCATGTTGTCAGCACCCTGCTATTTCCCTTTCGGGAAATATGGATGTCCTTGACTCCGTAACATGCCATAAATCGTCTGCGTTGGCAACCCCATGACGTTGCTGTAGGAGCCGCTGAAGGATTCGATCAAGACCGTACCCTTGCCCTGAATTCTATACCCGCCCGCCACGTCTTTCCATTCTCCGGTGGAAACGTACCAATCGATCTCCGCTCGAGAGAGCGGCGCAAAGACGACCTCCGTTACCGCCGAGCCCGAGGCGATCGCCCCGCTTCGCGGGTTGTAGAGAGCGAGTCCGGTGACGACGAGGTGCCTTCTGCCGGCGAGATCGGTGAGGATGCGCGTCGCCTCCTCCTCGGTTGCAGGCTTTCCGATGAGCCGTCCGTCGAGATTGACGAGGGTGTCGGCCGAGAGGGCCCAGCGCTCGGTCCCTTGCTTGGCCGAGGCGAGCCCGTCGAGATAGGCCCGCATCTTTCTCAAGGCTATCTCGATTGTCTGGGCTATCGGGGCGAGCCCGACAGTGAGCGCCTCGTCGACGGCGACCGGCTCGACGACGAAGGGAATCCCGATCTGCGCGAGGAGCTCGCGCCTGCGCGGCGAGGCCGAGACAAGGACGAGAGACTCGACTGCGCCGCGGGGCGACCCTTCGGCGAGGCCGCTCGATCCCACCATGGCTTTCGCGCCCCTACAGCGCCCGAAAGAGCAGGACTCCCCCGGCGGCGCCGAGGAAGCTGCCCGGATTGATCCGGATGTAGAAGGCGATCACGTCGAGGTCGAAGCCGATTCGCCCGGTGCTCAAGGAGAAGGGGAGACCTGCCGCCGCGAAAATCCGCTCGAGGATGTCCCAGGCGAGCGTTCCGATGATGAGGCCAAGGACGAGAATCGTCACAAAGGGGGTAAGGTTTTTCTTGACGAGCTTCACGCCGGCCATTGTAGCGAGGGATTCTTCGCTGTCAAGCAAAGGCGGGCGCCCCGCCGTCGCCGGCGGAAGGAGCGGCGTCGGCCCATCGGCCCTTCGGCGCCCGACCCCGCCATCGTTGTCGCAGGAGCAAGGCGCGGTCTGTCCGTGCGAAGGTACGCCTCGGCTTCCCTCGACCTGCAAGCTGCCGCAGCCTTGACAGGATCCCGCGAAGGGAGCTATCGTTTTCCTGAGGGCAATTAGCTCAGCTGGATAGAGCGCTAGCCTCCGGAGCTAGAGGTCGTGGGTTCGAATCCCGCATTGCTCATTCCGTTAGTCCCTTTGCCGTAACAGATTACTTCCCGCTTGGGAAAGGTCACGCGCGGGAAAGCCGCCCGATTGGCCTACAATCGCGGCGAAAGGACCTCGCTATGCCCCGCCACGCCGAAGAGTTCCGCGTCTTCAAACGTTCCGGCAGCCCCTACTACTTCTACCGCTTGAAGGGTTGGCCGCGCTCCAAACGTCGGTCGACCTACTCGAAGAGCATCGTGCAGGCGACGAAGGTCGGGAAGACCGCCTTCGAGAGGGAGGGTCAGGAGCTCCACGGCCTGGCACTCCGCGAAGTCCTCACCGACTACTACGTCTGGGATCGCTGCCCCCATATCCGGAGGCTCCTCGACGAGAACAAGCGCATGTCGAGGCTGCACGCGAAAAGCAGCCGGCGGGCGCTCGAGCTCTACGTGCTCACCGATCCGATCGCGAACCGGCCCTTCCTCGAGATCTCACCCGGTGAGGCGATCGACTACCGCTCGCGGTTGCGCTCGCTCGAGATGCCTACGAAAGCGGGCGCCGTGAAGACATTGAGCCCGGGCCGGGTGAACAGGGTTGTGACGCTCCTGCACACGGTCTACCGGGAGGAGATCACTCGACGAGGCCGGCTGCAGGTGCCGGTGAACCCGTTCGAAGGGCTCGGCAAGATCCAGTACGAGGCACGTCGTCCGGGTCTTTTCACTCGCGAAGAGCTCGCCGGTTTCTTCCCGCCTGACTCCCTTGGCCACTGGCAGGACCATGAGGAGTACGCCGCGTTCCTCCTCGCGGAGACCGCGGGAATGCGCCGAGGAGAGGTCCTCGGCCTGCGGTGGCGGTCGATCGACTTCATTCGGTCGCTCGTCCACGTCGTCGAATCGGTGCATCCGGGCGACGATCGCACCGAGGTGAAATGGGGCGGTAAGCGAAGGGTGCCGGTACCGAGGCGGACGATCGCGGCGCTCAAAGACCTCCGCACGCGTGCAAGGTTTGGGGGCGACGGCGGCTACGTCTTCTGCGGCGCTGCAGGCGTCCCCTACGGCGAGACATGGTGGCGCAAGCGCTTCAACCGTTTTTGTGCAGCTGCCGAAATCGATAGAGCAGGACGGAACTTGAAGCCGCATTCCTTCCGCCACTCGCTCACGACCTACCTCACCGAGACGTTGCAGAACCAGGGGATCGACCCGAAGGTCCTCAATTCCTATTTCGGCGGTTGGACGAACGACGAAACCAGAAAGATCTATACCCACACCGAAGAGATCATCCTCGAGGCGCAACGACGGGCGGCGGAGGAGCTCCCGGGAGACGCGGAGGATCCGGGCAGAGCGGAACGGCGAGCGTGAGCTTCTCTCTATACGGCGAGCAGCTTCGTGCCGAGGACTTCTTCCAACTTCGCGATGGTTTTCAGTGTCGGATTGCTCCGGTCGGGGTCTTCCAGCCGCTGGTAGACCTGGTACTTTACGCCGAGCCTATCGGCGACCTCGGTAAGGGCAAGCCCCTGGCGCTTTCGCTCCTGACGGAGTCGCAGGGCAAACGAGACGGAGCTCTCCGCCTCGATGATTTCAACATCGGGGCCGCTCCGGTGAGAAGGGCCAGGTATTTCCAAGTCCCGGTCGAGCAGTGACGCCAAATATCCGCTCAAGGCCTCCCGTGCCATCAAGCGCGCGTGGTCCCGGTCGTCACCGTAGGCAAGACATCCGGGCAGATCGGGGAACTCGACATTTTCGGTATCACCCTCATCGGGGGAGAAGATGGCAGGATACGCGATCACCGGAGACCTCCCTGTTTCTTGAGCTTGTGCAGGAGCCCCGGCGCAAGATCCTTATTCCCGTCGACAGGAACGACGAGGGTCAGGTTGCCTTTCTTCATGACGTAGTGTGACCCGTGAATGTGATGCAGTTGCCAGCCGTTCATTTCCAGCGCCTTCACTAGCTCCTTGCCGCTCATGGTCTAGTACACATCCCATAGGCTGTGTGGGCAATGAAGGAAGACCGCTGGGGAGCGCTGTCAGGATCGTCTATTCTCACTGACCTGTTTGCTGGTGGAGGGGTTCCTCCTCCGTGTCGCAGGCGCTCGCGCATCCGGGGAGCTCGGGACAGATTGCACTGCAGGAACCGGTCTGCTCGTCAACGTCAACGATGACACGCAGATTCATATCATCCCCTCAGTAGTCAGGATATCAGGCGGCAGAGCACGGAGCAATCCGTCACTCTGGTGGCGGAGAGACGAGAATCGGGGGCATTGGTAAAATCGCGAGGTGGCTGTTCGGCGCTCATCGCTGAAGGCTCTTTGTGAACTCGTCGACCGTCACCTGGGCGAGCCTCAGGATGCCTTGGAGGGTTTCGATAGCCAGTTCCTTGTGCAGCGGTACCACGCAACCGATATCACCATTCGGGGCGTGCCGTTTGAGGACAACATGACTCCCACGCTGCCGCACCGTAAACGCCAATTTCTGCGGGTCTGTGCGTTTGGTGCTTCTCTATCGATTGTTTCCGTAAGGAGACAAGAGATGGCGGACGGAGAAGACTCACCATCAAAGCGGGACGTATGGCGAGCACACCTTGAGGCATGGAAAGCGAGCGGGCTCAGCATGCGCGGTTACTGCCGTAAGGAAGGCATCGGCGTGAATGGGCTTCGCTACTGGAGGGGAAAGCTGGGCGCCTCGGATGGCAACCCGAGGGTCGTGAGACTTCCGGTGAGACTTGCGCCGGCGGAGCCGGTGATCGAGATCGTCATGGGCAGCCGGTTCACGATCCGCTTGCCGAAAGGCTTTCCGGCCGAGGAGCTGTCGGCGCGCGCATTAAGCTGACCGAAGATATGGTTTTCGTTGCAAGCTCGTTGGGATAGAAGAGAAAGATACTCCCGATACATTGACCGATAAAAAGGGAAGGGGTAGCTGCCTGTCAGCCGCTACCCCTTATCACACCGCTTGAAGAACCCAAACGGTACTACCCTTGTCGGCCAGTGTGCCGGAACTTATGAGCCTCGGCAAGCTCTTTCCATGGCCCCGTCCCCATCAATGTCTCCGGTGTGGGAGCGCGAGGCTGTGGGGGCACGGGTATGTCTGGCGCTTTTTCGACGGACTCGCCGGTACATCGTTTGGGAACCTCCTCGACACCGCCATCATTCCTGTCACTCATTCGATCGCCGACCGCGCGATCGTTCCCTGGCCGGGCCCACCCTACCGAAGGCTTGCGGCGACAGCGCCTCCCTGAAGCACGAGTATAGGTCCTCGGAGGCATTCAGATGGACCAGCAACTGCGTAAACGCGTCTCGTTATTCCGCTTTGCCCTTATCAGCCCCCTGGTGAGCAGGAAGGGCATGAGCCACGGCGAACAGGAAGCTCTGATCAGGGACATCATCGCAAAGAGCTGGGACATCCCCGGCTCGCCGCGCTCGTCCATCGCCCGATCGACGGTCCTGCGATGGGTCGCGCTCTACACGAAGGCGGGCGAGAGGATCGAAGGGCTGGAGCCCCAGCCGCGCAAGGATCGGGGGACCAGCAGGGCCCTCGGGACGGAGCTCGAAGCCGCCCTCATCGCGTTCCGCAAGGAGAACGCGGGCGTCAGCCTTCCCGTCTTCGTGAAGCTCGCCCGCGAGCGGAAGATTCTCTCCCCCTCGGACAAAGGCCCTGCAAAGGACAGCCTCTACCGGCTCTTCAAGCGCCACGGTCTCGAGAAAGACACTCGACTGCCCGAAGACCGCCGCCGCTTCGAAACCGAACTCGTCAACGACCTGTGGCAGTCGGACTGCATGCACGGCCCCCTCGTCATTGTCGAGGGACGGCTCAGCAAAGGCCTACCTCTTCGCCATTCTCGATGACCATTCCCGTCTCCTCGCCCACGCCCGGTTCTATCTCTCGGAGAACCTCGAGTGCTACCGCGACTGCATCATCTCGGCCCTCGAGAAGCGCGGCCTCCCCCGCAAGCTTTACGTCGACAACGGCTCCGCCTTCCGTTCGAACGCACTGGCCTACGCCTGCGCACGCCTCGGCATTGCACTCCTCCACTCCCGCCCCTACGTCCCCGAGGGCCGTGGCAAGATCGAGCGCTTCTTCCTCACCGTCAGAACCCAGCTCCTCCCGACCCTCCCCGAAGGCCTCACGCTCGAACGGCTCAACGAACTCCTCGCCCAGTGGCTCGTCGGCGACTACCACCGGCGCGTCCACTCCTCGACGGGCCAGTCACCCCTCGACCGCTATCTCGCCCAGGTCCGCTTCGTGCGCCCGGCGCCTAAAGACCTTCGCGACTACTTCCGTATCGCCGTCCGTCGCAAGGTGGCAAGGGATCGCACCGTCACCCTGCTCGGTCGTAACTTCGAGGCTCCCGTCGGCCTCATCGGCCAGACCGTCACGCTCCTCTATCACGAGCGCGATCCCGAGCGTGTCGAGATCGTCAAGGATGAGGTCTCTCTGGGCTTCC
Organism: Spirochaetales bacterium; assembly: GCA_027314665.1. Classification (GTDB taxonomy): domain Bacteria; phylum Spirochaetota; class Spirochaetia; order DAHUYW01; family DAHUYW01; genus DAHUYW01. The sequence goes on from DAHVAK010000202.1 coordinate 17,837, forward strand.
TCCTCCCCCTCGATCAGTACGCCAATTCCCGCGTCCGCCGCTCCATCCGGCA
>DAHVAK010000207.1 GCA_027314665.1 Spirochaetales bacterium
GAGGCTGCGATGGGGGCTGGCCACGGCCGGATAGTCCCACCCCTGTCCGTAAAGCACCTCGCCCGGGCGAGCGTCGCGATAAAACTCCCTCACCCTCTCGACTACCTCTTCGGTCGAAAGGCCGTGGAGGTGCGGCCGGGCGAAGTAGTCGCCTGTCGAAAGAACGTGGAGGTGATCGTCGTTGAAGCCGGGAAGGAGCGCTCGGCCCTGAAGGTCGATGCTCGCGGCGTCGGGTCCTACGCTCGAGCGAACCTCCTCAAGCGTTCCCGCCGCCACAACGCGGTCGCCCGCGATTGCCACCGCCTCGACGGTCGGCTGGCCGTCGCTCAAGGTGCGAATGGTTCCGCCAAAGATGATGATGCCCGCCATGTTGGCGACAAAGATACTATTCTTTGCCGGCCTTTCCAAGGCACGGCTTTGGCTGGTTATCCGGAGGCTGTCCCTCTAGCGCGGTCCGATTTCGCCTACGGATCCGGCGTCCGTATCAAGGAGCGCGCCTCCTCCGCGCGCTCCATCAAGAACTCGGCGAGAACGAGCCATCCGCGAAGGACCTCGTCCTTCGAGCGTCCGAACATCGCCTGAACGTCGATGTTCGAGCCTTCGCCCAGGATATAGGCGGTCCAACCGGGGAGGGTCGCGCCCATCCAGATGAGGGCAGCGATGAGATAGCCGAGGCGAACGAGCCGGAGGTCGCCCGACCAGCCCGCGTCGGCGAGGCCGGCAGCGTAGCCCTCGAGAGCGACCGACTCGAGGTCCGCGAGCTCCTCCGGGCTTCGCTCGAACATGTAGGTGCTGCTTTCGACGAGCTCGCCCAGGTCCGCTCCAACGGCTCCCGGCCCGCAGAAGGAGGTAGGTGCCCCCGAACCGCCCGGCGCAGCGCGCTACCCGCCGCAACTAGTCGGCGGCGCGCCCGACGAGGCGTTGGAAAGCGGGTGGGATCGGGCTCTCGAAGCTCATGGGCTTGCCGGTGATCGGATGGCGGAAGGAAAGGAGCCGCGCGTGGAGGGCGAGCCTTCCGATGGGATTGCCGCTCGCGCCGTACTTCGCGTCGCCGACGACGCTGTGGCCGATTGCCTGCATGTGCGCCCGAATCTGATTCTTCCGCCCGGTCTCGAGCTCCACCTCGAGCAGGCTGTAGTCTGCGGCGCTCTGCACGACCCGGTAGTGGCTGACCGCGCGCTGGCCTCCGTTGTCGATCGGGCTCGAGCGCATGACGAGGGAGCGGTCCTCCTTCAGCCAGGAGATGATCGTCCCCTTCCCCTTTGTCACCCTGCCTTCGACGGCGACCGCGTAGGTTCGTCTCTCCACCGCCTCCCTCCAGGCCTCTTGGAGCCCTCGCTTCGCCTCCGGGCTCTTCGCGTAGACCATCACCCCGGAGCTCTCCCGGTCGAGACGGTGGACTACGTAGATGCGGCCCTTCGGATCGTCCCGGCGCACGTGATCCCAGAGGATGCTGTAGGCGGTTCGGTCGCGCTCGCGCTCGGTGGCGATCGACAGGAGGCCGGCGGCCTTATCGATGACAATGAGGTGGGCGTCCTCGAAGAGGATGCGCAAGCCCGAAAGCGTTTCGCGCGCCCCGGTCCGCGCCTCACCGGCGGCCCCCCCGCGCCGGTCACCCGCCGCCCCCGCGGGCGCTGCGGCGGTGGGAAGCTCAACCCCCGCCCCGGATGCGGCGCGAGAGCGGGCGATAGTCACCCGCTCGCCGGGAGAAAGGAGACGGTCGAAGCGAGTTACCACTTCGCCGTCGATCGAGACTTGACGATGCGAAAGCAGCGATTTGACCGAGTTGCGTCCCTCGTCGGGAAGCTTTGCAAGCAGGAAGGCAAGAAGCGCCGAGCGCTCGGAGACCCGAAGCAAGGTGACCCCCTTGCGTCGGAGAGGGGCCTCGCGCGCTCCGATTTGCTTCGACCTTCCGCTTGGCGCGCTCTTGGGGGCGGGGCGGGCGTCCTGCTTTCGCCTGTCGCTGCTCGCCGGGTTTCGCGCTCCGCGGGCCCGCCCGACTCGTTCGGGTCCGGGGCGCGCCGGTTTCCCCGAACGCCCCTTCCTCGGCTGCCTGCCCACAGACTCCTCCCCGCCCGAGCCGATCTCGCGCCTCAGGCGTACTTCCTGGCGATCAAAAGGAGCGCAGCCAGCACGATCACATCGGGCGAGAGCTGCGCGAGCCAGACCAGGAGATCCGGCTTGAAGGGATTGTTCAGGAAGAAGACATAGAGAATCCGCAGGGCCCAGAAGATGAGCATCCCGAGACCCGCCGCATACATCAGCCTGGGCGAAATGCTCACGAGAAGCCCTGCGAGCAGGATCAAGCCGGCAATGATCGCAAGAATCGCGATGATGAGGCTCACCGGATCGTTGCTCCCACCGAAGGTCCTGACGATCGCCCTTCCGAATCGATTTGCACTCGAGTCGTAGCTCACGATCGCCGCAAGCCCGATGAGAACAAAAAAGGCCGCCACCGAAGCCTGCAGAAAAACGAGCGAGCTGTTCTTGCTGTTTTTCGCCATCTCTGCCCCCCTGTAGAACCTAGGTATGAAGCACTATGCCCCGCTCCTGCCGCTTCGACAAGCCCGTCCCCATGGGTGCCGGATATGGTTGTCATGGCATGAGCTTGCCTCGCCGTGCTGGCCGGCTTCCGCCGTCTCGGCTCCGTGGGCCGCTTCGGCCTTCCTCACGCCGTCTTGAGACTGCCACCTCATGCGAGGCGTCGCCGACATCGGAGAGTCCGGCATTATGCGGGCTGTCGCAGCTCCTTTCGGCGCGCTTTCGCAGATTCCGACTCTCTGATAGGCTCATCGGCATGGATGATCCGAAGGTCGGCCTCCGCGCCTCGATCGGCGAGCGGCTGCGCCGCCTGCCGAAATCGAGCCGCGCTGCGCGAAGCACGCGCATCGCCGCGCTGCTCCTCGAAAGCAGCCTGTGGCGTGATTCCGCCTTCCTCCTCTCCTTTCTTTCCCTGTCCACGGAGGTGCATACCGCCGCAATCAACGAGGCCGCGCTCGCCGCAGGAAAGCGCCTGGCGCTTCCGCGGATCGAAGGGGAGGCCCTCTCCTTTCGCGCGGTGACGAGCCTCGAGCTTCCCTGGGAGCGCAACAGCTATCGCATTCGGGAGCCCGGCGCAGCGCTTCCGGTAGTTTCGCTCGAAGGCCTCGCCGCCGAGGCTTCCCAGGGGCTTCTCCTCGTTCCGGGGCTCGCCTTCGATCGGCGGGGAAACAGGCTCGGGCGCGGCAGGGGCTTCTACGATCGGCAGCTCGCGGCGTGCGAGGCCCTGCGCCGTCCGGCGAGAGGCGTGGCGGCGGGGATCCTTGCGCCGGGGAGGCGAGGGGCCTCCGGGCTCATCGCGGTCGGGCTTTGCTTCAACGACCAGATAGTTGAAGAGGTGCCCGTCGGTCCCCTCGACCGTCGCGTCGACCTTCTGCTCACCGAGGAGGGCTTCCTTGCCCCCCAAGCCCTTGAACAGGAAGGAGATCATCGCTAAATTCAGCGAACAGGGTGCTGACAACATAATTGAAGCGCCGTCGAAATGGCGTTTTCTCCGGCCTTCACGCCCCGAATTGGCTCGTGAAGGTGCCATTTCGACGGGTACCTTTGGGTATGTCGGCAACCTGGCAACGTCAGGAGGAGTGCGATGGCACGGATCAAGTCCGCTTTGGAGCTAGCGCTCGAGCGCACCGAAGGGGTGGTGGGCGACAAGGAAAAGATCGAGGAAGAAGCGGTCGTCAAAGAGGGCAAGAAGCTCGCCTCCTCCATTCTGAACGGCGCCGCGGAAGGCGAAGCTCGAGGGCTCCGCGAAGCCTTGAAGGGCTACACCGGAAAGCAGCTGGGATGGGTCAAGGACGGGGTCTTCCAGACCCTCCTCGCCAACGTCGTGCTGCCCCTCGACGATAGCTATGCCCCCCGCCTCCAGACCATCGAAGGCACCCTTCCGGAGCTCGTCGCGGACAAGAAGAAGGCGAGCATGCTGCTCCAGCAGCTTGCGAAGTTCTTTCAGCAGTACCTCGACAACCGCAAGGCGGTTCGGGAGCAGCTCGAGCAGCAGTTCGCCCCGCGCCTGCGGCAGAGAGAGGCCCAGCTCTCTCAGCAGGTCGGCTCGAAGGTTCGCCTCAATCCCCTACAGGACCCGGAGTTCGCCAGCGCCCTCCAGAAGAACTACGCCGCCCTCGAGGAACGCTACCAAGAGGCCCTGACCGGGCTGAAGGAAGAGCTCAAGCGAATGTTCGACGCCACTCGATAGCGGGGCGCCGGCACGAAAATCAATCTCCAGGAGTACAGCCCATGGAACGCACCCTTGCCCTGCTCAAGCCCGGCGTCCTCGATCGCCGAATCGTCGGAGAGGTGCTCACGCGCTTCGAGCGAAAGGGCTTCGAGATCATCGGGATGAAGCTGATGCACATCTCCCGAAGCCTCGCCGAGACCCACTATGCCGAGCACCAGGGGAAGCCCTTCTACGAGCCGCTCGTCGCCTACATGACCTCCAAGCCGGTCGTCGCCATGGTGCTCCAGCGCAAGGATGCCGTCCACGTCCTTCGCACCATCGTCGGAGCCACCGATCCGGACAGCGCCCAACCGGGAACGATCCGCGGGGACTACGGAGTCATCACCCGCGAGAATATCGTGCACGCCTCCGACTCGCCGGAGAGCGCGCAGCGAGAGATCGATCTCTTCTTTCGGGAAGCGGAGATCTTCTCGTGGGAGGGAGCAGCTCGCGCATGAGCGAAGGCGACGCCCTTCCCCTCTGGAGCCTCGAGCCGATCTTCCCGGGCTTCGACTCGGTGAAATACCTCGACGCGAAGGCGCGCCTGGGGAGCTCCGTCTCCGCGCTCCTCGCTGCGATCGGCGACCGTGAAGCTCGCTCGGGCAGGCCGAGCGAATGGCTCTCGGGATGCCTGGAGCTCTACAACCGGAGCGCCGACCTCTACGAGGAGCTCTCCTCCTACGCCTACGCCCGCTACTCCACCGACACCCGGGAGATCGCGGCCCAGCGCGAGATCAATCAGCTCGAGGAGCTGGGGCTCCCCTTCAAGAACGCAGTCGTCCTGTTCCGAAACGCCCTTGCGAAGATCGAGCCGCAGCTCGCCGAGCTCCTGAAGGGCTCCCCCGCCCTCGCGGAATGCCGCTTCTTCCTCGAGGAGCAGCTCATCCTCCAGCGTCGCCAGCTGAGCCCTCCGGAGGAGGCGCTCGCGGCCGACCTCTCCCGCGCGGGGGGCGACGCTTGGACTCGCCTCCACGAGGCGGTCTCCTCGACCCTTTCGGTCGAGTGGGAGGAGGGAGGCGACGAGCGCAAGACCGTCACGCAGCTGCGCACCCTCGCCTTCGCCCGCGAGCGCTCGGTGCGCGAGCGCGCCTTCCGCGCGGAGCTTGCCGCATGGAAGAGCATGGAGCTTCCCCTCGCCTTCGCCCTGAACGGGGTGAAGGGCTCCTCCGTCATTCTCAACTCTCGACGCGGTTGGCAGAGCACCCTCGAGCGCTCGGTCGTGCAGTCGCGGATCACCCGCAAGACCCTCGAGGCGCTCATCGCGGTGATGCAGGAGTCGCTGCCTCTCTTCCGCCGCTATCTCGGCGCGAAGGCCGTCGCCTTGCGCCTGCCCCGGCTCGCCTTCTTCGATCTGTTCGCTCCGGTGGGCGAAGCCATCGAGGCATGGCCCTACCCGCGCTCGCGGGACTTCATCGTCGAGCAGCTCTCGCGCTTCTCCCCGGAGATGGGCAGCTTCGCCCGAGGAGCCTTCGAAGCGGGCTGGATCGACGCCCGCCCGCGGGAGGGGAAGGTGGGTGGGGCCTACTGCATAAGCTTCCCCTTGAGCGGCGCGAGCAGGGTGCTCGCCAACTACAGCAGCGACTTCTCGAGCCTCACGACCATCGGACATGAGCTCGGACATGCCTATCACCACGAGGTGCTGAAGGACTCGCCGGCGATCCACCGGCAGTACCCGATGACCCTCGCCGAGACCGCCTCGATCTTCTCCGAGAGCCTCATCTACACGAGCGCGCTCGAGGTGGTTCCGCCTGCCCAACAGATCACGATCCTCGAGGACTTCCTCCAAGGCTGCACGCAGGTGGTGGTCGACATCCTCTCGCGCTACCTGTTCGAGAGTCGGGTTCTGGAGCGCCGTCGGGCGGGCGAGCTTTCCCCCGCCGAGCTCTGCGAGCTCATGCTCGACGCTCAGCGCGAGACCTATGGGGAGGCCCTCGACCCAAACGAGCTCCATCCCTACATGTGGGCGGTCAAGGGCCACTACTACAATCAGGACTTCGCCTTCTACAACTTCCCGTACGCCTTCGGCCAGCTCTTCGGCTTGGGGCTCTACGCCCTCTACCGCGAGGAAGGGCCCTCCTTCGCCAAACGCTACCGGACCCTGCTCGCCGGGACCGGAAGGAGCGACGCGGTAAGCCTCATCCGCGGGGTCGGATTCGACATCGAGCAGCCGGAGTTCTGGCGTCAGGGGGTCGCGATGATCGGCGAGCGCATCGAGCGCTTCGCGGCTCTCGTGGGCGCCGGGGAATAGAGAGGATGCACCCTACAGAGCCCGTCTTTGTGATATAGTAGAGACGATGAACGGCGACCAGTACAGCTACGACACTCTCGTCCAGCTGTTCGAGCGCACCCCCTCGGTGAGCCTTGCGCCGGAGGATCGTTGGGTCATCTTTTCGGATCTGCATCTCGGCAACGGCGGGCGAAACGACGACTTCAAAGCGAACGCCGGGCTGTTCACTACCGTTCTTCGCGACTACTACCTCGCCGGGCGCAGCGGTCTCATCCTCAACGGTGACATCGAGGAGCTGCAGCGCTTCTCCATCGAGTCCATCAAGCGGCACTGGGATGAGGTCTATCGGCTCTTCGCTGAGTTCGACCGCGCGGGCGCCCTCTACCGATTGGTGGGCAATCACGATCTCCTCCTCGCGTGGGACCCCGCGACCGCGCACCTCGTTCGCGAGGCCCTTCGCTTCCGCTATCAGGACGACGAGATCTTCATCTTCCACGGCCACCAGACGAAGAAGGCCTACGCGAAGCCGAACCTCTGGATCTACCTAACCCTGCGCTACCTCGCAAATCCCCTCCGGATCCAAAACGTCTCGGTTTCTCAGGACAGCACCAAACAGTTCCGGACCGAGCAGCGGGTCTACCGTTTTGCCTCGAAGCAGAAGCTCCTCACGATCATCGGCCACACCCATCGCCCGCTCTTTGAGTCGATGTCGAAGCTTGACACGATCAAGTTCCGCGTCGAGCATCTGTGCCGCGCCTACGTCGAGGCCTCCGCCGCCGGAAAGGAGCAGATCGAGGCATCGATTCTCGAGTACCGCTCCGAGCTCGAGCGCTTGAGCCGGCGCAAGAACAGCTCCGCCACAATCAGCAGCCTCTACAACGCCGACCTTGTGGTGCCCTGCATGTTCAACTCCGGCGCCGTCGTAGGCAAGCACGGAATTACCTGTCTCGAGCTCGGAGACGGCGACATCACCCTGGTCCACTGGTTCGACCGCGGGCGCTCCCAGAAGTACCTGAGCCACGACAACTACCAGGCCCGCCAGCTTGCGGACACCAACTACTATCGTGTGGAGATCAAGCGGGACTCGCTGGACTACATCTTCACGAGGATCAATCTGCTTTCGGGGGTCGGGATGCGCCGGCGCCACCGCAGGGTCCGCCACTCCCACCGGGCCGATCGGGGATGATCGCCGCCTTCCGCGGACTGTCGACGCGCGAGCAGCCTGCGGCCTGCTTGAAACGCCCTTCGACCCCGAACCCCAACGCCTCACTGCGCCCGGCTACCGCCGCGTCGGTCGAACGAAGGGGGCGCCGACGAGCTCCTTCACCTTGGCGACGAACACCCTGAGGTCGAGAGGCTTCTCGACGAGCCCGTCGGCGCCGCTTGCCGCGAGCTCGCGGGCCAGGTCCTCCGTGGTGTAGCCCGTCACGACGAGGACGGCCACCCGCGGGCTGAGCTGTTTGAGGCGCCGCAGGGTCTCCGTTCCGCCCATCGTCGGCATCACCATGTCGAGCACCACGAGATCGATCTCGCTCCTTCGCGCCTCGAAGAGGGCGAGGGCGTCCATGCCGTTCGGAGCCGCGAGCACGAGATAGCCGGATTGGCCGAGCGAGCGCACGATGACCTCCCGCACCTGCTCGTCGTCATCCACGACCAGGACCGTTCCCTGGGCCGCCGCGCTCGGGCGGTCACTCTCATCGCTTGAGCCCCTCTCCCCCGCGGGCTCGGCCGCCGGCAGATACACCGCGAAGGTCGACCCCTCACCGATCGTGCTCGTGACGTCGATGAAGCCGCGCAGCCCGCGCACGATCCCGTTCACGACGGCCAGCCCCAGGCCGGTTCCGGTCTTCGAGGGCTTCGTCGTGACGAAAGGGATAAAGAGCCGACTGACGAGCTCCGCGTCCATTCCGATGCCGGTGTCGCTCACGCAGAGGCGTACGTAGCGTCCCGGGGCGCCGTTGACGAAACGCCGGGCCATGCCCTCGCCGAGAAGGATGTTCTCGGTGACGATGGTGATGCATCCCTTGACGATCTCCCCCGCCTGAAGGGACTCCCGCTCCACGATGGCGTCGCGTGCATTCACGCACAGGTTGACGAGCACCTGGCTTATCTGGGTGGGATCGGCCTCCACGGTCCACGGGGTCGCGGCAAGCTCCAGACCGAAGGAGATATCCAGCGGGAAGGTGCGCTTCAGCAGCTCGTAGGTCTCGGTTGCCGCTTCGTTCAGGTTCATCGGCTGACGCTTGCCGCTGCCCTGGCGAGTGAAGAAGCGCAGCTGCTTCGTGAAGCCGGCTCCCCGGTCCACCGCACCCCGTATTTGGAGAAGATCGTGTTGAAGCGAGGTGCCCGGTTCGGCATCCATCAGGAGCAGCTGGACGTATCCGCTCACGGCCATGAGGAGATTGTTGAAATCGTGGACGATCCCGCCCGCGATCTGGCCCAGGGCGTCGATCTTCTGGATCTGCTGGATCTGGGCCTCCAGGCGCTTGCTCTCGGTGATGTCGACGAAGGAGGCCATGATCCCGATCGCGTCGCCCGCCCAGTTCTTCACGAGCGAGGTCGCCAGCGTTACGGTGAAGGTGGCCCCGTTCTTCCGGCGGGCGGCAAGCTCTCCGTGCCAGCCGTCGGTTCGCGAGAGGCTTGCAAGCATCCCGCGCAGCTCGCCGCCGGTCCAGAGGTCGGTCATCTGTGACCCGACGACCTCCGCCGCCGATTGGTAGCCCCACAGCCCCAGGAAGGAGGCGTTGACGTAGGTGACTCGCCCGCTCAAATCCGCGAGCATGATGCCGTTCACCGAGGTGTCGACCGCGTGATTCTTGAAGAGCAGCTCCTCGCTCTGGATCTCGAGGGTTCGGGACAGCGCCCGCCGGAGCTCCTCCTGCTCGGTGAGGATAGTCTCCTCGCGGGTCTCTGCGTAGCCAACGAAGAGCTCCCCCGCATAGCGCTCGCTCGCCGCGATCGCCGAGGAAAGGATCTGTGGCTCTGCATCGGCGAGGGCCTGCTGGCAGTAATCGCGCAGCTCCCTTCCAAGGCGAACAAGGGAGCGCTCCCCGAGCCCCTCGCGGGCGAGGTCGCCCCCCCGTCTCTCCCCGTAGCCCTCTTGTGGATGCGCGAGGAAGGCAAGGAAGCTTGCAGCCTCCGCCTCAGAGAGCTGCTGGAGCTTCCGTGGATGGAGGATGAAGCGATTCGCGAACATGTGCTCCTGGAAACGCTCGAGGAGACGGGCGGTCAGCTCCGGCAGGCGCGCCTCCAGGCGCCGGGCGATCTCTTGACTCAGCTCTTCCGAAGGGCTCACTGCGGCATCCCCCTATTTGACGAAGATGGCGCCGTAGAGGCTGAGGCCCTTCCAGTCGCGGGCGAGCTCCCTGTTGACGCTCACCTCCACCTCAAGCCAGTCCTCCACCAGTCGGTAGCCGGGTTCGATGAGCCGCCACGGCGCCATGAGCTCGGTCAACCGGGCCCGGTTGCGCGGGTAGATCGACTGGCCGATTTTTCGATAGCGTTCGGCGAAGGCCGCCATCTTGGGGTCGCCCTCTTCGAAGAGCATCGTCGTCTCATCGGTGGTGAGGAAGAGCTTGGAGCCCGGATTGGCCCAATCGTAGAGCACCCGCATCGCGTGGGTGATCTGCTCGTCCCTGAGAAACCACATGATCCCGTTGTATCCGATGGCCACCCGGCGCGCCGTACCAAAGAGATCCCGCAGGGCATCGGACTGCAGAACGACCTCGGGTTGGGCGGCATCGCTTTGCAGACAGCGAACCTGAGGGAAATCGCGGATGATCTCCTCGCTGTACCGGACGGTCACCGCATCGATGTCGGAATAGATGACCTTGGTGCCCTTGGGGGTGACCTCGTGGACGTGATCGATGGTCGGAAGCCCGGAGGCAAAGTCGAGGAAGTGATCGAAGCCCTCAGCGGCGAGCCGTCTCACCGCCTCACCGAGAAACCAGCGGATCAGCTTGAAGCTTCCGGGCATGAGCGGTGCGATCTCGAGGAGCTCGCGCGCGGCTACTCGGTCGATCTCGAAGTTGTGATTCCCGCCGAGGAGGAAATCGTAGATTCTGCCGGCGTTGGCTTGGCTCGGATCGGCGATCGAGCGAGGCTCCTCTTCCGCATTGCTCATCGCCGCAATGATCGTCGAATCGGTAGCGGATTGCAAGTCCTTTCATCTTCGGGCCGACCTATCAGGGTGCTGACAAACGCAATGGTACCTGCCAAAACGGCGTTTTCTCGAACAAAATCGGGGCAAGAGGCTCAACCGAAAACGCCGTTTTGGCAGCGGGTCAATCACTTTGTCAGCACCCTCCTAGATCCGCTCGACCGCCCGCCACCCTCCGCCCTCCGCCGAGGCGTAGGCGGCATCCAGGACGAGCTGGACCGCGAGGCCATCGGCTATCCCGGGGCTCGGCTGCGCTCCGGAGGCGACCGCCTTCAGGAAGCTGTACTGACATTCCGCGTGGGTGCGCGTCCAGCCGAGAATGGTGCGCCCCGGCGGTATCACCGCCCCCGGGTACTGATGGACAGTCTCGAGCCTCTGCCAGCCGAGATCACCTCCGAGGCCTCCTGCCTTGCGGGTCGCGTCGAACCAGTAGAGCCAGTTCCCGTCCATGAGATCGAAGCGGAGCGCCCCCTTTCGTCCCTCGACACGGAACTGCAGGCCGTCGAGGGCACCGGTGGAAAAGCGCGAGACGTGGATCGTGCCCGGCACGCCCCCGGCGAGTCGCACCTGGAGCCACATGGCATCGTCGACGGTGACCTGCCCCATCTCGGCGCTGCCGGAGGCGAGCGGGCGCTCGGTCACGTAGGTCTTCGCCGTGGCGAAAAGCGACTCGAACTCGCCGAGGAGGTAGCGGGCGAGATCGATGACATGGGAGCCCAGGTCGAAGAGAGCCCCCCCTCCGGAGGCCTCGCGGCTCATCCGCCACGAGAGGGGCCTTGTCGGATCCTGGTAGCCCGTGTGCAGGTACTCAAAGTGGTAGGAATAGATCTCGCCGAGCGCCCCGTCGGAAAGGAGCTGCTTCGCGCGCATGACCGCCGGGATGTAGCGGTAGTTGAAGGTCATCCCGAGCCGCCCGCCGGATCGGGCCGCGGCCTTCGCAATCTCGCGCGCGTCGTCCGCGTTTACTGCCAGAGGCTTTTCGCAGTAGACGTGCTTGCCCGCGGCGAGCGCAGCGAGGAGGGCGGGCTTGTGGGCGCTGTTGGGAAGGGAGCAATCGACCACGGTCACGGCCGGGTCGGCGACCAGCTCCTCCACGCTCGTGTAGGCCCGGGCGAAGCCCCCAAGGCGCGCCGCGGCCTCTGCGCTCTCCCGCCTCGCGGTGCAGACCGCCGCCAACGAGAGCTCGGGAAGCTGCCCCGGATAGTAGTAGGGGATCTCCCGATAGGCAAGGGTGTGCACCTTGCCGATCCCGCCGTAACCGAGAAGGCCAATCCCTATTCCTGCCATCAGCGTTCCCCCTTTCTGTTCCCGAGGGGATTATAGCCCGAGCGGGGGCCAGCTTGAAGAGCTCACGCGGATCGCCCGCAGCGGCGGCGCGGGCCGGGGGCAGAAGGGTGCAGCATTTTCTCAGGAATGAAGGGTGGGAAGGATTTTCCCGCTCCCGGCGCCGGGAGCCATCGGAGCCCGGTGAGTTTCGCGGTGCGGAGGCCGACAATGGCCGTTTTGGCTCGCCGAATCCCTTCAAAATGGGGCAGGACAACCCCCGGCTTGGCACGCATCCTGCATAAGAGAGTGTAATCACCTGTTCATGGAGGACAAGGATGAAACGAACAGTCGCACTGATAGCCGGCTTGCTTCTGGCGGTTGCCGGCGCCGGTCTCTTCGCAGCCGGCCAGAGAGAGGCCCAGGCTGGTCCCCAGGCGGGCAGCGCCCAAGCGGCCCCCCCTTCCGCGCAGCCCGGCTACGGCCCCTGGGGTCTCAACCTCGCCAAGGAGCAGACCATCACCGGAAGGGTCTCGCTTGCCGGCGAGTACCATCCGCTTCTGACCAGCGGGGGAACTACCTACGAGCTTCTCGTCCCGAGATTCCTCGCCTTCGACCTGGGCGTCAAGGACGGCCAGACGATAACGGTCAAGGGCTCGGCCCTCGAGGGTCAGCTTCCGCCCCGCATGCGCTCTGTCCTGCAGGAGGGCACCACTCCGCTCTGGCTCGCCTCGGCGACGATCGACGGCAAGACCTACGTCAACACCCCGCACCGCCCGCGCGCAGGCTACGGCGGACACTTCGGCATGATGGGCTTCGGACCCGGGTATGGCCGCGGCTTTGGTCCCGGCTACGGACCGATGATGGAATACGGCCCCGGATGGGGTCGCGGTCCGTACGGCGGCAATGGACCCTACCGCGACTGGGACGATCGGTAGCGCGGGTCGGGCGGGGGGCGCGGTGCGGCCAGGCGTGAAGCGAGCCGCGGGCGCTCCGCTGCCGGAGGTGTCGGGCGCCGCGAGGCGCCCTTCCCTTTTCCGCCCGTTGGTTTAGAATCACCTACCATGAGCGCCATGGCCCATCCCACCCGCAAAGAGATCGCCCTCCTGCTCCTTCTTTTCGCGCTCTTTCTCTTCTTTTCGACCCTCGCCGTCCTGTTCATCCGCAGCGAGATGCGATTGAACCGGCTCGTGGCCGAGTATCAGGCGGACAAGACCGCCACGGCCCTTCTCGAGCGCGCCATGAACGAGGTCGTGCTCTTCGACATGGCTCGCGCGCGCTTCGGACCCGCCCTCGAAGCGGAGGGCTTCTCTCCCTACGGCGAGGCGCTCGGACAGGAGCTCCTCGCCGATCTCCCCGCCTCCGTGCGGGGCTTCGGGCTCTATCGCAGCGACGGCGTTCCGCTCACCACAGTTCTCGCGGCGCCCTCCGCGCTCGAGTCGCCGAGAGGCCCGGGCGGGGAGGAGTTCCGATTCAAGGCCGTGTCGCAGTCGATCGTCCTGGTCCGGCGAATCGGGATTCTGCCCCATCCGGCGATCGGGGAGATGCCTCTGCGCAGCATGGGCCGCATGATGGGGGCGCCCCCTGAGCCGCCTCGCAGGTTCGGTCGGGGCCCCGCGAATCGCTTCAATCTAGTTCGGCCCGCCTACCTCTACCTCGATCTTGCGCTTCCCTCCTACTTCCGCGAGCGCTCGCTCCTCGACGGTGCGCTTGTGGGGGTCCCGCTCCTCATCGCCGCCATCCTCCTGACGATCGGGCTGCTCATGGGGCGCAACCGCCAGTACCGGGAGCGCATCGAGGCGCAGCGACAGCTCGTGCATCTCGGCGAGATCGCCCGAACCCTCTCCCACGAGATCAAGAACCCTCTGAGCGCCATCAAGCTCCAGACGGCGATTCTCAAGCGGACGATCGGCGCGCAGGGCGGGGCGGCTGCCGCTCGCGCCGGTCTTGCCGCGGGAACCGCCGCGACCCTCGGCCCTGCCGATGGGGCTCGTTCAGCTCCCGCGGGCGCGACCCTCGGCCCTGCCGCTTCCCCGCTCGCCGCTCCCCGCGAGATCGCCCTCATCGAGGAGGAGACCGAGCGCCTGAGCCGCCTGGTCGAACGGATCGGGGAGTATCTGCGCGACCCGCGCGGGAACCCCGAGCGCATCGACCTCTACCAGTTCACGACGGATCTTCTCGCGCGCTTCCCCTGGCCGGTTCGGCGTCCCGAGCCCCCGGCGGAGCCGCTCGCCGTCCTCTTCGATCCCGATCGCCTGCGCTCGGTCCTCGAGAACCTCGTGAAAAACGGGGTCGAGAGCGCCCAAGGAGAGGAGGCAGGCGAGAGCCAGCCGAGCCCCGGGGCCGCGGAGCCGGTCTCCCTCTCGCTCGAGGCCGCGAAGGGCAAGATCGAGCTGATCGTCGCCGATCGCGGCCCCGGCCTCTCGGAAGAGGATGCCGCCCGCCTCTTCGATCCCTTCTTCACGACGAAGGTCCGGGGGATGGGGGTGGGGCTCGCCATCTCCAAGCGCTTCGTCGAAGCCGCCGGCGGCACCCTCCTACTTCGCCCCGCGCGGACGGGCGGAGCCGAGGCGGTCGTGACGCTTCCCAGGTATCAGCAATGAAAGTTCTCGTAGTCGACGACGAGAAGAACATCCGCGAGTCGGTGGCGCGCTACCTCGAGCTTGAGGGGATTGAGTCTGTCTGCGCCGAGAATGGGCTCGCGGCCCAGCGGCACCTCCAAGAGGAGAGCTTCGAAGCGGCGATCGTCGACCTCCGGATGCCCGCGATGGGCGGGCTCGAGCTTCTCGCCTGGCTGCGGGAGCAGGGACCGAGAATCCCGGTCATCATGATCTCGGCCTACGGCGAGGTGCGCGACGCAGTCGAGGCGATGAAGCTCGGCGCCGAGGACTACATCGTGAAGCCCTTCGATCCCGAGGAGCTCATCGTACGCCTGCGGAAGATCGTCGAGAATCGGCGCCGAGGCGACCAGGTCGAGCTCGGACGGCGCTCCGGAGAGGGCGCCGCCGTGATCGTTGGAGAGAGCCCCGCAGTCGTGAAGATCCGAAAGCTCGTGGAGCGCATCGCGGCAACCCCTGCGACGGTCCTCATCACCGGCGAGAGCGGAACAGGTAAGGAGGTGATCGCCCGAGCGATCCACGCCCTCTCGGCCAAGGCGGAGGGCCCCTTCACCGCGATCAATCTCGGAGCGGTTCCCGACACCCTCCTCGAAAGCGAGCTCTTCGGCTACGAGAGGGGAGCCTTCACGGGGGCGACGGCGCGAAAGATTGGGATGTTCGAGCTCGCGACCTCGGGGACCCTCTTTCTCGATGAGATCGGGGATCTTCCCCTTCACCTCCAGGTGAAGCTTCTGCGCGTCCTGCAGGAGCGAAAGATCCAGCGGCTAGGCGGCCTGCAGCCCATACCGGTCGACGGCCGCGTCATCGCGGCGACCAACCGACACTTGGAGGAGCGGGTGGCGGCAGGTCAGTTCCGCGAGGATCTCTTCTATCGACTCAACGTGGTCCGCATCGAGGTGCCTCCCCTTGCCGAGCGCCGCGAAGACATCCCCTATCTCGTCGGCCATCTCATCGATCGGCTGGGGGTGCGGGCGGGTAAGCGGATTCGCGAGGTAACCCCCGAAGCCATGGAGAAGCTCGTCGCCTACGACTATCCCGGCAACGTCCGGGAGCTCGAAAACCTCATCGAGCGGGCGATGATCTTCGCCGACTCGGGGGTCATCGGAGCGGCGGAGATCGACCTGCCGGATCGCCCCGCGATCCGCCCGCCGCGTCCAGCCACCTTGAAGAGCTCCGAGCGCCAAGCGATCGTGGAGGCGCTCGCCCGCTGGGAGGGCAACCGCACCAAGGCGGCCGAGGCCCTCGGAATTTCGCGGCGGACCCTCTTCAACAAGATCAGGGAGTATGGGATCGAGCAGTAGGGCGAAGGCCCTGCGCGGTCCTCCCTCCCGCGCAGGGAATCTTCTCCGAGGCCGCGCCCGTTGAGCGCCCGGGCTCTCTTTACCAGAAAGACCGTTCGAGGGTATATTCTTGGCGGGCTTCACGACCAGCCTCGAATCCCCTGAAAAGGAGCACCTATCATGAAGGTCAAGATCGACGCGGATCTCTGCAGCGCGTGCGGCGTGTGCGCCGACAGCGTCCCGGACATCTTCAGGATGGCCGATACAACCGCGGAGGTCATCAAGCCTGATGTCCCCGCAAACCTCGAAAAAGAGGTCCAAGGCGCCGCGGACGACTGTCCGACGTCGGCAATCATCATCGAAAAGTAGGTTGCCGGAGGGAGCCTACGCTCTCGCGCCGGCTCCCTCCGGTTGACGCCCATATTGACAGGCTCCCCGCAATAACGTCATAATCTCATGGAATTATCCGATTTGGTGGAGGTCTGTCGTGCGCGCCCTTAATCCCATTCCCGTGTACATCGCGATCCGTTCCTGTCCGCCATTCCCGCGCGCCTGCCATGCGCCTTCGGGCTCCGGTGGGCTTCGATGAGCGGACTCGTTTCGCGGACTGCGCAGCACGCCATTCGGGCGGTTCTCGCCCTGTCGGCGGAGCCCGAGCGCCCTCAGGGCGCGGCGGACCTTGCCCGCAGGGTCGGGGCGCCCCCCAACTACCTCAGCAAGCTCCTGAAAACCCTTGCCGACGCGGGCCTTCTTGAGTCCCGCAAAGGCAGCGGCGGAGGCTTCCGCCTCGCCAAGCCGCTTTCCGAGATCACCCTGTTCGACATCGTCGATCCCTTTGACCGCCTCAGCAAGAACGACGGCTGCTTTCTTGGCGGAGGGCTCGCTTGCAGCTCCGAGGCTCCCTGCGCGATTCATCGCCGCTGGCAGCCGATCCGCGACAACTTCCTGAACATGCTCAAGGGCTCGCGCCTCGCCGAGGTTGGCCCGCAGGAGAAGCCTCGCGCCGGCGGACGGGCACAGCGCACCCGAAAAAGCTAACAGGGCGCTGACAGAGTGATTGACCCGCCGCCAAAACGGCGTTTTCGGTTGAGGCTCTTGCCCCAATTTGGCTCGAGAGAACGCCGTTTTGGCAGGTACCTTTGCGTTTGTCAGCACCCTGCTAGCGGGACGACGCGGCACCTCAGGCTGCAGGGGGCCGTTCGGGGTGCGCGGCGCCTCTTCGCTGGACAACCCACCGGGATTTCGCTATAGTGAATTCGGTTGGTTCACTTCCGAAGAGCTTCCAAACGGCGCCGTACCCAAGAGGTAAGGGAGAGGTCTGCAAAACCTTTATGCAGCGGTTCGATTCCGCTCGGCGCCTGTCTGCGCTGAAGAGAGCACCCCACCTTCAAGCCGGGCGGCGCGTGGCGCCTTGCGCTCGGCGTCTACCTCGACGCGCCGGGCGCCGATTGGCCGACGCTCCAGCGAAGATAGTAAGCTATCGCGCTCATCATGATGGCGTTGTCGAAGGGCCCGGTGCCCATTTCCGCGATCACCCGCTCGACAGGGAGAAGCTCCGATTCGACCAGCTCCAGGGCATCCGGGGTTGGGCTTCCCGACTTGCGCAGCCCCTCGGCTAGAAAGGTGTAGGTCGTATTGCACATGAACGAGGGATTGGGGTTCGTCGCGCCGAGAAGGGTGAGGCGATCCGCCGTGTAGCCGGTCTCCTCGGCAAGCTCGCGGGCGGCCGCCGCGGATGGCTTTTCGCCGGGCTCCACGACCCCGGCTGGGAACTCGAGGGTCACGCGCCCGCTCCCGTGGCGAAACTGCCGAACCATGAGAAAGGATGGGCCCTGGTCGGCGAGCAGCGGGACGATGGTGACCCAATCGGGCGCGTCGACCACCGTGAAGTTGCCGCGCTGGCCGGCCGGCGAAGCCCTCACCACCCGATAGACGTCGAAAATCCCGAAGCTGCCTTCCTTCTCGCGGGACTCCTCCTGCCAGCGGAGAGGATCCGCACCCCCACTTTTCAACATGTGAGCCTACTATACACAAAAGAGCGCGGCAAAGAAAGCACCGATTCTCTCAAGTTTCGTCCACGAGGCCTTCACCTGCCGGGCGACGGGAGGTGGCATGCTCCTTCTTTCTATATTTTGTGGTCATTCTGTGGTTTTCCCTCTTCCTTGCAGGGAGCGGAGGCCCGGGATAGAATCAAGACTACATGGGGAAAAAGAGTGTTTGACCTGTCTTCTGAGCTGCGCGAGGCCGCAAAGAGCGCGGGGATCGATCTCTTCGGCGTTACCTCCGCCGAGCCGCTGCCGGTCCATCCGGAAATCGCATCTCATCTCCAGCCTCGGGACATCCTGCCGGAGGCCCGCGCGGTCGTCCTCACGGGCTTCTGCATCAGCTACGAGCCGAGGGTGACCCTCCCCGAGCCTCATCGACCCCGAGGGCGATTCACTCCCTTTGGAAGCAGAGTCTTCAGCCAGATGTGGAACCATTGCGCCGCCTTCGCTACCGATGCTCCCCTCGCCGCCGTAGAGGCCCCGCTCTACGATACCGCCTGCCCGAAGGGCTGCCGCCTCTGCCTGGATGCCTGCCCCACCAGCGCAATCAGCAGACCCTTCAAGGTGGATCTCTCCAGGTGCATCACTGACTGGCTCTGGGGAGGCTTCGCTCCGGCGGGGCTTCGCGCGAAGCAGCAGGACCGGCTCTTCGGCTGCGCCGAATGCGTCCTCGCCTGTCCGCAAAGTGCGAAGATCGCGCCGAGGCGCCGGTATCCTGTCCTGCTCGACCCGATTGGGGACAGCCCCGAGCTGATCCCGATGCTCAGCATGGATGAAGAATATTACCGCGGAGTCGTACCCGCCTTCCCGCAGCAGGCCGGCCTCGAGGCGATGCGGGGCAACGCGGTCATCGCTCTGGGGAACCTCCGGGACCCCGCCGCAGCCGAGGCCCTGGCGAAGACCCTCGGCGATGAGCGTCCTCAGATCAGGGCCTACTCCGCCTGGGCGTTGGGCCGAATCGGAGGCGCGAGGGCTCGGGGGTTTCTGGCATCCGCCCTTGCTGCGGAGGAGAATCCGGCGGTGATCGGGGAGATCACGGAAGCCCTCGAGTCTGCCTGGTGATCGGAGGGTTCGCCTGCCGCTTCGCGTTGCCTGACGGCCAGCCATCTGATAGACTTCTCCCCCGGTGATGTCGACGGCACAAGGAGTGAAGCAATGAAGGTACTATTTATCGGCGGTACGGGGAACATCTCGCTTTCCTGCACGCGGGTCGCCCTCGAGAAGGGAATCGAGGTCTTCCATTTCAACCGCGGCAAGCGAACGAGCCCCTTCGGAAAGGCTGTGACGACGATTCGCGGCGATATCGCAAACCGCACGGAGATGAAGAAGCTCATCGGGGATCAGCGCTTTGACGTCGTCGTCAACTGGATCGCCTTTACCAAAGAGGATATCGAAGCGGATATCGAGCTCTTCCGAGGACGGGTCGGGCAGTACGTTTTCATCAGCTCGGCCTCGGTCTATCACAAGCCCCCCTCCCATTGGGTGATCACGGAATCCACCCCGGCCTACAACCCCTTCTGGCCCTACTCCCAGAACAAGATCGCCTGCGAGCGCCGCCTGTGGCAGGCCTACGAAGAGGAGCATTTCCCCGTGACGATCGTGCGCCCGTCGCACACCTACAGCGACGGGTGGCTCCCGACGGTCTTTGGCTCCGATTTCACGGTCGTGAAACGGATGATCGACGGCAAGCCGATCGTCGTGCATGGCGACGGGCAATCGCTGTGGACCCTCACGCACAGCGACGATCTCGCCGTCGCCTTTGTCGGGCTGCTCGGAGACCCGCGGACCTACGGCGAGACCTTCCAGATCACCTCCGACGAGGCGCTCACCTGGGACAAGATTCACGAAACGGTGGGAGCGGCCTTCGGGGTTGTCCCGTCGATTGTCCACATGCCTTCGGAGTTCATCGCCCGCGAGATTCCCGAGCTCGGCCCCGGGCTGCTCGGGGACAAACGCTACAGCCTCGTGTTCGACAACACCAAGATCAAGCGCTACGTTCCCGAGTTCCGGGCGCGAGTCACCTTCGCGGAAGGGATGTGGCGCTCAGCCCAGTGGTTCGAGAAGCACCCCGAGGCCAAGGTCGCCGATCCGAAAATCGAAGCCCAGATCGAGACCCTCCTCCAGCGATGGAAGGGCCGATAGGGCGCCCACGACTCCGCTGCCCTCCCGCGCGGCGGGCGGTTTCCCGATCCGTGGTATAATCTCCCCCGATCTCGATCTCAGACGGTGCAAAAGAGGGTAGACATGGCCGAGACCATACCGAAGCTCCTCAAGGAGATCGTCGCCGCGCATCCGGAGTTGAACGCCCAGCTCTCGAAGGATGCGACGGGTGTCTTTCGCCCCACGACCTATCGTGACTTCTATCGGGAGGTGGCAGCCTTCGCGGCGGGCCTTGCCTCCGTCGGAGTGAAGCGGGGAGACCGCGTCGGGATCATCTCGGACAACCGCAAGGAGTGGCTCATAGCCGACCTCGCTATCCTCGCCCTTGGGGCGAGCGACGTGCCGCGCGGCTGCGATTCGATGGAGCGCGAGATCGCCTACATTCTCGGTTTTCCCGAGTGCAAGGTGACGATCGCCGAGAACGGAAAGCAGGTCGAGAAGATCTATGCAGGCATCGAGTCGATGCCTTCCCTCAAGACGATCATCGTCATCGATCCCGAGTTCGACCCCTACCCCCACGCCGCGCTCTTCCCGAGGGTGAAGCTTCTTACCTTCGGCGACGTCCTGAAGGACGGCGCCGGAGCGCTCGCGCGGCAGCCCGAGCTCTTCGAGCGGGAGCTTGCCCTCGGCAAAGGCGAGGATCTCGCCACCATCATCTTCACCTCGGGTACGACCGGGGAGCCCAAAGGGGTCATGATCACGCACGAGAACTACCTCGCGCAGCTGCGCGTCATTCCGCAGCGGGTGCCGCTGAAGCCCGGCGAGGTGCTCCTGAGCGTGCTTCCGGTTTGGCACTCCTTCGAGCGGCTCGTCCAGTACATGGTGATCGCCGCGGGGGTGACGCTCGCCTACTCCAAGCCCGTCGGTCAGATCATGCTTGCCGATCTCATCGCGGCGAGGCCCATGTGGATGACATCGGTCCCCCGAATCTGGGAAGCGGTCCAGGCGGGCGTCTATCGGAACGTGAAGGCGAAGAGCGCCGTCGCTCGAGGCCTTTTCCACTTCTTCGTTGCGGTCGGGGCGGCGCACGCGGTCCTCATCCAGATGCTCGAGGGGCGGCGCCCCGAGTTTCGCAAGCGCTCCCACTCTCTCGATGTTGCCCTTGCGATCCTGCCCCTCATCCTCCTCACCCCGCTTCGCCTTCTCGGCGAGGTCCTTGTCTTCAAGTCCATCAAGGAGCGCCTCGGCGGCCGCTTCATCGCGGCGATCTCCGGCGGGGGCGCCCTTCCCCGCTCGGTGGATCGCTTCTTCCAGGCGGTCGGAGTCTCTCTGCTCGAGGGCTACGGCCTCACGGAGACCTCGCCGGTCTTGAGCGTGAGGCCCCTGGCCCATCCGGTCCCGAGCACGGTCGGCCCTCCCTTGCCGAACACCTCCATCCGGATCGTCGACGAAGAGGGGCGCGACCTCCCGCCGGGCAAGAAGGGGCTCGTGCTCGCCAAGGGCGGCCAAATCATGAAGGGCTACTACAAGCGCGAGGATCTCACCCGGCAGATGATCTCCGACGACGGCTGGCTCAACACCGGCGACCTCGGAATGGTCACCTGGAATGGCGAGCTTCGCCTGGTCGGGCGGGCAAAGGACACGATCGTGCTGCTTGGGGGCGAAAACGTCGAGCCGGAGCCGATGGAGCAGAAGCTGCGGGAGTCGCCCTACATCGCCGAGGCGGTAGTCCTCGGTCAGGACGAGAAATACCTCGCGGCGCTCATCGTCCCGAAGCTCGAGACCCTCATCGCCTTCGCCGAGGAGAACTCAATCCCCTTCGAAGACCCGCAGAGTCTCGCCTGCGTCCCCGAGATCGACGAGCTCCTCGCAGGCGAGATCGGCGAGCTCATCAGCGCGAAGAACGGCTTCAAGAGCTTCGAGCGCATCTTCAAGTTCAAGGTGATCCCTCACGAGTTCGAGGTCGGGCGCGAGCTCACCTCCACGCTCAAGGTGATGCGGCACGTCGTCAACGCCATGTACAAGAGGGAGATCGCCGAGCTCTTCGAGCGGCGGTAGGGGCTCGCGGCGCAGGCAGCCCACCACGCCGCCGGCGCCGCGCCTTCTAGCTGCTTGGCGGAAGGGGCACCGGGCGGGCAGCCCTCCGAGACGCCCGCGAGGCGGCAGCCCGCTACAGCTGCGCCGGGCGTGCGGCGAGGGTTGCGCTCGCCTGCATGCGCACCCCGTCGCGGTAGAAGATCACGTCGACCGACTGGCCTATCCGGGTGCTCGTCTCCAGGTAGGCGCTGAGGTCCTGCAGGTCGCTCAAGCTCTTTCCGTCGATGCTCACAATCACATCGCCCTTGATCGGCAGCTTCGCGTTGCCCCCGCGAAGCTCCTCCGTACCGCCGCGAATCCCCGCGTGCGCCGCAGGGCTTCCCGGCTCGACCGCGAGCACGAGGAGCCCCTTCGCGACCGGCACGCTGACTCCCGCCTTAGTGAGCACGCTCTTGAGCTCGGCGCTCAAGCCGAGAACTGAAACCCCGAGCCAAGGATGATCTGCTTTCCCCTTCGCAATGAGCTGAGGCACGATGCGCTTCACGAGGTTGACCGGAATGGCGAAGCCGACCCCCGAGCTCGATCCGCTCGGACTGATGATCTGGGAGTTCACCCCGACGACCTCGCCACCGAGGGTGAGCAGCGGCCCGCCCGAGTTGCCGGGGTTGATCGGGGTGTCGGTCTGCAGGGCCTCTCCGATGTAGCGCCCGTCTGGGCTCTGGATGACCCGTCCCAGCGCGCTGATGACCCCGAATGTGAGGGTGTGGGTGAGACCGAAGGGATTTCCCAGCGCTACGACGAACTGTCCTACCTGGACCCTGTTCGAGCTGCCGAGCGTGAGGGGCGCCGGAAGCTGGACGCCTTCGACCTCGAGGACTGCGAGGTCGGTGGAGGCATCCGCTCCGACGACCTTCGCCGGATAGCTCGTGCCGTTGGAAAGAGAGACCGCGACGGACTGGGCCTTCTCAATGACGTGATAATTGGTGACGACGTGGCCCTCCCTGTCATAGACGAAGCCGGAGCCGACGGCCTGCGCGGGCACCGGTTGGCGGAAGAAGTTCTGACTGACGATGGTGCTGGTAATG
>DAHVAK010000211.1 GCA_027314665.1 Spirochaetales bacterium
CTGCGCGTACGTCGCGCTCGATGATCCGGCCGCCGGGGCGAAAGCAGGCGGCGGGCGGCGGGAAGCCCTCGACACCTCAAGCGAGCTGCCGGTGCGCAGCATCCGCAAGGTGACCGCCGAGCGCATGCTCGCCTCGCTCCAGTCGACCGCGCAGCTTACCCTCGACCTCTCTGCGGAGGCGGGCGCCCTTCTCGCCTACCGCGCAGCCCTGAAGGCCTCGCGGCCCGAGCGCGGGCTCTCCGCGGTGACGATCGGCGACATGGTGATGTTCGCCGCGGCGCGGAGCCTCGTCGAGTTCAAGGCGCTCAACGCGCACTTCCTCGGCGAGCGCATCGTGCAGTTCGATCACGTGCACCTCGGCTTTGCGGTGGACACCCCGCGCGGGCTCTTCGTGCCGGTCATCCGCTTCGCCGACGTGCTCTCGCTGCGTGAGCTCTCCCTCGAGGCAAAGCGGCTTGCGACTGCCTGCCAGGAGGGCAAGGCCGGCGCCGAGGATCTCGCGGGCGCCACCTTCACGGTGACGAATCTCGGGGCCTTCGGGATCGAGCGCTTCACCCCCGTGCTCAACCCGCCGCAGGTGGCGATCCTCGGGGTGAACGCGATCCGCCCGATGGCGGTGCAGGCCGGGAGCGAGGTGAAGTGGAGTCCGCATATCGGGCTGTCGCTGACGATCGATCACCAGGCGGTCGACGGGGCCCCGGCGGCCCGTTTTCTTGCGGCCCTCGCGGAGGCGATCGCGGGCTTCGAGCTTCTCCTTGCGCTGTGAGGCTTGCATGGACCGCAGGGCAGGGGGCGGAGCGGCTGCCGCTCTCGCGAAGAACTAAGGAGTCGAAAGGGTGTATGACCTGATCATCATGGGAGGCGGTCCGGGGGGATACCTCGCGGCGGAGCGGGCCGGCGCCCTCGGAATGTCGGTGCTGCTCGCCGAGGAGCGGCGCCTTGGGGGGGTGTGCCTCAACGAGGGCTGCATCCCGACCAAGAGCCTCCTGAACGCGGCGAAGCTCTATGCCCACGGACGGGAGGCCGCCCGCTACGGGGTCATCTTCGAGGGGGCGCGCTTCGATCTCGCCGCCGCGATGGCATGGAAGCAGAAGACCGTCGACGCCCTCGTGAAGGGGGTCGAGTACCAGATGCGCCGCCACAAGGTCGAGGTGGCGGCCGGTCACGCCGAGCTCCTCGGAGTGGGGCGGGTGAGCATCGACGGAAAAGAGTATGAGGGGCGGAGCATCATCATCGCGACCGGCTCCTCCTCGGCGACCCTCCGCGTGCCGGGAGCCGATCGGAGCGAGGTCGTCACGAGCCGCGAGCTTCTCGAGATCGACCGCCTGCCCGAGCGCCTCGTGGTGATCGGCGGCGGGGTCATTGGGATGGAGTTCGCCTCGCTCTTCTCGAGCCTCGGCGCCTCCGTCACGGTAGTCGAGATGCTCGACACGATTGTCCCCTTCATGGACGGCGAGATGGCGAAGCTCATGATGAAGAGCCTGCCCGGAATCACCCTTCACCTCGGCGCGCGCGTAGAGGCGATCGAGGAGGGAGGGGTGCGCTTCGCGAAGGCAGGCAAGAGCGAAACGATCCCCGCCGACCTGGTCCTGATGGCCGTGGGGCGGAGAGCGAACGTCGCCGGAATCGGGCTTGAGCGCTCGGGCGTCGACTTCTCTCCGGGCGGCGTCCGCGTGAACGAGCGCATGGAGACGAACCTCCCCGGGGTGTACGCGGTCGGTGACGTCACCGGGCGCTCCCTCCTCGAGCACTCGGCCTACCGGATGGCCGAGGTAGCGGTGAACGTCATCGCCGGGCATCGCGATCGGATGCGCTACGACGCGGTCCCCTGGGTGGTTTACACAAGCCCTGAGGCCTCCGGCTGCGGGCTCACCGAGGAGCAGGCCTCGCGCGCCGGGAGGGCGGTGAGGATCGGACGCCTGCAGATGCGCGCGAACGGGCGCTTCCTCGCAGAGAACGGCTCGGCGAGCGGGCTGTGCAAGATCCTGGTGGACGCCGAGAGCGAAGCCCTCGTCGGAGTGCACCTCTTGGGCGGTCTCAACTCCGAGATGATCTACGGGGCGGCCGCCATGATCGAGTCGGAGCTTCGCGTGAAAGAGATAAAAGAGATCATCTTCCCCCATCCGAGCGTCTCGGAGATCATCAAGGACACCCTGTGGGAGATGGAGTTGAAGGAGAGTAGGAATGCCTAAGTCATTGGTTATCGATCCGAAAGAGGTGAGAAAGTCCCAGGTCATCAAGGTGAGCGACATCCCGCTCAACCAGTACGTTCCCGACTTCAAGAAGGAGCTCGCGAGCTTCGGAAAGAAGGGGCTCGTGCGGATGTACTACGACATGGTGATCATCCGCGAGTTCGAGACGATGCTCAACTCGATCAAGACCCAGGGGGCCTACGAGGGGATTGAATACAACCACAAGGGTCCGGCTCACCTCTCGATCGGCCAAGAGTCGACCGCAGTCGGGGAGAGCGTCCACCTCGGCCCCGAGGACTTCATCTTCGGCTCCCATCGCAGCCACGGGGAGATCCTCGCCAAGTGCCTTTCAGCGGTCGACAAGCTCGACTCGGGCGCTCTCGAGGCGGTCATGAAGGGCTATCTCGGCGGCGACATCTTGAGGGCCGTCGAGCGCGGCGGCAAGGCGGATACCAAGGAGCTCGCCGAGGATTTTGTCCTCTACGGCACCCTCGCCGAGATATTCGCCCGCAAGACCGGCTTCAACCGGGGAATGGGCGGCTCGATGCACGCCTTCTTTGCCCCCTTCGGCTCGATGCCGAACAACGCCATCGTCGGCGGGAGCGCGGACATCAGCGTCGGCGCCGCGCTCTTCAAGCGGATCAACCGAAAGCCGGGGATCGTCATCGCCAACATCGGCGACGCCTCGATGGGCTGCGGCCCGGTCTGGGAGGCGATGATGCTCTCTGCGATGGACCAGTACCGCACCCTCTGGTCCAAGGAGATCGGGGGCGCTCCTCCCATCCTGTTCAACTTCATCAACAACTTCTACGGGATGGGGGGACAGACCTACGGGGAAACCATGGGCTTCACCTACCTTGCGCGCGTCGGCGCCGGGGTCAACGCGGAGAACATGCACGCCGAGCGGGTCGACGGTTACAACCCCCTCGCGGTAGCCGACGCGATCGAGCGAAAGAAGAGGATCCTCCTCGAGGGAAGGGGACCGGTTCTCCTCGATACCATCACCTATCGAATGTCGGGCCACTCCCCCTCTGACGCCTCCTCCTATCGGACCAAGGAAGAGCTCTCGCTGTGGCAGGAGGTCGACGCCATCGCGGCCTACGGACGCTATCTAAAGGAGAACCGCGTCTTCGGCGATGCCGAGATGGCGGAGATCGCCGCCACGGCCAAGGAGAAGATCGTACGAATCCTGAAGAAGGTCATCGATCCCGCGCTCTCCCCCCGCGTCGACGGGTCCTTCATCGAATCGGTCATGTTCTCAAACCGGCCCGCCGATCGCCTCGAGGCGCGCGCCCCCGAGGTTCTGATCCCCAAAGAGGAGAATCCCCGGCTCGCCTCGATCAAGGGCAAGTTTCGCTATGCCTTCGACGAGCACGGCAAGCCGCACCCCAAGACCAAGATCCTCGCCTATCGCGACGCGCTCTTCGAGGCGGTCCTCCACCGCTTCTACGAGGATCCGACGATGGTCGCCTACGGGGAGGAAAACCGCGACTGGGGCGGGGCTTTCGCGGTCTACCGCGGTCTTACCGAGGCGCTTCCCTACCACCGCCTCTTCAACGCCTCCATCTCCGAGGGGGCCATCGCAGGCTCGGGGGTAGGCTACGCCCTCTCCGGAGGGAGGGCCCTCGTCGAGCTGATGTACTGCGATTTCCTCGGGCGGGCCGGCGACGAGATCTTCAATCAAATGTCGAAGTGGCAGGCGATGTCGGCGGGAGTCCTCACGATGCCGCTCGTGGTGCGGGTTTCCGTCGGGGACAAGTACGGGGCGCAGCACTCTCAGGACTGGACCTCGCTCGTCGCCCACATCCCCGGCTTGAAGGTGATGTTTCCCGCCACCCCCTACGACGCCAAGGGGATGCTCAACCTCGCCCTGCGAGGCAGCGACCCGGTGATCTTCTTCGAGAGCCAGCGCCTCTACGACCTAGGCGAGCAGTTCGTGAAGGAGGGGGTTCCGGAGGGCTACTATGAGGTTCCCGAAGGGGAACCTGACGTGAAGCGCAAGGGAAGCGACGTGACGATCATCACGATCGGCGCCACCCTCTACCGCGCGATCGAGGCCGCGGATCTCCTCGCCGAGAAGTACGGGCTGTCCGCCGAGGTGATCGACCTGCGTTTCATCAACCCGCTGAACTATGATATACTCATCGAATCGGTAAGGAAAACCGGCAAGCTCGTGCTCGCCTCCGATGCCTGCGAGCGCGGCTCCTTTCTCCACACCGTGGCTTCGAACCTGTCGCAGCTCGCCTTCGATTCTCTCGACGGACCTCCGGTCGTGGTCGGCTCGCGCGACTGGATCACCCCGGCGGCGGAGCTCGAGAGCCTC
>DAHVAK010000219.1 GCA_027314665.1 Spirochaetales bacterium
GGGGCGGCCATCGCCCTGTACGCCATCTCGGGATTGAGCCCCTTCGCGACGGTCTTCGCCCTCCTCAACGACACCATCCGCAGCAAGACGAAGTCAGGTGAGGAAAGACCGGAGTCGGGCGCCTTCATCACGACCCTCCAACGGGCCGCCTACTCCTTCGGATGGCTCGTCGGTCCGGTCGTCGGCGGGCTGCTGGTCGAGCGGGTCGGCTACCGGGGGGTCTTCTTCACAAGCGGAGGGCTCTTCTTCGTCGGACTCGTCTGGGCGTGGCGGCAGCTCGCGGACAAGGCCCCCGAGCGGACGCACCAGCGAGCCGCCGCGGGGCGGCTCCGCCTTGCGGAGGTGGGGCTCCTCGCCCTGCTCTTCCTCGTGGGGCTCTTGCTGTTCGCCGGGGATTCGGGGCGCATCATGTTCCTGCCGCTCTACCTCACCGAGCGGCTTCACGCCTCGCCGTCGGTTGTGAGCCTCGCCTTTTCCCTCACCGTGCTCGGCGAGCTGCTCTTCCTGCCGATAGCCGGACGGCTAGCCGATCGGGTCGGGGTGGTCGTGGTCCTCTCGGCGGGGATCGCGATCCAGGCCCTCTTCTTTTTCGGCTTGGGCGCGAGCGGAGCCTATTGGGAGATCCTGCTCCTCCAGATCCCCTACGCCTTCGTGGTGGCGGCGAGCTCGGGGGTAGCGGTCGTCTTTGCGCAGGGGGCGATGAGCAGCGACCGCATCGGCATCACCACCTCGGCCTACCTCGTCTCCTTCGGGCTCGCTCCCCTCGTCAACATCCTGCTTCTCGAGATCGGGCGCGGAGCCGGGAGGCTCAATCGGGTCTTCGACGCCCTCGGTCTTTCCGCCTGTCTTGCCCTCGCCCTCGTCCTCCTCATCGCGCGGAGGCGGCGCAGGGCGGTCGAAGGAGCTGCGTAAGCCGAGCCCGCCGGACGCGGCTAGCAGGGTGCTAACAAACTTAGGAGGTACCTGCCAAAACGGCGTTTTCTCGAACCAAATTGGGGCAAGAGGCTCAACCGAAAACGCCGTCTTGGCAGCGGGTCAGTACCCTTGTCAGCACCCTGCTAGAGCCGAAAGACCTGGATGAGCTTGCGCTCGGCCTCCCCCTCGACCGTGGCCTCGACCTCGACGTAGGGCTCGAGGCCCGAGCCGTTCAGCTTCTCCTTGAGGAGCTCGTCGAGCTGGAAGATCCCGGCGGAGTTCGTCATCTTCACCACGATGTGGACCGGCTTCGCCTCGCCCCGGCTGATCTCGACCTTGTCGATCGCGGCGGCGGACAGGGAGTGGATGTTGACCTGTCCCGCCTCGAAGGGCAGGCGGCTGCGTCCCTTGGCCATGTCGAGGGCATCGGCGACCCGCACGATTCCGGCCTCGACCGTGAGGGGTCGTCCGCCGGAGCGATGGGAGATGATCGCGTGGAGGGCCTCCGAGCGGATGATCGTCGCCTCGCGCGGCGGGTACAGCGGCCTGAGCCACTCCCGGATCTTCTCCTGCGCGATGAAGAGGCTGAACTGCTCGTGGTCGAGGCGGTGCACGGACATTCCCAGGTCGTGGGTGAGCGCCGCGATCACCGTGACCACCTCGGCGTCTTCGGGGGTGAGGGCGTGGTCCTTTACGATGCTCGGCTCGACCCCCGCCGCGGTGAGGAGGCGCAGGAGCTTCAGGGCGATGTTCGCGATGATGTGGACATGCACGGGACCATGGTCGCTCATTCCCAAGCGGACGACCGCGTTGACGTTCGCGCATTCCCAGAGGGTGTAGGCATCGACGTCGGCATTGATGAGGTCCACTAGCTTGTGGAGCGTCGGGTTGTGGCGAGCGGGAAGGTTCAGGGGGATCATCTCTCCCCGGGGCGGCTCCGGGACGGGCTGCAGGGCCTCTTCGCTCGGTAGTTCCAAATCGGGATGAAGGTCGCGCTTTTCAGGAATCATGCGCCCATTCTATCGGAATCCCGCCGGAAGTGGGAATGGCCTGCGCGGGAACGCGGCCCAAGCGGGAGGGCGAGCCCGCGCCGACGAGCGGCGCAAGCGGAGCGCTAGCAGGGTGCTGACAGAGTGATTGACCCGCCGCCAAGACGGCGTTTTCGTTGGTTTCTTGCCCGAAACTGGCTCGCGAAAACACCGTCTTGGCAGGTACCTTTTTGAGTTTGTCAGCAATCTGCTAGAGGGTCCTGCGATAGATCCGGTTCGCGAGGAGGATGCAGCCCTGAAGCCCCACGAACCCAACCACGAGCATGAAGAGCTTTACCGCATACCACGAGGGACTCGCCATGCTCCAGCGGTAGGCGAAGGTATCGAGAAGCTGCAGGGGCGGGACGGCGGCGTAGGCCCCGAGGATGCGGAGGATGAGGTCCGCGACCGGAAGGGCGATGGTTGCGAGGTAACCCACCGCGAGGCGTCCCGACAGGGTTGCCGACCAGACTGCGAGCGCGGTGAGGAAGAGCGAGGGGCCGATCGCGGCGAGAATCCCGCTCCAGAAGGGAACTGGCCCCCAGAGGAGATTCATTGCCTCCAGCCCGAGGAGCAGGAGCGCCCAGCTCATCCCCCAGAGTCCGAGCAGGCGCGCCTGAAGGATCGCGCGAAGCGGAAGGGTGGCGGAGAGCTCCACCATCCCCGCCTCGCTGTCGACAAGGAGGAGGGGAGCGGTGATGAGGGCGAGGGCGATGGGAATGAAGGATTCGCAGTTTTCGATGAAGTGTCTGCGCCACAGGGAGGCCGGCTCAAGCACGCCGTGGGTGAGGGCAATGAGCGCGAGTGCCACCGGGATGAGCGCAAGGGTGAAGCTCCAGAAGATGCGCGCCTCGTAGCGCGATAGGGTTAGAAGTCGTCGCATGGTCTTTCTCCCGAATCGGCAGCTCGAGCCGCGCCGCGGACCTGCGGGCGCTGCATCATCTCAGGCTCCATGCGCGCGGGTCCTCGAGCGCGCGCTGCCGGGCGCCCGCGGGGTCTTGAGCCCCACGCGCGCCGAAAGCATCGGTGCGCCCGCGCCCGGCGCCGAAAGCATCGCTGCGCTCGTCGAGCCTGAGCTCTCGAGTGTTCCGGCAACCGCCGCCCAGGTCGCGCTTCGCCGCGCTATGGCCCTCGCGGCGGAGGCGCGGAGAGCCTCCCAGGCGCCATAGGAAAGGGGACGCACCGCCGGCCAGAGCCTCTCGGCCATCGCCTCCTCGGCGGGGGTGAGCCTTCCGATGCCGGGGAGAGACCCGCGCTTGAGATCCCCGACTATCCGCGTCCGCAGCCCCGCAGGGGTCAGGTAGAGCAGGTCGAGGGCCGCGAAGACGCGCCGGGCCTGCGCCTGAAGCGGCGTCGCCTCGCGAGAAAAGAGCCCGACCGTTGGGACGGCCTGCTCCGCCCACCATAGCGAGATGAGCTCGCCGAGGCAGCGCTCCGGGGTCGGGTCTGCGTGCGCCGAGCCGGTCACGGGGTCGGTCGGAAGCTGGTAGGGATGGAGGTCCGAGGCGATGAGGAGGTTCCCGAGAAGCTCGGCGGAGTCGGTGACTGGGGAAGAGACGATCACGAGCGTCCGCTCGGGCCCGCTCAGGATCGCCTCGAGGCTCCGCCACGCCGCGGCGTAGAGCTGCGCCACCGAGAGGCTTGCCCCCGAAAGGGGGGTTGCGCTCAAGCTCTCGGCGAAGGCGAGGGCCGTGACGGCGTAGGGGGCGGTAAGGAACGCCGATCTCCCTATCTTCCCGCTCCAGCCCTGCGCGTTGGGAAGTGGGTGCATGTCGGTGATCGTCGTCGCTTTTGGGGTCGGCTCGGTGAGTGAGAGGCGGAGCCTGCCCTCCCGGATTCCGCGCAGCTCCCGTGCGTTCCGCGCGACGACGACCGGAAACCAGGTGCCCATGCCGTTCAGAAAGAGCCTTCCATTTCCCGCCTGCATCGACTCATAGACCCGTCCCAGGGCGAAGGGGGGATAGGGGAGGGTCGAGGCCTGCGGGAGGAGGGTTCCGCGAAAGGTGATCGCAAGCGGCCCCGCCAGCTCACTGGTACGGCGAACCGACCAGAGGGCGGCGGCGGTCGCGGGAAGCACGCGCAGCCCGGCCCCGACGCGCCGTGCCGCGAGGGCATGACCTCCCTCCCGCACGCTCTCCGGCGTGAGCCCCGCGTTCAGCGCGAACTCGATCCTGCCTTCGGGGAGGTGACGATAGAGCGCTCGTCCCCGAAGCTCGCCGGTGTGCGGATCGACGACGAGCGAGACCGCGACCGCGACGCGGCCCCCCGGGACGGGCCGATTGGCGCCCCTTCCGGCGGCCAGGTTCCCGGGAGAGGAGGCCGATGCGGTTGCGTGAAGCAGGAGGCCCACTGCCGCCACCCCCACCAGGACTGCTCCTGCGCCGAGGCGGATCGCCCGCGGGCGTTCGAGGGGGTAGCGAAACCCGTGCCTGCCGCGGGAAGCGATCGCCCCGGCAAGGAACAGGAGGCCGACCCCCATGTAGAGGAGCCGATTGATCCAGATCCAGCCGACGACCGGCGGCGTCCCGAGGAGCCGCGGAGGCAGCGCAAGGCCGAGGGTGAGGAAGCCGGGAAAGGGATTCCAGAAGACGAGGTGAGGGAGAGCCGCCGCCATGGCGGACCACTTGTAGTCTGCGAAGGCCAGGGCTAGGGAGATCAGGATTGCCGGGGTGAAGTAGCGGATCCCGGGGCCCGTGCGCTGGAGAAGGAAGAGCGATCCGCCGGCTACGGTGACGAGCCCCGGAAGGGTGGCCATCGCGAACCAGGCGTTCCAGACGAGGGATGGGGCGAGCGGGAAGCCCCCGATCGCCGCCATGAGCAGGGCTCCGGCCGCCCCCGAGAAGGCGACGATGCAGGTTCCGACGGCCAGATAGCCCACGAACCTCCCGAGGTAGTAGCTCTCCCGCGAGAGCGGGCGGCTCCACCATGCGACCTCCGCGCGGAGGCTTCGTCCGATCTGTCCGACGAGCAGGACAAGGGCGAAGGGGGTCACCGCGTAGGCGATCGCGAACATCTGGATGGCCCCGTCGCCGGTCGTCGGAGAGCCGACGGTCGCGATGCTCGAGAAGAGGTCGAGCAGAAGGAGCAGCAGCAGCTCAAGACGCGTGAGCGGATCGCGCCACGCCAGGCGCCAGGTGTCGAGCGCGACCGCAAGGAGCCCGGCCGCCGCTCCCCTAACCAGCTTGATCATATCGCGTGCTCTCCTCTCACGGTCCACAGGTAGCCGTCCAGCAGGTCGGTCGGCCTCCGCTCCCAGGTGGGAGGCGGTGCGCCGCCGTAGAGCACCGCATGGAGCCCTCCGCGAAGCCGTCCCGTGTCGATCGCTCGCCGTCGGGCGGCCTCGCCCCCGGGAGCCCAGAAGCTCTTGTCCGCCGCCACTGCGCGAAGGGCGGATATCTCTCCGGCGAGCCTCACCCTTCCCCCATCGAGAAAGACCAGGTGTGAGCAATAGGATTCAACCTCGGGAAGGAGATGGGTCGTCACGAGGTAGGAGGAGGGACTGTTCGGGCTCCGCGAGAGCTCGTGGAGCTCCCTCCAGAAGGCGAGCCGCTCTTCGGCGTCGAGCCCCGCGGTCGGCTCGTCGAGGAGCACGATGCTCACCCTGCGAATCCACAGGGAGGCGAGCGCAAGCCGGCGGCGCTGGCCGAAATGGAGCCGGTTGCCGGGCGCGTCGGCGGCCTCGGCGAGCCGGAAGCGGACGAGGGTCTCCTCGATCCGATCGCATGCGCCGCTTCGGTCCGCAGGTTCCGCCCAGAGGGCGATTCGCCTGAGGAACTCGCGGGGGGTCAGGCGCGGGTAGATCCCGGGAAACTGGGGGACGTAGCCGAGCCGGCGCGCGCCGCTCTCATTCAGGGGGGCCCCCTCGAGGAGGACCTCCCCTTCATGCCGCGGCAGGAGCCCGCAAAGGGTGCGAAGGAGGGTGCTCTTGCCGGCGCCGTTCGGTCCAACGAGCGCGGTGAAGCCGGGGAAAAGCTCGAAGGTGCAAGCCTTCAGGAGCCAGCGCCCCCCCGAGACCCGGTGCCCGAGCCCCGCAACCGAAAGGACCGCTTCAGGATTCACGGCGCGCGCCTCCCTCGCGAAGGAGCCAGAGGTAGCCGTCCTCGATGGTGGGGGAAAGCTCGCTCCAGCGGCTGCTCGGGCTCTCGGAGAGCACCCGCACGCGGTCGCCCTCCGCAGTGGGCATCCAGAGCTGCGAGGGCTCGAGCTCCTCGCTGCCCTGTACCGCAAACACTCGACCTCGGGCCGCCTCCGCCAATTCCGGGACGCTCGTCTCGATTGCCATCCTACCCGCTTTCAGCAGGATGGTTTTCGCCGGAAGGGCGAGGGCATCCTGAAGAATCTGGGTCGTCATCACGACCTGGCAGGACTCGCTCAAGGAGTGGATCGTCGTGAGGATCGTCGCCTGCTCGTCGGGGTCGAGCCCGGCCGTTGGCTCGTCGAGGCGAAGGAGCCTGCAGGGTCGGATGAGCGCGGAGGCAAGGAGCGCCCGACGCTTCATCCCCCCCGAAAAGTGCTTGAGCCGCCGCTCCGTTGCTCCTTCGAGGTTAAGCCGCTCCACAATCTCGCCGACGATCGCTTCGGCCGTGCCGCCCCGAGCGTCGATGAGCGTAAGCTCGCGGAGAAACTCGCGGAGGGTGAGCTCGCGCGGGAGGTCGTTCTCCTGGGGAACGTAGCCGATCCACTCCCTCACGGCGAGCGGATGTCGGGAGGGAGGCTCCCCGTCGACGGTGAGGCTCCCCTCCCCAGGGACGAGATAGCCGCCGATCAGCCGCAACAGCGTGCTTTTCCCGGCCCCGCTTGGGCCGAGGATCACGAGCGAATTGACGGCCTGGAGGGTAATGTCCTTGAGGGCCCACGGAGTTCTGTCGCCATAGCGAAAGGAAACGTTTGATAGAGAGATCATGTCACACCTTTGTTGCGCTCAACGCCCGCAGGGGGCCTCGAGCGGCTGCAACCGGCCTTCCTCCGGGGTCTTCTCACGCACTCTGAAAGCCGGCGCCGCGTTTTTTTGACGTTGCCGCCGGGCGTGAAGTTCCGGCGAGGCCCTCCGATCTTTGGCGCGCCGTTCGGCTCCAGACTGCAGTGCCTTCGTTAAGCCGAGATGAACTCGCAGAGGTGCCGCTTATGCCGCGCACTCTCGAGATCCCTGCGGACTGAAGCGCGCCCTTCGTTCCGGCAGCTCCGGTCGAGGTGTGGGCTACCGAGCCTGAAGAATCGCCCACAGCGGCAGGAGAATCGTGAGGATCCCGACGATCAGGGTCACGCTCGAGGTGCGCAGCCTTCGCGCGAGGTCGAGCACGAGACGGATCGCCACGAACGACACGACCGCGCCGACCGCCAGCATGAGGAGCGTTGCTCCGACTCCGAGCTGCGCGATTGCCTCTCTGCCGCCCCTTCCGAAGAGCACCGGGACGACCCCCGCGCCCACCAGGGCGACGACATCGAGCATGAACGAGAGTCGCAGCGACTCCTCCGCCGAGAATCCCATCCACAGCAGGGGTGTCATGGTCACCGCGCTTCGGCTGATTCCCGGCAGGGCCGCTAGTCCCTGCAGCCCCCCCGTGACGAGCGAAGCCTTGAGCGTCACGGGCTTGCCGTCTCCGCCGGGGCCCGTCCCCGCACGCGCAAGCCGTTCCTTGCGGCGAGCCACGAAGGACGTCACCAGGAGCATTGCTCCGATTATGACCATCGCGATCGATCCGCTCACGATCGAGAAGGCGCTTTCCACCAGGAGATAGATCGGGATCCCGACGATGGCTGTCGCAAGGGTGCCGAGCACCACAAACCGCAGCAATCTTGCGTACGGCTCATCGGAAAAGGGGCGACGAAGACTTTTTAGTGCACCCCAGGCCTCCCTTCGAAAATAGACGAGGGCGGCGAAAAACGAGCCGAAGTTCGCAATCAGACCCAATGCATAGGCGCTATCAACCTTGAGTCCCGAGGCGGCGAAGTAGAGCGTGATCATGGTCTTGCTGCTCACGGGCAGCCACTCGACGACTCCTTCGATGAGTCCGGCCACGATGGCGGGCACCAGGGCTGCATGCACGAGGATCTCCTCCTTTCCGGTCGAGCACGAGGCTTTCGACTCCGACTCGAGAAGGTATCGCTCTTGAGCGAGATCCGCAAGGCCGAGCCCTGCAGCGCGGATGGGGTGCGGCCGTCCGGAGTCAAAGCGCAGGCGGCAGCAGAACACCTCCCTTGCCGGGGAGCCCCCCTGGTTGTGACCATGACTTGAGGTTGGGAAGCACGTAAGGGTGTAGTATTGCGATATGCGCATGCTGCTAGTGGAAGACGAGGCGAGGATCTCCGCGTACGTTCGGAAGGGTCTCGAGGAGCAGGGTCACGTCGTCGATCAGGCCTTCGACGGCAAGGAGGCGTTGGGGTGGGCGGGGACGATCGACTTCGACGTGATCGTGCTCGACATCATGCTTCCGAAGCTGGATGGGCTCGCGGTCTGCCGCGAGCTTCGCCGCCGGGCCGTCCGCAGCCTCATCCTCATGCTCACTGCCCGGGATTCGGTGAGTGACCGTGTCACGGGACTGGACGCGGGGGCGGATGACTACCTGGTGAAGCCCTTCGCGCTGAGCGAGCTGGTGGCGCGGATCCGGGCGCTCGGCCGCCGGTTGCCCGGCGAAGCGAAACCGGAATGCCTTCGCCTGGCCGACCTTGTGCTCGACCCGCGCACGAGAACGGTGGAGCGGGGAGGCAAGCGCATCGAGCTCACCGCGAAGGAGTTCACGATTCTCGAATACATGCTCCGCGAGCCCGAGCGAGTCTTCAGCCGCTCGCTCATTGAGGAGCACGCTTGGAACTACGAGTCGTACAATGAGTCGAACATCGTCGACGTCTACATCAGCAACCTGCGGCGCAAGATCGACGACGGGCATGACGCTAAACTCATCCACACCGTACGCGGAGCGGGGTATCGCCTCTCTGCCGGAGGAGCCGATGAGCGCTCGTGATCGCTCGGCAGCTCGCCGGCTTTTCGCGCTGACGCGAACGATCCGCTTTCGCTTCAGCCTGTGGGTGGCCTCGCTCGTCGTCGTGATCCTCGCGACGCTGGCCGCGGCCGTCTTCGTGAGCCTTTCAAAGAAGCTTTACCTGTCGCTCGACGACTCGCTGCGCCTGAGCGCTTCGGAAGCAGTCGCGGCGATGAACATCGAAAACGGGCGCATCGTGATCTCCGACGGGGGCATCGAAGAGATCGCCACGGTGCTCGACGCCAAGGGCTTTTCGCTTCGACTCATCGACGGGATGACCGGGAGGGTTCGCGCCTTCGGCGACCTTCGCCCGGTTTCCCGCGCCGAGGAGGGCGGCCTTCTCGAGAGGGGGCGCTCGCCCTTCTTCTCGAGTCAGCCCGACGCGAAGGGAGCGCTCCTGCGGGTCTTTACGACCCCGATCGAAGAGAACCGCCGGCTCATCGGAGTTCTTCAGGTCGCCCGTCCGACGCAGTCTATCGAGGAAACCCTGGCCGAGCTCCTGCTCACCTTGATCGTCGCGGGACCGGTGCTGGTGATCATCGGGGGGGGCGGAGCCTATTTCCTCGTCAGGCAGGCGCTCTCCCCGATCGACCATCTGACAAAGGCGGCGCGCGGGATCACCGCCGAGAGCCTCTCCGACCGCCTTCCCATCGTCTCGACCGACGACGAGGTCGGGCGCCTTGCCTCGACCTTCGGCGAGATGATCACACGGCTTTCCGAGTCCTTCCGTCGCGAGCGGCAGTTCTCCTCGGATCTTTCCCACGAGCTTCGAACCCCGCTGGCCGCGATCGAGATGATCATCAGCGTTACCCGAGAGAAGCGGCGCTCCCCGCCCGAGTATGAAAAGGCTTTGGACGACCTCGGTGTCGAGGTTGGGCGCATCAAGAAGCTCACCGAGGAGATGCTCCTGCTGCTGCGTCTCGGTGCGGCGGAGCCGAGGCGCCAAGAATCGGTGGATTTGTCGGCCCTCGTGCGCGGGGTCGGCGAGTCCCTGAAGCCCCTCGCGAGGGCAAAGGGACTGACGCTCACGGCGAGGTGCGAGCCCTCGCTTAGGTTGCGCGCGGACGCCGACCGCCTCATCCGGCTGTTGGTGAACATCGTAGATAACGCGATCAAGTTCACCGAAGTCGGAGAGGTCCGCATCGAAGCGGCTCGCGGCCCGGGCTCGGTCCTGCTCATCTCGGTGGCCG
>DAHVAK010000222.1 GCA_027314665.1 Spirochaetales bacterium
TGCGCACCCTCTCGCGCAGGGCGGTGCGACTAAAGAGGTTCCCGCGGTTGACGAGGGTGCCGGCCACGCCGTGCGCACCGAGGCCCGAAGCGGCGCCCTCCTCTCCGGGCACGCCGCCGGTGATCCCGCCGGAGGCGCAGCCGTCGCCGAAGGAGAAGCCGCAGCCGCCGCGCAGCTCGTAGGCGTTCTCCGCCGCCTCGCGATGGGTGGTCGGAATGACGTAGCGCTCCTCGTAGTTCGCGATCGCCATGATCCGGTACATCTCCTCGACCATCGAAGGGCTCATGCCGACCGATTCGAGCACCGCGGTGTCGATCACCCCCTCCACCATCTTGCGCTTCATGAAGCTCCTCATGGCGAGCATCCGCTTCAGGGCGAGAGCGACCGGCTCCACCTTCCCGCCTGAGAGGAGGTTGGCGAGGTAGCGCAGAGGGATGCGAAGGCTCTCGACGTCGGGGATGAGGTCGGATCGTCCGATTGCACCGTTCTCAAGGGCGGCCTGGACCGGCGAGAGGGGCGGCACGTACCAGACCATCGGAAGGGTGCGGTACTCGGGGTGGAGGGGAAAGGCGACCTTCCATTCCATCGCCATCTTGTAGACCGGGGAGCGACGCGCCGCCTCGATCCAGGCGTAGGGCACCCCGTCGGCGCGGGCCTGCCGCTCGACCTCAGGGTCGTTCGGATCGAGGAAGATGGCGGTTTGAGCCTCGTAGAGGTCCTGCTCGCTCGCGGCGCTCGCCGCCTCCTTGATGCGGTCGGCGTCGTAGAGCATGACCCCGAGGTAGCGGATGCGTCC
Organism: Spirochaetales bacterium; assembly: GCA_027314665.1. GTDB lineage: Bacteria > Spirochaetota > Spirochaetia > DAHUYW01 > DAHUYW01 > DAHUYW01. The sequence continues at coordinate 797 of DAHVAK010000222.1, forward strand.
GACGCAGGTCTCCGAGCAGACCGTCGGCAATCCCGATTCGATGCGCGGATAGCAGAAGATGCACTTCTCGGACTTGCCGGTCTTCCAGTTGTAGTAGATCTTCTTGTAGGGGCAGCCGCTCACGCACATCCGCCAGCCGCGGCACTTGTCCTGGTCGATCAGGACGATCCCATCCTCTTCGCGCTTGTAGATCGCGCCGCTCGGGCAGGAGGCGACGCAGGCGGGGTTCAGGCAGTGCTCGCACAGCCGCGGGAGGTACATCATGAAGGTGTTCTCGAACTCGCCGTAGATCTCCTTCTGGACCTCCTCGAAGTTGTAGTCCCTGCTGCGCTTCGAGAACTCGCCCCCGAGGATCTCTTCCCAGTTCGGGCCCCAGGTGATCTTCTCCATCCGCTCCCCGGTTATCGCGCTCACCGGGCGGGCGATCGGCGAGGTGCGCGACTCGCTCGCCGTGTGCAGGTGCTCGTAGTCGTAGGTCCAGGGCTCGTAGTAGTCGTCGATTTCGGGGAGATGGGGATTGCCGAAGATCTTGGCAAGGATGCGCCACTTGCCCCCCTGCTTCGGGCGGATCGAGCCGTTGGGAAAGCGCTCCCAGCCGCCGGACCATCGCTTCTGGTTCTCCCACTCCTTGGGGTAGCCGATGCCCGGCTTGGTCTCGACGTTGTTGAACCAGGCGTACTCCATCCCCTCCCGGGAGGTCCACACGTTCTTGCAGGTGATCGAGCAGGTGTGGCACCCGATGCACTTGTCGAGGTTCAGGACCATTCCGATCTGCGCGCGGATCTTCATGAGCGTGCTCCCTTGTGCTCGCGGCCATCCGCCGCGCGTGCAGCGCCGCGACTGGAGGCGGCGGTCTGACCGAGAGCGCGGGCCCGAGCGTGCGCCGATAGAGTGGCTGCCCCCTCCCCGGTTCGCGCCGGGCTATCGAGCCCCTTCGCCGGGTCGACCGGCCCCTCGAGCCAGTCGACCCGCTCGAGCTTTCGAATGATGACGAACTCGTCGCGGTTCGAGCCGACGGTTCCGTAGTAATTCAGGCCGAAGCTCAGTTGGGCATAGCCGCCGATCATGTGGGTCGGCTTGACGATGGTGCGGGTCACCGAGTTGTGAATCCCGCCCCGGTTTCCGGTCACGTGGCTGCCGGGGATATTCACGATCTTCTCCTGGGCGTGGTACATGAGGGCGGTCCCCTCCTTGATGCGCTGGCTCACGACCGCCCGGGCGACGAGCGATCCATTGACGTTGAAGACCTCGATCCAGTCGTTGTCCTCCAGGCCGGCCTTCCTCGCGTCGATCTCGCTGATCCATACGATCGGGCCTCCCCGTGAGAGGGTGAGCATGATGAGGTTGTCCGAATAGGTCGAGTGGATGCCCCACTTCTGGTGGGGGGTGAGGAAGTTCGCCACGAAGTAGGGCCTGCCGTCGTCGAAGCGCCGCTCGACGGGCGGGATGGTCTTGGTGTCGACCGGCGGCTTGTAGACGCAGAGGGCCTCGCCGAAGGCCCGCATCCAGAGGTGGTCCTGGTAGAGCTCCTGTCGTCCGGAGAGGGTGCGCCAGGGGATGAGCTCGTGCACGTTGATGTAGCCGGCGTTGTAGGTGATCTCCTCGTCGTCGAGGCCGCTCCAGATCGGCGAGGTGATGGTACGCCGGGGCTGGGCCTGGATGTCGCGGAAGCGGATCTTCTCCTCCTCGCGCGGCAGGGCGAGGTGAGCGTGGTCGCGTCCGGTGCGCTTGCCGAGGGCCTCCCACGCCTTCACCGCGACCGAGCCGTTGGTCTCGGGGGCGAGGGTCATCACCGCCTCGGCGGCATCGACGTCGCTCCACAGCCGCGGGCGTCCTTCGGCGGGGCCGGGGGAGCTCACGGTCCCGTTCAGCCTCGCGAGATACTCGACCTCGGCTTCGGCGTTCCAGGCGATCCCCTTGCCGCCGTTTCCTATCTTCGATACGAGCGGCCCGAGCGAGGTGTACATCCGACCGATGTTCGGGTAGTCGCGCTCGACGATGGTCATGTTCTGCGTAGTTTTCCCCGGAATGATCTCGCACTCGCCCCGCTTCCACTCCTTCACCTCGATCGCCTGGCCCAGCTCGGCGGGGCTGTCATGCGCAAGGGCGGTGAGCACCAGGTCGCGCTCCTTGCCGAGAACGCCTTTCGCCACCTCGGAGAACTTCAGGGCGATCCCCCGATAGATGTCCCAGTCGGGGCGCGACTCCCACACCGGGTCCACCGCGTTCGAGAAGGGGTGGATGAAGGTGTGCATGTCGGAGGTGTTGAGGTCGTTCTTCTCGTACCAGGTCGCCGTGGGAAGGACGACGTCCGAGTAGAGGCAGGTGGTCGACATCCGGAAGTCGAGGGTGACGAGGAGATCGAGCTTTCCGATTGGGGCCTCGCGCCAGACCACCTCCTTCGGCGGGGTCTCCCCCAGCTCGCCCAGGTCCTTGCCGAGAACGCTGTTCTGCGTCCCGAGGAGGTGGCGCAGGAAGTATTCGTGCCCCTTGCCGCTCGAGCCGAGGATGTTCGAGCGCCAGACGAACATGTTGCGCGGGAAGTTTTGCGGGTTGTCGGGGTCCTCGGAGGCGAAGTGAATCTCGCGAGTCTCGAGGCGCTTCGTGACGTAGACGATCGGATCCTCGCCGGCTGCCTCGGCCGCCTTCACGATCTCGAGCGGGTTGCGGTCGAGGTGGGGAGCGGCCGGAAGCCACCCCATCCGCTCGGAGCGGACGTTGAAGTCGATGAGGCTCGCATTCCAGTCGCCCGGGGGGGCGGTCGGGGAGAGGAGCTCTTTCGCAGAAACCTTCTCGTAGCGCCACTGGTCGGTGTGCTCGTAGAAGAAGGAGGTTCCTCCCATGTGGCGCGGCGGGCGGTACCAGTCGGTCGCGAAGGCGAGGGTAGCCCAGCCGACCTGCGGGCGAACCTTTTCCTGGCCGACGTAGTGGGACCATCCTCCCCCCGACTGCCCGACGCAGCCGCAGAAGACCAGCATGTTGATGATCCCCCGATAGGCCATGTCCATGTTGTACCAGTGGTTGATGCCCGCCCCGAGAATCACCATCGACTTGCCGTGCGTCTTCTCGGCGGTCTCGGCGAACTGGCGCGCGGTTGCGATGACGAGGTTGCGGCTCACTCCGGTGATCCGTTCCTGCCAGGCGGGGGTGTAGGGGAGGTCGTCGTCGAAGGACTTCGCGACGTTCCCTCCGCCGAGGGCCCGGTCGACGCCGTAGTTGGCGAGCATGAGGTCGTAGACCGTCGTCACATAAACGTCGCCCTCGCGCGTCGCGATCTTCACGGCCGGAACGCTGCGGACGAGGATGTCGGGGTGATCGGTCCCCGCGTAGAAGTCGTGCTTGTAGGTTCCGAAGTAGGGAAAGCCCACCGCTACGGTTTCGCCTCTCGGCGCTCCCGGGGCCGCATCCAGCATCGAGAGGCGCAGGCGCGCCTCCTTGCCGGTTCGCCCGTCGCGCTGCTCGAGGTTCCACCTACCCTCTTCGCCCCAGCGGTAGCCCACCGAGCCCTGCGGGGAGATGATGCCGCCTGAGAGCTCGTCGAAGGCGCAGGTCTTCCACTCGGGGTTGTTCGTCTCGCCTAAGGAATCGGCGAAGTCGCTCGCGCGCAGGAGGCGCTCCGGAACAAGGAAGTTGCCGGCACCCCACGCCTCTCTGCCGGAGCCCGACGGCCCGCCGCCCTCTGCCCCGCCGGTGTGGGAGACCAGCCGCACCAGGAAGGGGAAATCGCTGTAGCGCCGGCAGTAGTCGCTGAAGTACTCGCTCCTCCGACCCACGTGGAACTCCGCAAGGATCACGTGACCCATCGCCATCGCGAGGGCCGAGTCGGTTCCCGAGCGCGGGTGGAGCCACAGGTCGGCGAACTTGGAGGCCTCGCTGTAGTCGGGCGAGATCACGACGCTCTGGGTCCCCTTGTAGCGCGCCTCTGTGTAGAAGTGGGCATCCGGGGTGCGGGTCTGCGGGACGTTCGAGCCCCACAGGATGAGGAACATCGCGTTGTACCAGTCGGCGCTCTCGGGGACGTCGGTCTGCTCCCCCCAGGTCTGCGGCGAGCTCGGGGGGAGGTCGCAGTACCAGTCGTAGAAGGAGAGGGAGACTCCGCCGATGAGCTGGAGGTAGCGGCTGCCCGAGGCATGGGAGACCATCGACATGGCGGGGATGGGCGAGAAGCCGCAGATCCGGTCGGGCCCCCAGCGCTTGATGGTGTAGACGTTTGCCGCCGCGACGATCTCGTTCGCCTCGTCCCAGCTTGCGCGCACGAAGCCCCCCAGCCCCCGCACCGAGAGGTAGGCCTTCCTCTTGTCGGGGTCCTCGACGATGGAGGCCCACGCCTCCACCGGCGACAGGGTCGCCCGCGCCGCACGGTACATCTTCAAGAGGCGACCCCGTACCATCGGATACTTCAGACGGTTGCCGCTGTAGAGGTACCAGGAGTAGCTCGCCCCACGGGGGCAGCCCCGCGGCTCATGGTTCGGCATGTCGGGTCGCGTGCGCGGGTAGTCGGTTTGTTGGGTCTCCCAGGTGACGATCCCGCCCTTCACGTAGCTCTTCCAGCTGCAGGAGCCCGTGCAGTTCACCCCGTGGGTGGAGCGAACGATCTTGTCGTGCTGCCAGCGGGTCCGGTAGCCCTCCTCCCAGGTGCGGTCCTCGGTGGTAACCACCCCATGACCCTGCGAAAAGCCTCCCGCGTACTTCTTGAAGAAGAGCAGCCGGTCGGTGAAGTGGCTCATGGTGGTCCTCCTCGGCGTAGCGAGCGTTCGCGCAGTTCGGCGGAAGGCGCCCGTCGTCTCCGAATACGATAATTACATGCGATTATATGCTCTCCTGACTCGGGGTGTCAAGTTTATCGCAGGCGGAGGAGCCTCATTTTCGTTCAGTATCACGACGAGGACCGAAGCCTCGTGTGCCAACATTCCGCCCGCCAAATGAATCCGACCGAGCCGCGCTGCGGCGAGAAGCGCGATGACCGTCGCAAGCGCGCTGGCAAGGTCGTGCCGCATTGTTCTCACGGCAGCCCGAGCCGTTTCGATGATCGACAGGATCTCGCCTTGCGGCGGAGCTCTGAAGAACGGAAGAGCACTCAGTATCTCTTGAACCTCGTCGGGAGCGCACCTCGCCGCCGCGATCTCACCTCGCCGAACTGGGGATCGCCCTCTTCGAGAACGCTTATCCCTTCTCCGTCGCCTCCGTGGATGTGGTGAAGCTCGTCAGCGGCTCCTTCGCTCCGATGCCGCGCTCTGCGCTCAGGGAGCTCCAGGCGAAAGGCCCCCGCGATCCCGAGACGGAAATCCGACTGACCGCGCGGCTTCTCAGCGCGGGGGTCGACAGGATCACGATCGAGTCTCAGGGCATCACGGAAAAGGTGTCCAGTCAGCGCACGGATGTGCCTGCGAAGATTGCCGGCAGCCTCGGGCTCGACCGCGTCATCTTCGAGGCGGCCTGCTCAGCTAGGACACAGTGTAGGGACGGCGTAGGTCGCGAGTCGAGCAGGAAGACAACCCAGACGTTCGACGGCTGCAATGTTAGCGAGCTTGACGATCGCCGATTTTCGGGCTACCTTGTGGTTAGTAGTTGTAAGAAGAACTACTATCGGAGCTAGCAGATGGCAAAGGAAGTCGAAAATCTCGTCCGCCTGGGGTTT
>DAHVAK010000225.1 GCA_027314665.1 Spirochaetales bacterium
TTCAGCGGCGGCTGCGGGCTGCGCCAAGCAGGCCGCAAGGAGCGGCATGCTCACCCAGCTGATGAGATCGGGCGCTCGTCTTCTCCTCATGTTCCACTCCCTGCTTTCTCTCTCTCGTCGATATACCGCTCATCGGTACTACCGGCGAGGCCCGGCTGCGGCTTCAAGCTCCTGTGCTGACGAGGGAAGCTCTCCCCTTTCCCGGTTGCGCCGCAGTGCGCGCAGACGCGGCATCGTCAATGGCGCGACAGCAGGGGATAACGTCATTGCACCGCATAGCCCGCATGCGCGCCTATCCCCGCCGAGCGGGCACTCGACCACGGGCGCGGTTCGGGGGCGTCTCCGTGCCCCCAAACGCACCCCGCCGTCGGGGGTTATTCAGAGCACCTGCTTCTTGCACGCCGCGCCGACGGAGGATAGGATGAGCAGGCCGCTGAAGGGCTCATGGGCAGCCGGCAGGACGACGTTTATGGCGAGCCTGGTTTGAGCGATCGGCAGAGAGCACGTGCGGCCTTTTTGTGCGGCCAGGCGCCCTCCTCAGCACCCTGCGGGGGGCCCAATCAGGCTCGCAGTTCGAGCCGTCGAGGCGAGGTGGTCGATGAGCGGCGAAGAGAATGCGGCGGAGGGGAAGATCGTCCTTGCGGCGATCGCCTGCATCGAACGGCAGGGCATCCACAACGTCACTATTCGCAGCATAGCGAAGGAAGCCGGGGTCAACAGCGCAGCCATCAACTACTACTTCCGGTCGAAGGACAAGCTCATCGAAAGGGCGATGGCGGCCACCCTCTCTCACCTCGCGGGCGATCTGCGCGAGATCGCGAATGACGGATCGCGCCCGGTCGCGGAACGGCTCCGCGATCTCCTCGACTACCTCATCGAGGGCGCCATTCGCTACCCCCGCGTCACCCGGTCGCACCTCTATGAGCCGTTCTTCGAGGGAAGCTCAGGAAGCGAGTTCGGCGGGCTGCTCGCGGAGGTTCTCACGCGGATTCGGGGCGATCTCGTGCGGGAGCCCCCCGCTCGCGACAGCCGGGAGCTGGAGCTCCTCCTGGTCCACCTCTTTTCGGCCGCCATGTTTCCGGCTCTGATGCCCACGCTCTTTCAGGGTTTCTCGGGAATCGACTTCAGGGACCTGCGGACGCGACGAGCCTATGTCGAACGCTTGGTTCGCGAGCTTGCGGGCGGGTAGCCCTTCCGGATCAGCTTTCCACCTCGCCGCGAAAGACGCGGAAGAAAAAGCGCGCGAGATGCACGAAGGCTCCGATTGCGCCTCCGACGGCGCCGACGAGGAGGGCGACTCGGGCGGCGAGGTTGAGCCACGGCAGGGAGGCGAGGCCGGGCACCGGCGCGAGATCGACCGGAAAGATTCGAGCAATGACGACAAGGGCGAAGGCGCTTGCCGCGCTCATGATCGACCGACCGAGGTGGTGGAAGTAGAGGGGGTGATAGAAGATGAGCGCGATGTTGAGCCCGAGCTGGATGGTGAGCGAAAGGTTCACGGCCCAGAGGATCTCCCCGTAGGTTCCGAGAAGGAAAGGCACTCCCCACGTGAGGAGGTTGTTCATGACGTACAGCAGCCCGCCGTCAAAGATGGCTCCGGCAATGTAGCCCCCGAGCTGGTTCTCCCTTGGACGCTTTTCCATGACACGCTCTCCTTTCTTCGTTCTGCGAAGCTTCCTATCCTCATCGGGAGCGTCAGTCCCGATCGGGCAGCATGAGCTGAAAAAGGCATACGTCCAGATATCGCCCGAACTTGAACCCAACCTCGCGCATCGTGCCGATGAAGGTGAAGCAGAAGCGCTCGTGGAGGCGGAGGCTCGCGGCGTTTTCCGCAGCAACTCGGGAGAGGATCGTGTGAAAGTGAGCCTGCTTTGCGTGCTCGATTGCCTCGCGCATCAGCGCGCTCCCAATCCCCCGCCGCCGCTGGCCCTCATCGACGTAGAGCGAGATCTCGGAGGTGTCGGCGTAGGCCGGGCGCTCCGACCAGCGGGAGAGGGCGCTCCACCCGCAGAGCCGACCCTCCCGCTCCATCACAAAGATTGCGAAGCGCTCGTCGTGCTCGGAGAACCAAGGCTCGCGCTCCTCGACGGTCTTCGGCTCGAGATCGAAGGTAGCCACCGTGGCAACCACGGCCTGATTGTAGATCGCTACAATCCCAGGCAAATCGCCGCGAAGGGCGCGCCGTATCCCACCCATCGGCAGAGTGTATCCCGACGCGGGCGCTTCGTCATAGGGCCGGCGCGATGCCTCTCTGTTGGAGTATTATATTACTGGATAGCCGCCGCGATCGCTCCCGGGAGCGATAGGATGGGGCAGGGACGCCATATGCCAGAGGTGATCATCAATCAGATCGGAAAACGGTTCGACGAGGTGGTCGCGCTCAGGGACCTTACCCTCGAGGTTCCCGACGGGGAGTTTCTCGTCATTCTGGGCCCAACCGGCTGCGGAAAGACTACGATGCTCCGATGCGTCGCAGGGCTCGAGCGCCCGAGTGAGGGCACGATCCGCATCGGTGACCGCTGCGTTTTCTCGGGGCGGGAGGGCATCGACCTGCCTCCGCGCGACCGCGACGTAGGGATGGTATTCCAGCACTATGCCCTCTATCCCCACATGACCGTCTACCAAAACGTCGCCTTCGGTCTGAAGGTGCGAGGCCTTCCCCGGCAGGAGATCGCCCGCCGCACCGCGCAGGCCCTCCAGATCGTCGAGCTCGCCGGCTTAGAGAACCGACGCCCGAGGACCCTGAGCGGCGGCCAACAACAGCGGGTGGCCCTCGCGCGCACCATCGCCGCTCATCCGAGCGTCCTGCTCTTCGATGAGCCCCTCTCCAGCCTCGATCCCGACCTCAGGACCTCGGTTCGCGAGCACCTGAAACGGGTCCACTCGGCCGTCGGAGCGACCTCGCTGTACGTCACCCACGATCAGAGCGAGGCGATGCTCCTCGCCGATCGAGTCGCCGTCATGAAGGATGGGGGACTTCTCCAGATCGGGGACGCCCAGGTGATCTATTCCTTTCCGCAGACCATGGCGGTGGCGGAGTTCACCGCGAACCCGCGCACCAACCTGATCAAGGGCGAGGTATACCGAGCGGCGCAGGGCCTGCTGCTGGTTCCGGAAGCGGATCCCTATTGCTTTATCCCCCTCTCGGAGGAGTGTGCGCCCTACGCAGGGAGGATCGTCATCCTCCATGTCCGGCCCGAGGACATCGAGATCCTCCCTCGGCCCGTGGAGGGGATGGGAAGGCTGACCCTCTTGGCCCTGATGCCCGAGGGGGCGCTTCACTTTGTCCATCTTCGCTTTGGTGACGGGATCGGACAGCTCCTCGCTCGGTCCCGCTTCGGCGAGCTTCCTCCCCTCACCCGTGGGCAGAGCGTCGCCTTGCGCTTTCGACGCGGCAACGTCTACAGCGCCGAGACCGAACGGCTTCTCGGCTCCTTCGGCTTCAATGAGAGCCTGGCGCGGCGCGAGGCGGCCCCCTCGATCGAATCGCGGTAGGCTCGGCTCCCTCAGAGGGGCATGGCAGGCGTCCTCGTTTTCAGGGGCGCGGAGGGCCTACTTCACCGCCCCAAGGGAGAGTCCGCTTGCCAGCCGCCTCTGGGCTACGACGAACACGATCAGGATTGGAAGGGATCCGACGACGGCGAGGGCCATGAGCCCCGCCCAGCTCGTCCCGTAGGCCGAGATCTGCTGGCTGATGAGCGCGCTGATCGGATAGGTTGCCGGGTTGGTGAGGATGCTGATCGCGTAGAGGAACTCTCCCCACGAGAGGATGAAGACGAGGGAGGCAGCCGTCGCAATCCCGTTGCTCATGAGGGGAACGATGATGCGCAAAAAGGTGGTCCACGTGTCGGCCCCATCGATCGAGGCCGCCTCCTCGATCTCGCGCGGCAGCCCGCCCACGAAGGGGCGGAGCACCAAGACCGTGAAGGGAAGGAAGAGCGCGGTGTCCGCGAGGATCACCCCTGGAAGGGTTCCAAGGAGCCTCCACGCCCCGAGGACTCGATAGAGCGGGATGATGGTTGCGGTCTGAGGGATCATCTGGAGGAGCACCAGGACCCCGAGCCCGAAGGTCAGGAGGGTACCGCGCGAGCGGTCGAGGCCGTAGGCTGTCGGGATCCCGATCCCGACAGTAAGAAGAGTCGTCCCAATCGAGATGATAGCGGAGTTGAGGGCGGCCTGGCCGAGGGTCCCCTGCTCGGCGATCCGCTCGTAGCCCTGGAAGGAGGGCGTAAAGATGATTCCGCCGGGATTCGCAAAGACCTCCCGATTATCCTTGAATGAGGTGGCAAGGAGCCAGACCAGTGGAATCCCGTAGAGTAGGACGAGGAACGCAATCCCCACGAGCGACCAGGGGGTCGCCTTCTTGGCCTCAAGGCTCTTCGCTCTTTTCACGTTTCCTCCGTCCGCTTCGTTGCCCGCACGTAGACGAAGGCAAGCACGAACACGATCAAGATCGTGAATACCGCCACAGTCGCCCCCAACGCATACTTGTAGTTCACGAACGAGAGCCGATAGCTCAAGAAGGGCAGCGTCGTGCTCGCTACCCCCGGCCCGCCGTAGGTCATGACATAGATGAAGTCGAAGCTCCGGAAGGCGTAGACCACGGTGAGAACCGTGAGAATCAGGGTGATTGGCATGAGGAGAGGAAGCTTGACCCGCATGAAGCGCTGGAACTTTGAGGCCCCGTCCACCGAGGCAGCATCCAGGAGCTCGAGCGGAATATCCACAAGCGCCGCCCGATACACGAGGGCGCTAAAAGGGACGACGGCCCACGAGTTCACCAGGGCGACTGTAAGCAGCACGAGGTGACCCTGCACGAGCCAGAGGGGCCCCTTCGCCATCAAATGGAGATGAACGAGAAGGTCGTTGATCAGGCCGTTAGGCAGAAGGAGAAACTTCCAGAGGCTCCCGAGCACGACGGGGGGCATGGCCCAGGTGAAAATCATGAGACCGAGGCCGAAGGCCGACAACCGCCCCTTCGCCTGGAGCAGGGTGGCGGCCCCCAGCCCGCCGACCATGCCGATGCCCACGACGATGACCACGAAGACCAGGGTGTTCTTCAGGGCAAGGATCGCGTCCGACATGTGAAAGATGGTCTGGAAGTTCTTCACACCGACGAAGGGCCAGCCGCCCCGCACGATGTTGACCGCTGAGACGTCGCTCAGGCTCATCCAGATGAGGCTGAGGAAGGGATAGAGGGCCAGAAGCAGGAGAAAGACCGTTGCGGGCATGACGAAGAGCCAGTAGCTGGCGCGCCGCGTCCCTCGCGGTTTCTTCGTGGCGAGACCCCGCGCCTTCAATTCCTTCAAGCTGCCATCCTCCCCGCAACTCCATCCGCAGAGAATACTATAGGGGCAGGCGGACCCTCGGTCCGCCTGCCATCGACATTCAATCGCTTGCGCGAGTCAGATCACTGACCGAGCTCGGATTTCACACCCGCGACGGCCTTCTGAGCTCCCGATGCCGGGGTCTCCTGGCCGGCGATGACTGCGCTCCACTGCTGTCCCACAACCAGCTGCGCGTTCTGGACCTTGGTGACCGGTCCCGCGTCGGGGGGATAGAGTGCACCGTTGTTCTGAACCTCCTGCGCGAAGGGGGCAAGAAGCGTGTCGCTCGTGACCAGGGGGTCAGAGGCGGCGTCCTTGCGCGAGGGAATGCTTCCGACGTCGCGGAAGGCGATGAGCTGTCCCTCCTTGCTAAAGTAGCTTCCCTTGAGGAAATCCCAGGCAAGCTGGGGATTCTTCGAGAAGCCGCCAATCGATTCAGCCTCGCCGCCGAGATAGACCTGCGCGCCCTGAGTTCCGGAGGGCATCGGCACAACGCCGTAGTTGAACTTGGCGTGGGCCTTTGCGGTCCCCAGCTGCCAGTTTCCGTTTTCGGCGAAGGCGACATCCCCGACGGTGAAGGCCTGGAAGGGAGCGGACTGGCCCCAGGTCACGACGATGCGGGAGAGGTAGTTCTTGTCCACCCAAGAGGTCATGAGGCCGAAGGCCTTCTCGAGAGCGCTCGCGCTTGGATTGGAGTAAGACCAACCATAGGCGGAGAGCCACGGGTAGGCCTGCCACTCGCCCTGGTCGTTCGGCTTGCCCGTGAGGGTGATGCCCTTGTAGCCGGCTGCGCTGATCTTGGCCAGATCGGCGGTGAGCTCATCGATGGTCGTCGGGGGCTTGAGGCCCAGCTTGTCGAGAATGTCTTTGTTGTACCAGAGCCCGAGCAGGTTGACGTAGCCCTGGACTCCGTAGACCTTGCCTCCGATCGAGTGAACGACCGCTGGCACGAACTGATCCTTGTCCGCGAAGGAGTTCCAGTACGGGGAGAGATCGGCGATCGCCCTCGCATCCACGAACTGGCCCACGTCGGGACCGTTGTAGACGACGACATCGGGTCCCGTGCTGGCTGCCGCGGCCGCCACGATCTTGTTCGGAAGCTGATCGTAGGGGACGAAGACGTAGTCGATGTGAACGTTCGGCATGCTCTTGTTGTAGAGAGCCGCCAAATCCTTGAGCTCCTGGACCTGGCTCGCTACGCTGAAGTAGTGCCAGACCGTGACCGTTCCGCTCGTCGAGCCGGTCATCGCCGACTTTTCCTTCTGTCCGCCCGCAAACAGCGGCAAACCTACGAGGGCGACGAGGAGCGCCAGGAGCGTTAGACGCTTTAGGTTCATCTGATGTGTAAACCTCCCACATGGTTGATGGTGTACGTTGTGTCCAATCCGGAAAGGATGTCGCGTACTGAGCAATAGACTACTGAGGCCCCCGACAGACCTTCAAGCTGAGAGTACCGAACAAAATAGATACAATTCCGACCTTGGGTCGGCTGGCTGACCTCCCGAGCGAGGCTCTATGCCTTGATGCCCGTGAGGGTGACCCCCTCGACGAAGTAGCGCTGCCCGATGAAGAAGAGAATGACGGGCGGCACGACGACGATCAACGCCGCGGAGAGCATGATGTTCCACTGTGTCGTATAGCTCCCGATGAAGTTGCTCAGCCCGATGGCGAGGGTGTAGGTATTCGGATCGTTGAGGTAGATGAGTGGGAAGAAGAAATCGTTCCAGAGGAAGAAGAACTGGAAAAGCCCCACCGCTATGAGCGCAGGCTGAATCAGAGGAAGCATGATCTGCCAGTAGATTCGGAAGTAGCCGGCGCCGTCGATCCGCGCCGCGTCGTCCATGTCCCTTGGGATGGTAAGCATGAACTGGCGCAGCAGGAAGACGTTGAAGGCGCCGCCCCCGAACCAGAGCGGGAGGATGAGCGGATAGAAGGTGTTGACAAGGTGAAGCCCGCTCCACATGAGAAACTGGGGGATCAGCACCACCGCGGGCGGCAGAATGATGGCGCTCAACACGAAAGCGAACCACATGCTGCGAAGCGGAAAGTTGAAGCGCGCAAAGCCGAAGGCGGACATGCTTGCGGTGATCAGGGTGCCCAGCAGGCCGGGGATGATGATGATGAGGGTGTTCCTCGCATAGAGAAGGAAGGGGGCAACCGTCATGGCGTTCTCGAAGTTCTCCCACACCGGCTTGCGAGGCCAGAGAATCGGGGGATACTTAAAGACATCCGAGAGGGTCATGAGAGAGCTGCGGACAAACCAATAGATCGGTACGAGGACGACGAGCGCCCCCAGGGCAAGCACGAAGTAGAGCAGGCTCCGCAGGAGGATCCGCCGCGCCCTGAGACCTAGGCGCGCACCCAAAGAAAGCCGAACGGCGGCCCTTCGCGGGGCTTGGGAGGCGATCATGGGTTTCCCCCTTCGTAGTAGACCCATTGGCGGGAGGTGCGGAAGATCAGAAGCGACAGCACCGCAACCAGCAGGAAGAGTATCCAGGCCTCAGCCGACGCGAGCCCCATGTTGTTGCGCTGGAAACCTTCGCGGTAGAGCAGGAAGACATAAAACAGGCTTGCATCATTCGGTCCGCCGTTGGTCATGATCACCGGCTGGGCGAATATCTGGAAGGAGTTGATCAACCCGACAACCACGTTGAAAAAGGTCACCGGCGAGATCATCGGGAAGGTCACCGCGCGAAACTTGTGAAACCAGTTCCCGCCGTCGATCTCAACTGCTTCGAGCAGCTGGCGCGGCACCCCCTGAAGGGCGGCAAGGAAAATGACGATCGTGTTTCCCGCGCCTCCCCACACGCTCATGATGATGAGCGAAGGCACGACCGTGGTCTGCTGCGAAAGCCAGGGGAAGGGACGCAGCCCGACGGCCTGGAGCATCTCGTTGAAGAGCCCGAAGTTGGGGTTGTAGAGCCACAGCCACAAGGCGCTGCTCGCGACGATGGGGATGATCGCAGGGATGTAGAAGATCGTTCGAAACGCTCCGCGCCCTCGAATGGGCTGATTGAGCATGAGCGCCAGAAGGAGCGCATAGAGGATCGTGAGCACGGTGTTGCCCGCCACGTAGTAGCAGGTGACCGCGAGCGACCTCCCAAAGAACAGGTTCGTCGTGAACAGGTCAATGTAATTGTGCAGACCGACCCACGCGGGCTTCGTCAAGACGTTCCAATTGGTGAAGCTTATGATGAGCCCCGCGATCATCGGCCCGATAACGAAGATGAGCAATCCGAGGATGACGGGAGACGCAAAGAGGTAGCCCGCAACGGCCTCGTGGGCCCCGCTGCGCCGCCCCATGCTCCGAGAGGTACCTTTCATCGCTACTCCAGCTCTAGGCGTTGGGAATGTGCCCTTTGCTGCAGCGGGCCTCCCATGCTGGGAGGCCCGCTGTCGTCGTCCAATCTTGTATCGCGGCTGAGATAAGGTCAACCGCCGCCACGCGTCTACTGGCCGGCCTGGAAGATCGGCGTGATCTTCGGCATAATCTCGTTGTTGATCACATCCGCGGCGCTCTTCTGCCCCAGCCACACCTGACCAAGGGCAGGCTCGATCACGTCGTCCATCTTCTGGAAGGTGGGGACGTAGTACGGGGGCAAGCGCTGCGCGTAGTGGAGCGCAAAGTCAACCACGGCCTGCTTGTACTCTGGCGGATGGGCCGGGTTGTCGACCCACTTTGCGATGAGCGTGGGGTCCTGATACCACTGCACCTCGTTCGGGAGCCACAGGCCGCTCCTTTCGAGCGGCAGGGAGTTCTCCGGATTCATGACGAACTTCAGGAGCTGCTCCGCCTCGGGGATATGCTTTGAGGTCTTGTAGATGACGATCGGGGTCCCGATGGAGCTCGTCGTCAACTTCTTCATGTAGGGCAGAACGCCGACGCCGAAGTCGAGCCCCTGCTGCTGGTGCGTGATCGCGATCGTCTGAAGAGCCCACGTGCCGTCGATGGACATCGCTACCTGTCCGCTCAACAGCGCTGTCGCCGTGGCCGAGGGCATCTGGTTGCTTCCAGGAGTCGGGCTGACGTGGTCGACGTTGATGAGATCGGCCAGCTTCTGAATCGCGTCGATCGTCGCGGGGCTGTTCAGAATCAAGCTCTTGCCGTCCTGGCTTACCAGCCCGCCCCCGTTGCTCATCGCGAAGGTGATCCAGGGGATGTACCACTGCTGAATCCAGGCGCCGAACTGCCTGACGTTGTTTTGGTCGAAGCTCGAGCTGTTCGCGTTGTTTCCATTGGCGTCAAGGGTCAGCTGCTTCGCGACCTGGACGAAGTGGTTCCAGTCCCAGGCCTTGGCCGGATCGGCAGGCGGATAGGGGAGCCCGGCCTTGTCGAAGAGCTTCTTGTTGTACCAAATCACGTGCACCTCGTTTGCCACGCTGATGCCAACGATCTTCCCGTCAGGCAGGGTAAACTTCAGCACGTCGAGCTTCGCGGGCTGGCCCTGGTAGAAGCTGCTGAGGTCGACAAACCTTCCAGCCAATCCCCACGGCAGAACGCCGGGCTCGATGAAGTAGCCCAGATCGGGCAGCGAATCGCTCGCCGCGAGGGTGTTGATCTTCGACATGAAGTCCGTGCTCGCGCCCATATGGATGGGATCGATTTTCACGTTTGGATTCGCCTTCATGTAGGCATCCATGTAGGCGTGAGTAGCGTTGACTTCGTTCTGATCGCCCCAGAAGTCGTATTTCAGCGTGACCTGCCCGGAAGAGACACCCTTTTCCCCTTGCCCGCCAGCGAATACCGACAGCGCTGTGAACATGAGAAAAGCCAAAGCGACGAGAATCGCTATTCCGGTTCTCTTTCTCATACGTTCCTCCTCTTTCAAGATTTCCTTTCGCTCACCTACTGAAAATGATACGCCGCTCCACAGGGGGGCGAAAGGTGAAGTTGGCGCACAAAACAAGGACAAAGCCGACTTCGGGTCCGATCCGGTCTCGGTCACCCCTTGACGGCGCCGGACATCAGGCCCCGGATGTAGTAGCGCTGGAGCGTTATATAGAGCACGACGCAGGGCACCATGGCGATCACCGCCCCCGCGATCAGAAAGCCGAAGTTCACCGAGCCGTAGGTGCCCGATTCCACGTCGAGGAGCGCCACCGGAAGGGTGAGCTTGCTGTCGCTCGTGAGGAAAATGAGGGCCCCCAGGAACTCGGTCCAGGCGAAGAGAAAGGCGTAGAGTACGGTGGTGGCCATCCCGGGAACGACGAGGGGGCGCAGGACAGAGACCAAGGTGCGCATGACTCCCGCCCCGTCGACCGCCGCGGAATCCTCCATTTCCCGGGGGATATGCGTGAAGGTGTTGCGCATGACGAAAACCCCGAACGGCAGGTTGTAGGTCGTGTAGAAGAGGATGAGGCCGAGCAGGCTGTTGGTGAGGTCGAGGGCGTGAAGCTCCAGGAAAAGCGGCGTAAGAATCGCCTGGAAGGGGATCATGAGGGTGAGCAGGATGAGCGAGAACATCACCCCGGCGCCCCGGTAGCGCAGGCGCGGTCGCCCGAAGGCGTAGCCCGCGAGGGTGGCGATGAGGGCAGTCAGCGCCGCGGTGGCCGCGGCCACGATGAGGCTGTTTCCTACGTGGCGGAGGATGTTCGGCGGACCAGTGACCAGGCCCGAGTAGTTCCCGAGGGTGAGCTGGGTGAGGTTCTTCGAGGTGATCGGCGATCCGATGAGCTCAGCCGGCTGGAAGGAGCGCAGAACCGCCCAGACGAGCGGGGCGATGAAAAGGGCGCTCAAGACGATGGCGGTCAGGAGGTAGAGCGCGAGCCCTCCGCTCTCCGCAGCGGCCTCCCGCCGCTGTCGTCGGGTCTTCATTGATCCTCCTCGCGGCCTGCCCGCAGAAACACGAACTGCCCGACGCTGATGAGCCCGACGACGACCATGAGGACGAGCGACATCGCGGTCGCCGCTCCGAGGCGGAGTTGGACGAATCCGACCTGGTAGATCCACATCACGACCGTGTCGGTACTCGTGCCGGGACCGCCCTGGGTAAGAATGTAGAACTGGGTGAAGGCGAGAAAGGAGCCGATGACCGAGATGATGAGGCTCAAGGCGATCGTGCCCCTGAGCAGGGGGAGGGTGACGTGGAACTCCCGGTCCCACCAGGAGGCTCCGTCGATCGAGGCCGATTCGTAGAGCTCCTTCGGGACTCCCTGCATCCCCGCCATGAGCAGCACCATTGTGAGC
>DAHVAK010000078.1 GCA_027314665.1 Spirochaetales bacterium
TCGGCCGGAAATTCGCAACACGGTTGTGACGAATGGTCCAAAGAACCCAGTAAGTGATCTTCAGCTACCGGCTGGTTTTCCATCCGACGCCTCGAGTTTCGTGATTACACCTCGGTCAGACAGCTGGCCACACTATTTGAACATGGCGACAATAGCCGATGGACATCTTGTTAGTCCCCTAACAGTCAGAAGCGGCTGGAGCTCAAGAGAGCTGCTGGTAGCTTTCATCGAAAACGGTTGCGAACCCATAGTGGATGCCAAAGGCCAGAAAACACGATTCGTCCTCACAGCCACCGGAGCGATCGAAGCCATCAAGGCGAGAACCGATCGACAAAGCCACGTAATTACTCTCCTCACAGGGCTTGGCGGCCCTCAGAAAGCGACGGCTGAGATCCAAGAACTGAAGGTTCCTTTTGACGATTACCCAAAACCCACAGACCTGATTCGGTATTTGATCCAGATGAATGAAGGCGACGACTTCATCGCACTTGATTTCTTCGCTGGTTCCGGCACAACTGCCCACGCCATTCTCGGTCAGAACTCGGTTGACAGGAGTCACCGCAAGTTCATCCTCGTCCAGCTCCCCGAGCCGACCGGGCGCAATGACTACCCCACAATAGCCGATATCTGCAAAGAGCGCGTCCGGCGGGTCATCAAGAAACTGAATGATGAGGACGCCGGCAAGCTCGACCTCGAGGGTTCGGAAAAGCAAGATCGCGGTTTTCGCGTGTTCAAATTGGCCGAATCGAACTTCAAGCCCTGGGAGGCCAATGGGGACTCCGATGCCGACTCTCTTGCGAAGCAGCTCGAGCTCCACGTGCAGCACGTGCGGGAAGGGCGGACGGCGGAGGACCTCCTCTATGAGATTCTCCTCAAGAGCGGCTTCGCGCTCACGACGCCGGTGGAAAAGCTCAGTCTCGCCGGCACGACGGTCTTTAGCGTCGCCGGGGGCACCATGCTCGTGTGCCTCGAGCCGGAGATCACCCTCGAGACAATCCGCGCCATTGCCGAGAAGAAGCCCGAGCGCGTGGTCTGCCTCGATTCCGGCTTCGCCGACAACGACCAGCTCAAGGCCAATGCCGTCCAGATCTTCAAAGCGAAGGGCATTAACAGCTTCAAGACCGTTTGAGAGGGTTCACGATGCTGACTAAACTGACTATTCGCAACTTCAAGCTCTTCGACCATGCGGAAATAGAGCTTGGCGAGCGCGTCGTGCTCATCGGTCCGAATAACGCGGGGAAAACCTCGGCGCTGCAGGCACTTGCTCTGTGGGAAATCGGGGTCAAACGGTGGCTTGAGAAACGCGGCAGCGGCGAAGTGCCCGAGAAACGACCCGGTGTGACCATCAACCGCCGCGACTTGATCGCCGTGCCAATCCCGGCGGCGAATTTGCTCTGGCGCGACCTGCACGTTCGCGAAGGTGTTCGAGAAAACGGCAAGACCCGAACCCAGAATGTGCTCGTGGAGGTCTTAGTCGACGGTATCGACGACGGCAAGTCCTGGTCGTGCGGACTCGAGTTTGACTACGCAAACGAGGAGTCCTTCTACTGCCGGCCGAGTAGGGGCACCGAAGGAAGGCGGATGGAGGTGCCGGCTCGCCTTTCCGACCTGAAGGTTGCCTATCTGCCTCCCATGTCGGGGCTTTCACCCCGGGAAGACCGTCTCGAAATGGGCGCAATAAACGTGCGCATGGGCGAGGGTCGAACCGCGGAGGTTCTTCGCAACCTCTGCTGGCAGGTGCTCGAATTGCCGGAGGGCACAGAAAAGTGGCGTTCTATTGTCGACAAAATGCAATCGCTCTTCGGCATCCAGATGGACGAGGCAAAATACGTCAAGGAACGGGGCGAAATTGTGATGACGTTTCGCACACGTGACGGCATCCCGCTTGATCTTTCCTCAAGCGGGCGCGGCCAACAGCAGACTCTCCTGCTGCTGGCGCATATGAACGCGCACCCCGGAGCCGTCTTGCTCCTGGACGAGCCCGATGCGCACCTCGAGATTCTGCGGCAACGGCAGATCTACCAGTTGCTCATGGAACAGGCCGCCGAGACCCGGAGCCAAATCATCGCGGCAAGTCACTCCGAGGTGATGCTGAATGAAGCCGCAGATCGCGACCTTGTGATCGCTTTCGTCGGGACCCCCCACCGGATCGACGATCGGGGAAGCCAAGTCTTGAAGGCTCTGAAGGAGATCGGCTTCGAGCACTACTATCTCGCAGAGCAAGTCGGCTGGGTGCTGCAGTTGGAAGGTTCGACCGATTTGGCGGTATTGCGTGCCTTCGCGGAGAAGCTGAATCACCCAGCGAAGAAGGAATTGGAACGCCCTTTTGTTCACTACGTAGCAAACCAACCGCGCAAGGCCTTGGAACACTTCCACGCCTTGTGGGAGGCAAAAGGCAATCTGATCGGCATCGCGATTTACGATCACCTTGCCAACGAGCCGCCCGCCGATCCGAGTCTCGTGCAGATGATGTGGCGTCGCCGCGAGCTTGAGAATTACCTTTGCCAGAGAGAAACGTTAATGGCCTATGCGAAGGCTCAAAGCGATGACCGGCGCGGTCCACTTTTCACGACTCCGTGGCAAACGGCGATGGAGACTGCGATAAATGAGGTCGAAGGGGCCCTAAAGACCCTTGGAAGGCCGTCGCCCTGGGGACCCGAGATCAAGGCGAGCGATGAGTTTCTTGAGCCTGTTTTTGCGAAGTTCTTCGAGATTCTTGCGCTCGCCAATTTGATGCGCAAGACCGATTTTCATTCCCTCGTTCCGTATGTTGCGGAGGATGCCATAGATGTGGAAATCACGGAGAAGCTCGACGCTATCGTGAAGACCGCGGCCGTTGCGAGGCCGGCACGATAGCGTAGGCGGACTCAAAGGAAGAACACGACGTGAAGCTCCAATTCGACCCCAATCAGCAGTTTCAGCTCGACGCCGTCGCCTCGATCTTCGACCTTTTCGACGGGCAGCCGCTGGGCGCGCCAGACTACGCGGTGATAAGCGCGGGTACGATGGAGGGGCTCTTCGCCGGGCAGGAGCGGAGCGAGCTTGGCGTCGGGAACCGCCTCCTCCTCGCCGACGACAAGCTCCACGAGAATCTGCGGACCGTCCAGCTTCGCAACGACATCGAGGTGAGCGACTCCGCCGCGCCGGCGGAGGGGTGGGAGCTTTCCGACCTCCCGGGCAATCAGTTGCGGGCCTGTCCCCACTTCTCGGTGGAGATGGAGACCGGCACCGGAAAGACCTACGTCTACCTTCGTACCATATTCGAGCTCTCCCGCCGCTACGCCTTTCAGAAGTTCATCATCGTCGTCCCAAGCGTCGCCATCCGTGAAGGAGTGCTCAAGAACATCGAGATAACGCGCGACCACTTCCGAGCGCTCTACAACAACCTGCCCTTCGAGCACTTCGTCTACGACGCGAAGAGGGTCAATCGGCTGCGGCAGTTTGCCGTGAGCAACACCCTGCAGATCCTCGTCATCAACATCGATGCCTTCCGCAAGAACTTCACCGGGACCGAGGCCGAGCAGAAGAGTAACGTCAACTACAAGGAGAACGACAAGCTCTCCGGGAGGCAGCCCATCGAGTTCGTCCAGGCTGCGCGTCCGATCGTTATCATCGACGAGCCACAGAGCGTGGATGCGACCGACAAGGCTCAGGAAGCGATCAAAGCCCTGAATCCGCTGTGCACCTTGCGCTATTCGGCAACCCATCGCAACCCCTACAACCTCGTCTACCGCCTGGATCCGGTGCGCGCCTTCGAGCTCAAGCTGGTGAAGCAGATCGTGGTCGCAAGCGCCGCGGCGGACGGGGCGGCAAACGAAGCCTTCGTGCGCGTCGAGCAGATCGACTACAAAAACGGGATCAAGGCAAAGGTGCGCATCCACCTTCAGACTCCCGAGGGGCCGAAAGAGAGGCTCGTCACGGTGAAGCAGGGCGCCGATCTCTTCGCGCTTTCCAACGAGCGCTCCGCGTATCGAAGCGGCTTCGAGGTGGCCGAGATCAACGCCGAACCGGGCGGCGAGCAGGTGCGTTTCTCAAACGGCCGGACGCTCCGCCTGGGGGAGGAGATCGGGGGGATGCGCGAGGATGTCTGGCGGATTCAGATCAAGCACACCGTGCGACGCCACCTTGAAAAGGAGCTCCAGGTGCGCTCGCTCGGGCTCAAGGTGCTCTCGCTTTTCTTCATCGACCGGGTTGCGAATTATCGCGACTACGAGAGCGACGGAGCGCCGGCCAAAGGCAAGTTCGCCCTCGCCCTCGAGGAGGCGCTTTCCGAGCTCGCCCGGGATGAGCGCTACCGCGGGCTCTCCTGGTTGAACGAGCCTCCCGAGAGGCTCCACAACGGCTACTTTGCCGCGGACCGCAAGAGGGTCGGCGCTACGGTCATCGAGGTGCTCAAGGACACCCGCGGCGACACCCAAGCCGACGACGAGGTCTACAACCTCATCATGAAGGACAAGGAGAGGCTCCTGTCGCTCGATGAGCCGCTTCGCTTCATCTTCAGCCACTCGGCCCTGCGCGAAGGGTGGGACAACCCGAACGTCTTTCAGATCTGCACCCTCAACGAGACCCGCAGCGCGATGAAGAAGCGCCAGGAGATCGGCCGGGGGCTTCGCCTCCCGGTGAACCAAGAGGGCGTGCGCCTTGTCGATGAGTCCGTGAACAAGCTCTACGTGATGGCAAACGAGAGCTATGAGGATTTCGCCCTCGCCCTCCAAACCGAGTACGAGGAGGATTGCGGGGTCACCTTCGGCAAGGTCCCCTTTACCGCGCTCGTGAAGCTCACCCGCATCGTCGACGGAGTGGAGCGCCCAATAGGGCGCGAGGTTGCGCAAGCGATTCGCATCGCCCTGGTCGAGCAGAAAATGCTCGATTCCGCCGGGCGCATTCAAGCCGGCTTCGATCCCAAACGGAAGGATTTCAAGCTGGAGCTCCCCGAGGCGCACCGCGACCTTCTCCCTGCGGTGGTCGACCTCCTCGCAAGCTACCAGCTTGAGCGCCACATCCGCCGCGATCGCGATGAAGGCGTCAACCGGCTCAAGAAAGAGATCATCCTGACCCCCGAGTTCAAGGCGCTGTGGAACCGGATCAAGCACAGGACCACCTACCGCGTCGAGTTCGAGACGGAGACCCTCGTCGGCCAGGCCGTACAGGCGATTCGCCGAATGCCGAAGGTCGAAGCGCCTCGCATCCGCATCGCCGCAGGCGAGGTCGAGGTGACCAAGGCCGGCGTCGCCACCCGAGCGACGAGCGTTGCCGAAGAGCATCCGCATCTCCGCGTGCGCGCCCTGCCCGATATCCTCGCCTACCTCCAGAATGAGACCGAGCTCACCCGCTCGACGCTCGCTCGCATTCTCAAGGAGTGTGGACGGCTCGCCGAGGTATTCGTCAACCCGCAGCGCTTTCTCGACCAGGTCGCGGCTCTTCTTAAGTACGAGCTGCACCGCCTGCTCGTCGACGGCATCAAGTACGAGCGCCTCGACGGTTCGCTCGCCGATGCCGAATGGGAGATGCTTCTCTTCAAGAACGAGGAGCTCGTCAACTATCTCAACGCCATCGAGGTGCAGAAATCCGTCTACGAGTACGTCGTCTACGACTCGGAGGTCGAGCGCGAGTTCGCGAAGAAGCTCGACGAGCGCGAGGACATCAAGCTCTTCGTGAAGCTCCCCGGCTGGTTCGAGGTCGACACCCCCGTGGGAAAGTACATCCCGGACTGGGCGATTTTGAAAGACGACGGGACGGCGCTCTACCTCGTGCGCGAGACGAAGGGCACACGAGACTTCCTGAAGCTCCGGACGACAGAGGCGGACAAGGTGCACTGCGGGCAGCGGCACTTCGAGACCCTCGGGGTGCCCTTCGCCGTGGCAGTTTCGGCGGATGACGTCTGAGTCGGTCGAAATTGCAACGAGGGGGCGATTCTCCGGAATATTGATGCGGTCATGGAGGCACTGGCCGAAATTACGGATCGCGCGCTGCGGCCGGAGGATGGCGGCAACGGCGAGGCAGGTAAGGCCATCTTCGGGCGAATTATCGCGTCGGCACGCGCGCAGATGGAGCGGATCAAACAGGCAAAGGGCACGCAGCCGACGAGGCGCAGAGGAGCAGGCGATGGCAACCGACAAGATCCAATTCGCAAAAGAAAAAGAGACGATGCTCATGACCTTGAGCGCTCGAGCGATTCAGAGTCAGTGGAAGAGTCCCATCTTGCGTGATCCGTGGGCTGAAGAAGCGATGCGGCATATCGATTACGATATCGGCAAGCGCTATGGGGGAGTGGGCTCGTGGAGTATGTGGAGCAAGATTGGATGCACCATCGTTGCCACGCGCGCGGCGACCTTTGACCTGCTCGCGACCCGCTATCTATCCGATCACCCGGATGCGACCGTGCTCCACGTGGGCTGCGGCATGGACAGCCGCGTCTTCCGAGTCGATCCGCCTGCCAGTGTCCGGTGGTTCGACGTCGATTATCCCGACGTGATCGACCTGCGCCGCCAACTGTTTCCCGAGCGGGCCGCCTGCCGCCTGGTCGGTACACGGCTTGAGGATTTGAGCTGGTTCGACGAGGTTCCACGGGACCGCCCTGGGCTGTTCATCGCCGAGGGGGTGTTGCACTACTTGAGCGAAACGGAGGTGAAAGCGCTCCTCAATGCGGTAGTTGCTCGCTTCCCCGGCGGTCAGATGATTTTCGATATCTGCAATTCGTGGATTGTAAAAAGGGCGGGTTCGAACGTCGGGGGCACGGGCGCAGCCTACAAATGGGGCCTCGATGATCCCCAGGAAATCAAGCTGCTTGCGCCGAAGCTTGAGCTGCTCAAGGAGTTCAGACCAAGCGAACTGGTCGCGTTTTCCCGATTCCCGCTTTGGTTGCGAGCTCTTTTCCGCGCGCAGGAGCTCAGCCCCACGCTGCGCAGGATGGAACGTACGATAGTCTACCGATATTAGGACGCCGTAGGAGATAGTGTTTCGACTGGCACTTTCCGCTCATACAGGAGCGACTGCCGCAACGGCGGCAAATCCTGCTCCTCGCGGAACGATACGACGCCGTCGTTGAGCAGATCCGTAAGCGGTTGTTTGGCCGTGTCTGGACCTGGAAACGCAATGCGACCTTTCCCCGATCTCGTGGACACCCGATTATGCTCCCGTGGCTCAGTTTCTTGAAGGTGTCCTTGAACTACGACCTTGCTTCAGAAAATGCAACCGCGGCCCTCCTGGTGCATGGTTTTCCGGCTCGGTAAACCCGACCGGCTTATCAACTCGCCTTTCGCGCTCTCTCCTCCTCATACTCCGCCGGCGGGAGTTACCCGAGGGTCGAGTGAAGTCTCGCTCAGTTGTACAAGATCTCGATGTACTCGAAGACCTCCGCGTCGGCCCGTGCTCTCGAGATGAATGCTGCCTCACCGCAGAGCTCACCTTTCAGCGTGTTGAAAAACGACTCGGTTGGAGCATTGTCCCAGCAGTCTCCTTTGCGGCTTATGCTTTGGCGCAGCCCGTGTCGGGCGAGCCTTCCTCGCACCGTGTCGCTCGCCTAATGCGAGCCACGGTCGGAATGAAAGATCACATCCCGGGGCCAACCTCGGCGCATGAGCGCCATCTCAAGCGCCTGCACGACCAGGCTCGCCTCCGTCGTGCGGCTCATTGCCCAACCGATCACCTTCCGAGAGTACAGGTCGATGACAACGCACAGATACAGCCAGCCTTCGGCCGTGGCGAGATAGCTGATGTCCGAGCTCCACACCCGGTTGGGCTCGTCGACTCCGAACTGCCGATTGAGCAAGTTCTTTGCCGCCAGCAGCTTGTGATCGCTGTTCGTGGTGGAGCGATGTCGCTTCCGCGGGCGCCTCCCAAGGTCATGTTCTCGCATCAGTCGCGCTACACGATTGTGCCCCACCTGACATCCCTCTCTGGCGAGCTCCCTGGTCATCCGCGGCGAACCATAGTGATCCTTCACTCGCTCTTGGATGGTCTTGATGCTCTCCACCACCTTCTCGTCGCTACCCCTGGGTGCGCTCTTCGGTCGCTTCCTCCACGCACAGTATCCGGCACGCGAGACTTCGAGCAGCCCGGCCATCTTCGGAGGCGCCGTGATATCTGCGTTGCTCGTCCATCAACCGGAACCTCATTTCCGGCGATACGAGAAGATGGCCAGCGCTTTTCGCAGGATTTCTCGGTCTTCACGGAGTTCCCGCACTTCGTTACGCGACGCCGCCTGCTCCTCATCGCGAGGCTTGCCGTTGCCCGGGAAGGCTCGCATGCCATCCCTCCCTTCTGTCTCCAGTGCCTTGCGTCATCGGTACACTTGCCCACTGCCGATGCCCAACTCGATCTCGATCTGGTGGCCAGTCTTCTCGCCCCCCTCGAGCATCCGGACCGCCTGAACCTTGAACCCCCGATCGTACTTCTTTCGTGTGTCAGCCATGCTTTTCCCTTCCCCTATGTTCTACAGGGTGCTTACCTCCGCGGCTACCAAATCGGGGAAGATTCATCCTGATTGAACAGCTCGAGACAGAAGCGTAGAATGCGACATGGTACCTGTAGCCAGAAATGTCTTGGCACGGTCGCATCGCCCGTAGGCGTCGACGCTACACCGACGTATCTCCACCCGATCCTGGATCGATAAGGGCACCCAGGTCGAGACTGTCGAACACCTCGATCAGACTTGGAGGGCAGACAAGTGCTCTACTTCAAATATCGCAGCACCAACTGCTTTTTCCTTCGTAGCTCTTTGAATGGGCAGCTCCTGGCAATCGATGCCGGGTGGCCGGGCACGCTGTACGAGTACGCCCGCGGGATGAAAACCATCGGATGCAACCTGGACAACATTGCCTGGGCGTTCGTTACCCACTTTCACATGGACCATGCCGGACTGATCAGCGAGTTTGTGACCCGAGGAGTCAAATGCTTTGTATTCGAACACCAACTCGGGGCGATCGACGCCATGGAGAAGACGATCGAGAAGAACGACAAGGGCTACCGACTGATCGACAAGACGAAGCTTCACGTGATCAAGATCCAAGAATCCAGGGAAATGCTGGAGGAGGTCGGAATACGGGGACAGGTGGTCGTTACGGCCTATCACTCGTCGGATAGCATTAGCTTCATCACCGAACAGGGAGAAGCCATCGTTGGCGATCTGCCGCTCGAAGCGCAAATGATGCCCGACGACCATCGGTTACGGGAGGCTTGGGATGAGATTCGGAAGAGTGGAGGCAGAACGATCTACCCAAGCCACGCTGCGTCTTTTGAATTGGTTGCATCATACCCACGATGAGCTCCGGTACACCTGCAGCCAGACTCCCTTGGCGCAGACCCTCATTACACCGCGTATCGGATTGGACTCGGCTCCGCACGGCAATAGTCCGAACCACAGGGCTCTTGCCGCGTCGCCAAGGGAACGGCCTCTGCAGCACAGCGAAGCGTTCGCTCGGGATTAACGGACCCGAATGGTTTTCGCGAGCTGCATCGATTCCCCCCTCTCTAGGATCTCGACAGATCATACCGAGGCCATAGGCCGGATCGGCAGCCGGTCGCAGCCAGAGGGAAGGGAGTGAGTTGTCGGCATTGAGCCTGCGGTGGAGCATGCCGATGATCAGCGCGAGCGGGAGAGGAGAGAGATTGGACGGCCCAGCCTGGCGGAGGCGTCTCGACCCGCCGACGCTGTCTCGACCAGCCTGCGACTTCATCGGCTCGGTACCTACCTTCGCTCGCCATCGTCGACCGGGCCCGTACGAACGGGCGGCTCATCCTCCTCGATGGGGCCTCCTACCGTGCGCGCCACCTCGAGCCTGGCAGCGCTCCAGCCGCTCATCGCAATGCGGCCGTATTTTCCGGAATCCGCCCCGTTTCTGGTAAGCGCCCAATACGTCGTATGGGTCGAAGCTATGGGTCTCCCGCCCTTGAATCGTCCAACAGCCGTTTTACCTTGAGTCTGTCCTCTTCGCTTGCCGGGGTAAAGACCACCAGTTTCAGTCCCGGCTGCCCGTCGACCGAGAAGGAAGCTAATTCGAACGACAGGGCACCCCGACGCGGGCCACGGAGGTCCATGTCGCATCCGCGTTCCTGCCCCGTCGAGTAGCCGCGGCGATGAAATGCTCCAAGACGTTGAAGCGACGGGGCATAGGCTCCCCTGGGTCCCATATGACCCGAGCGGCGAGGTTGGCGGCCAATACGTCCCACGCCGGGGTGCGGATGACTGCCGGACTGAGCTCAAGCGAATCGAGGAGGTGCTGCAGCCCCGTGCCAGCCGGTCGAGGACGTCGGCCGACGGAGTGCCGCCTCGACCCTGCTCGAGCCACATGTACCAGGCGGGGCTCACGTTGGCCAGCAGGGCCACCTCTTCCCTGCGAAGGCCGGGAGTGCGTCGGCGGGTCACGGGGAAGCCGAGGCCGGCCGGGTCGAGCCTGCTGCGCCGATCCCTGAGGAATTTCCCCAGGGCGTTGTCATCGGGCTTGTTGCCCATCGTCGCGTCCATCGCGGCCCAAGCCTGGTCTCACCCCGCCTACAGCTTTCGAGACGACGTCATGAGCGACCTCGGAAATCCTGTGGCGCACGACTTCCTGTTCGGACACGCCGCGAACCGGAAAACCGCTTCCGCGGTCACCTGTTGACATCCAAGGAGGATACATATGACCTTTCCCTTTTCTTTCGACGCGCTTGCGATTCAGCAGCCCGGCTCCCCCGTGAGCCTGGTGAAAAAATACCATTGAATCTCTCAACGACGACGAGGCGTTTGTCCACGTCGACTACGCGTCCATCAATAGGATGGACCCACTCATGGCCAGAATGAACGGCTTCCAACTTCCCCTTCCCTGCGTTCTGGGCTTCGATTTCAGCGGCGAGGTAGTTCACGTGGGAAGCGGCGGCGGGCCCAAGGTGGGCGACCAAGTCTTCGGGAACACGGGGGCCGGAGGATGCTTCGCCGAGTATCTCGTCGCGAAGAAGGACCACCTCCTGCCGCGGGCAGGGGTGCGGCCAAGCAGGCCAGCACGTTTGGTGTTGCCCTTCTGACCGCCTACGAGTCCCTCGTCATCTCCGGCGACATCCGACGACACCAGGGGAAAACCATCTTCATTTCCGGTGCCGCTGGCGGGGTGGGACACTTTGCGGCGCAGATTGCCAAGCTCCATGGACTGGAGGTCATCGGGAGCGCCGCCAAGGCGGCATCGCTCGATCTTCTCCGGCAGCTTCACGTCGACCACATCGTCGATTATTCGCGGCAGGATGTCGTACGCGAGATCAGGGAAGGGTTCGGCCCATGGTAACGCAGATCGTGCCCTTTGGTCCTCGCCAGTTGCAGGAGGCGTTCGAAGCCTTTCTGAATGGAGTCAACAACGTGGGCAAGGTCGTCGTTCGCTGCGGCCGCTCGTTGGGTTAGCAGCTCGCCGAGAGACTCCAAGGTGCCTGCCAAAACGGTGTTTTCACGAACCAGTTTCGGGCTATGGACCGTCGAAGACGCCGTTTTTTGCAGCGGTCGATCACTTTGTCAGCACCCTGTCAGGGGACGGCGCAGGGTGTCCCGAGCGCAATTCGAAGCATTGAAAAGAACGGTTTTCAGTGAGCCGCAGGTAGGCCGAGCTTCCACCGCTGTTGACAATCGAGACCGTCCGACAGGGA
Source organism: Spirochaetales bacterium (assembly GCA_027314665.1). Lineage (GTDB taxonomy): Bacteria > Spirochaetota > Spirochaetia > DAHUYW01 > DAHUYW01 > DAHUYW01. The sequence goes on from DAHVAK010000078.1 coordinate 11,608, forward strand.
GCAATAGCGAAGGTGCATGAAAGCATATACGTTTCTCATGAAGCATGGTATGCTCTCACCGGAGGATTGACATGGCCAATCTTCAGGTACGTGACTTGGACGATAAGCTCTACGAGTCGCTTCGGGCCCGTGCCGCACACGAAAGACGCTCTATTAGCCAAGAGGTCATTCACATATTGGAGAAGTACTTGTCGCTGCCGACTGCATACGACCTAAATCCCACCGACGAGTTTCTGAAATTGGCGGGAAGCTGGGAGGAAGGCGGAACGGCGCAGGAGATCGTCGCAAAGATTCGGAAGGGCAGAAGAAACTCCCCACGGTTCACTCGTTCTCATGAGCTATTTGATTGACACCGATATCATCATCTACAGCCTAAAGAATCACAGGCAGGTAGTGGAGAACTTCAACACCCACCGAAACGCACCAAAGTCCCTGTCGGTCATAACGTACGGCGAATTGGTCTATGGGGCACGAAAGTCACGGAACGTAGTAAAGAATCTCGGGATGACCCACCGAATAGCGGAGCTGTTCCCGATCATACCAATATCACCGGCTATCATGGAAACGTTCGGCGAGACAAAAGCTACGCTGGAGAAGCTGGGTGCGACCATTGACGACCTGGACTTGCTGATTGCATCTACGGCTTTGACGCACAATCTCACCCTCGTGACTAACAACGAAAAGCACTTCCGAAGAATAAAGGGTCTGGAAATCGAGAACTGGGCAACGTAACGTTCCGTTGGAGCAGTCATTGGTCCGACCAACCGGTCCGTCAGCGTTGAGGCTTCGTGAAGTCCATTTCAACAACGTCCCCGCCTCCGGCGGGGTCCTCAAGTTCCCGCGCCCAATGCTGCTCAACTCAATCGTTGGGAGTCCGCGACACACCTGCGGCGCGAGGAGCGCTTGCAAGCTCCGAAGAGTGACGGCGCAGCGAGCCGCCGCACGCCGCGGAGCCGCCGGGGCAGGGCCCGTAGGAGTCGCTGAAGGCCGGGTGGGAAGCGCAGCACGCGACGAAGGAGCCGCGGATGCGTACCCGGTCCCCGATATCAGAAGAAGAGTGTCAATAGCGAACTTGAAGGGCGGATTGGGCGAGTTTCTGCGAAGCTCGCGGGTGCTGCATGGGCGGCGCAAAGCCACGCCTGCCTCGAGTCATTCTTCAAGACGCTGCAAGTCGAGCTGACCGCCTTGACTATCGACGACAAGCCCGGCAGCCCTACCTCCAGTAGCTCTTGGACGCGGCGAGGCGCTCCGAGCACTCCTTCAGAAGCCCCAGCTCGTAGAGCACGTCGAGGATGGTGTAGCGCCGGCGCATGGTCTGGGCGAGGGGGATCGTGGCGACGGCGCGCTCGCGCGTGAGGGCGATCTCCTCGGGGGCGGTCGGAACCCCCGCCGCGCGAAACATCTCTCGAAGCTCGCCGTAGGGGATGAGCTGCCCTTTGAGCTTCTCGGAGAGGCCCGGCCAGCGCTCGCGCAGAAGCGCAATTCTTCGGTCGAGCTCGTCGCGCTCGACCCACTTCGCCCTGCACTCGATGACCGCCTGCTCGGCCTGTTCGCTGCCGCCCCAGGCGGCGCGCACCTCGCGCTCGCGCTCGGCCCAGCTCGGCCATGAGGAGAGGTGCGACTCCACATCGCGGTGCGGAAGATCGATCGAAAGGAGAATCTCGTAGAGGGCGGTCGTCCCGAGGGTGCCGATCGCAACCTTGAAGCCGTGGGAGACGGGAACCCCGTTCTTGGTGAGGTGCTGCATCTCCCAGACGTGGGAGAGGAGATGCTCGGCCCCGGAAGCGGGCCGGGAGGCCTTCATCGCCTGCATCGCAAAGCCGGTGAGGGCGAGGCCGGTGAAGACCCGCCCGAGGGCCGCCGGGGAACCGGCGGCAAGCTCCGAGGGGCGCTCGAGCCAGCCCCGAAGTCCCTCTTGGACCATGGGCCAACCGACGGGATGGAGCGGATCGATGCCGAGCGCGTCGGCAAGAATCCAGTCCGCGCCCGAGGCGATCTTCGCGGCGAGGTCGGCGTAGCCCGCAGCGGCCATCGGCGGCGGGGCGTTGCGCAGGATCTCCGTGTCCGCGACGACGGCGAGGGGGGCATCGCAGGCGAGGGTTTGCTTGAAGCCGTCCTTGACGAGCGCGGCGCCGAAGGAGGTGTAGCCGTCCACCGAGGCGGCGGTCGCGACCACGACGTAGGGCCGCTTTAGCTCGTGGGAGGCGCGCTTCACGAGATCGTTGATCGTGCCCGAGCCGACCGCGATCGGCACCTCGTCGCCTTCGCGAAGGAACTCGCGCACCCGCTCGACGTTCGCATAATCCGGGCCGAGCATGGGGCGCCCTGGGAAGATGAGGGTTCGGGGCGGCGCAAACCCATCCGCCGCAAGATGATCGGCGATGCGCCGCCCGGCAGCCGCCTGGGTGTTCTCATCCGCCACGATTGCCGCGCCTCGCCCGGCGAAGCGGCGGCGGAGCACCTCGCCCACTCGATCGATCGCGCCCGTCTCGACGACGAGCTCCTTGGTTTCGGTCGCCTTGGCGACCGCTTCTTTCAGCTCCACAAATAGCTCCGTTTGCTATGGCCCGTCAGAGTCGCTTGGCCATGATGGCGTAGATTTCGTCAGGCGAAAGCCTGACCGGCCCGTTCTTCACTCCCGAGGCGGCGGCGACCTCCCGCAAACCCTGCTCGCTTACGCCGAAGGCTCCGAGCCGCGGAACGCGCAGCTCCTCGACCCACCGCGCGAGGAGCGCGACGAGCCGCTCGCAGTTCGCCTCGAGGCTTCCGGCGTCGCTTCCGGAAAGGAGCGCTCCCGCCTCGGCGTACTTCGCCCGCGCGCATCGCTCCTCCTCGGAGCCGCCTGTGGCGAGGCGCTCGAGGTTCACGCGGGTCGCCTCGGCAACGAGGGTGCCGCACACCACGCCGTGGGGGATCGGGAACAGGCCCCCCATCGGCGAGGCGATCCCGTGCACGACCCCGAGCCCCGCGTTCGCGAGGACCACCCCGGACAGGAAGGCTGCGTAGCCCATCTGGGCGCGGGCGCCCACGTCGCTTCCGTCCTCGCGCGCGACGCGCTCGAAGGAGCCTCCTGCCGAGCGCAGGCCGCTGCGCGCGAGGGCGTCGGTGAGGGGGCTCGCGCTTGAGGAGACAAAGCCCTCAAGAAGCTGCGTGATCGCGTCGAGACCCGAGGCTGCTGTCACCTCTGGGGGGCAGCTCACGGCGAGCTCGGGGTCGATGATCGCCACATCGGGGACGTAGCTCTCGTGGCGGAGGGACTTCTTGAAGCCCCCGGGGCCGGGTCGGGAGATGACCGCATTCTTGGTCGCCTCGGAGCCCGTGCCGGCGGTGGTCGGCAGCGCGACGAAGGGGAGCTTCTTGCCGGAAGGGGTTCGGCTGCCGACCTCCTCGAGGTAGTCGGTCACCGATCCCTCCTCCATCACCATGGCGGCGATCGCCTTCCCGGCGTCGATGACGCTGCCGCCCCCGATGGCGACGACCGCATCGGGGAGATGACCGCGCAGATCCTGGACCGTTCCGTCGACAAAGGCGGGGTCGGGCTCGCCGGATGCGGCGACGCTCCGGGCGGCGATCCCATGCCCGCGGAGATCCCGTTCCAGTCGCTCCAAGCGATCCGAGGAGCGCAGGGAGCGCGAGCCGGTCACCAGGAGAATCCTCGTCGCCCTATGTACGGCCAGAAAATCGGGCAGGCTGCCCAGCCTTCCGGCGCCCAGATAGAGGGTCGGTGTGCGCGCAAAGGTGAAGGAGGTCATGGCGCGAGTATAGGGGCAAGGGAGAGCTCATGTAAAGGCGAGCGGGCCGGGTGCCTCGGCCCGCCATCCTGCCCTACCGGATGAACAGCCCCACCGCAACCAGCACGGGGGTGAGGATATTCGCGATCACGTTCATGCCCATCGCCGGCAGAAGCTGCGTCGTGTCCTCGGCGTGCTTCGCGGCGCGAAGGACGGACAGGGCTCCGATCGGCAGGGTCGCAAGCCCAAGAAGGCTCCACGCGGGGAGCAGACCGGCGAGGACCCCTGCGCCGATGGAGAGATAGGCAAGCAGGAGGAAGAGCCCGTAGACGATGCTGCTCCTGCTCCTGCCGAGGGCTATGGGAAGACTTCTCCTCCCGATGCTCCGATCGGCGTCGACTTCGGGAAACTGGTTCAGGAGAAGGAGATTGTTCACGAGAAAGAAGGGGACCAGCGACGCGACGAGGGCCGTCCACGAATAGCGGCCCGTGAGGGCGAAGTAGGTGCCCATCACCATCAGGGGTCCGAAGCCAAGGCCGGGACTGATGAGGCACAGGAAGGGGCGGCGCGTCAGCCACGGGGTGTAGCCGTAAATGATCACCATCCCCAACAGGCCTAGCGGAAGGAAGGAGAGCCCCCGGGTCGCGAGGAAGTAGGCGCCCACGGCCCCGAGAATCGCCATGGTCGTGATGCCGGTGCCCAGGGCCCAGCGCTCCATGGCGGGCGCCGCCTGGAGGGTACCGCTCCCGCCGCTAAAGGGGGTCCGCACGGTTCGGAAGTCCAGACCGCTCTTGAAGTCAAAATACTCGTTGAGGCTGTTGACGCTGATGTGCGCCGCGAGAGCGGCGATGACCACCAGCACGAGGTTGATCGCCTCCACCCGCCCGGTCGTCCAGACTGCGCTTCCCAGCCCCAGAAGGACGCAGGCCGGTGCAAGGATCAGGAAGGGTACCCGCATGGGGCCTAAGATTTGTTTCAGGCTCGTCACGTACTGTTCTCCTCTATTTCCCCCGCGGCGTGTCGCCCTTTTCCACGAGGGCCGGTTGCCTAGCGGGCCTACCTCCCCGCAGATAGCTCACCAGCGGATCGCTCACAAGGGGCACGACGTCGGGAAGCATGAAAGGCATGAGGTTCGCCATCACCTTCGGCATGAGGGCGGGCATCTGCTCGCGCATGTAGTCCGGCATGGGGACCGCCTCCGCGATGCGCTCGAGCATGCGCGGCATGACCTTCGCCATCATCCCGGGCAGCAGCAGGGGAAAGAGCACCGGAAAGAGGCGCTTCATGGCTGCGAGCATGGCTCCGCCGAGCCGTCCGGCCCGCCCCAAGGCTCTCATCATCGATCCCATCCCAAGGGGCATCGCATCGAGCAGCTCGCTCCACATCGTGCCCATGAGATCCGCGAAGCCCCGCGGGGTCATGAGGGCGATCATCGCCTCGAAGGTCCGCCATTGGCTCAAGACCTCGGGGCGCGGATCGGGGAAGGTGTATCCGAGGGCGCGACAGGCGAAGGCGGCTAGATCGTGAACGGGCATCTTCACATCCCGCTTCTCGTCGCTCACCCGCAGCTGGAACTGACAGCAGGGGCACAGGGCGAGCACGGCGTCCGCTCCGGCGTCCACCGCCTCGTTGAGGCGCCGCGCCCCGAGGTCGTGGGCGACTTGCGGCTCCTTGATGAGGGTGAGCACCGAGCCGCAGCAGTAGCCGTTCTCCCGGTTGTGGGCCATCTCGACGAGCTGCACCCCGGGAATCGCCTTGATGACCTCGCGCGGCGCCTCGTACACCCCCGAGGCGCGTCCGATGTGGCAGGAGTCGTGCCAGCTCACCTTCACGTTCGCCGCGGGTCTCTTGAAGCGGAACCGCCCGGCCTTGATCTGCTCGGCGACTAGCTCGCTGTAGTGCTGGGTCTTGATGCCGTAGTCGATCCCGAGCTTCTTCGCCCACTGGGGATAGACCTGGCGCCACATCATGTCGCAGGCGGGACAGGAGGTGATGACCGTGTCCGCCCCGGCGGCCCGCACCGCAGCAACGTTCTTGCGGAGGGTCTCGGCGAAGAGCTCCCATTTGCCTGCCACCAGCATGGGAGTGCCGCAGCAGTTCTCCTTTTCCCCAAGATAGGTGAACTCCGCGCCCGCCTCGTCCAGGAGCCGCACGGCGGCGAGCCCGATGTCCTGCTCGACGTAGCTCGCGGTGCAGCCGGCGAAGTAGACCGCCTGAGCGCGAGTCCCCGGCCCGTGCCTGTCCGTGAGGTCGACAGGGAACCACGCCGCGCGATCGCTTCGGTAGCCGGCCCAGATGTTGCCCTCCTTCTCGATGGAGGAGGCCATCACCTCGAAGGGCGGGAAGGTCATCCCCTTCTTGTCGGGAATGAGCTTTCCTCGGAGCTTCATCCACGAGGGCTCGATCGGGAGCCCCTCGGAGCAGACACGGTCGCAGAGCTCGCAGGTGGTGCAGGCGAGGAAGGAGTCCACCATGAACTGGTCCCATTTCTCCCGGCCCTCGAGGAGCTCCCGCAGCCAGTACCACTTCCCGCGCGGCGATTGGCTCTCCCAGCCCCGGCCCGCGAACTGGGTGCATTCCTCGATGCAGTACCCGCACTGGGAGCAGGCGTAGGCGTTCCAAGCCACCTCGCCCGGCACCTCGCCCTTATCCTTCGTCGCACGCTCGCCGATGCGCGATGCAACCCCGTTCCCGAAGGGGCGGATGAGCGGCTCGAAGAGGCTCGCGAGATTGAGCGCCTTGCCGATGAGCCCCTTGCCGATAACCTTCCCCGGATTCATGAGCGCGGTCGGATCGATCTCGCTCTTGAAGCGGCGAAGCCGCCTCACGCGCTCCCCACCGAGCACCTCTGCGGCGCGCGCGGGAAAGTAGATCCCGGTCGAGTAGGGCCGGCCCCCGTGACGCTCGGCGATCCGCACGACCGTGAGCGACAGACCGAAGACCAGATTGTAGCCGAAGCGGCGCTGATCGCTCGGGATGAAGCCGAGGATGACCGCCTCCGGCTCCCCGCCCTCCCCTGAGCGCACGATGACCCCCTCCTTCACGAGGGGCTGCCTCACCTTCCGCTCCATCTCGGAGAGCGCGGCGCCCAAGCTGCGCAGAGGAACGACCACCTCCGAAGGGACGAGCGATGGCCCCAAGCGCTTCACGACCATCAGGTTGAAGCGATGCTCCCACTCGTGCTCGGCAACGCCCTGGCTTAAGGGCTCGCCTTCGAAGGTCCGAACCAGAGCGGGCACCGCGGAGCGCACCGCTCCCGCGTCGCGCTCGCGGAAGGCAAGGATGACGACGTACTTCTCCGGGAGAGCGACCCTTTCCTCGACAGGATGGCCGCCGTGCTCGCGCAGGGGCGACTGATTGCGGAGAGCGGCCATGCGCGGATTGATGAAGTGAAGCGACCAGATCGGAAGGCCCGAGGCGACCAGCGCCTCGACGGCCCCCTGCAGCTTCCCAGCATCGGCGAAGGCGAGCGCCATCACCTCGTGCCGGGAGAGCGGCTGCACCTTCAAGGTGACCCGGGCGATCAGACCCGTGATGCCCTCGGCATCGGAAAGGAGCTCGAGCTCCTCCCCTCGAAACTCCCACGGGTCGCCGTTCGGAAGCACGACCCTCGCGGAGACCACATTGTCGCGAAACCACCCGTACTCGTAGGAACCGAGCCCCGCTCCCCCTTGCGCAAGCCACCCCCCCACCGTCGAGCCGGGGGCGCTCGTCGGATAGAGCCTGAGCGCGAGGCCGTGAGGCGCGAGGGCTTCCTCGAGCTTCTTCCAGGTGATGCCCGGCTCGACCGTGACGGTTTGCCCCGCAGGATCGACCGAGAGGAGACGCCTCATGCGCGTGAAGTCGACGACGAGTCCCCGCTTCACCGGCACGGCGCCTCCGTAGCCGGAGGTGGCTTTGCCCCGAGGCGTGAGCGGAATCCGGTTCGCGAGAGACCACTGCACGAGCGATGCGAGCTCCTCCTCGCTTTCCGGCTGGACCACTCCATCGGGGGTGGCATCGCCGACAAATGGGTGCACGAGCGACGGCATGGCGGCGACGTCGTGAGCGTACAGGCGCCGCTCGGTCTTGCGGAAGTTGACCCGCGGTCCGAAGAGCTGCTGCAGGCTCTCGGCGGCGGTTGGGGATAGGGTCACCATTTTCAGCTCCTCCGTTTCCTCGTTTGCGGGGAACGCGTCCCCCGTTTCTTCGAGGAGGTGAACGACGCCCAGCCCCTGTCCCGGATCTCATTCACGAGGCTTCGGAGCCAGCGCAATTCGCCCTCGAGATATCCTCTTCGATGATCGAAAATAGCCCGAACCAGGCCCGGTGCCGGCTCCCGGGAGCAGTCGCTCTCCCAGGCCTTCCTGCACTCTTCGAGCTGAGCCTCCACGACACGGATGCGGGCTTGCAGCAAGGCCAGGGACTGCTTGGCGCGCAGACCCTCGATGTATCCCATCGCCGAAAGCACCGTGTCGAATTGGAACAGGACGCGCTGGGAGGCCATGCCCTCGTCCTCGAGCATGCGCGCGAGGGCCTCTCTGCCCTCCTTCGTGATGGCGTAGACCGTGCGGGGCGGAGCGCTGCTCTCGGCCTCTTTCTTGGCCGAAACCAGGCCTTGTCCCTCAAGTCGTCGCAGAACCGCGTAGATCTGGGGAGTGCTCATGCTCGTGCAGTGCGCGAGATGCCCTTTGTCGAGGAATCGCCGCAGGTCATAGCCGTGAGCAGGCCGATCGCCAACCAAGGAGAGCACCAAAAAATCGTGCGCAGAAGCCACGTCCCCCACTTCTCCTGACTGTAGTCGAATATGCAACTGTTAGTTATTTAAGACATGCATAGCCTAAACCCCGGAAACCCCGCTGTCAAGCAGAAGCGGCGGGGCTTCGAAGCCTCATCGCGGAGTTGTCGGCCGGGGTGCGGATCCTGTCCTCTCCGCGCCCTGCGGCACCGCGAGGGTCGGCGCCCGGCTCTGCCCCAACCGCCGCGGCCCTGCCGTCACGCCTGGCGCCCGGCTCCCGCGCCCGGGCCGCGCTCTCACCCCGCGAGGATTCGCTCGGCGGCGAGCTGCGCCTCGTGGATGCAGTCTCCGATTCCGATCCCCCGGTAGGAGCTGCCCACAAGCTGCAGGGAGGGGCGCGCCGCAAGGTGTTCCTCGAGCGCCGCCATTCGCTCGAGATGGCCGACCGTGTACTGCGGCATCCCCTTCGGCCAGCGGTAGATGCGCACGAGCTCCGGCTCCGCCGAAAGCCCGAGGATCGCCTCGAGCTCCTCGAGCACGGTCTGCGTGAGGCAGGCGTCATCGAGCTCGCCGACGAGCTCCTGGTGATGCCCCCCTCCCACAAAGCAGCGAAGGAGAAGCCGCTCCGCGGGGGCGCGGTCGGACCACTTGATGGAGCTGTAGGTCGCGGCGTTGATCCTCCTGCCCTCCGTGCGCGGGACGAGAAAGCCGAAGCCCGCAAGCGGGGCGCGGATATCCCCGCGCCGGAAGGCGAGCGAGATCGTGGCGACGGAGGTCCATCGGATCCGAGTGAGCTGGGCGGCAAGCTCGCCGTCGAAACCGCGCACGAGGGCCGCCGACTCGTGGGCGGGGGTGGCGAGGATGACCCGATCGGCCTCGAGGCTCTCGCCGCTCGCGAGGGTGAGGGCGTACCCTTCCCCTCGCGGCTCGATCGAGACGACGGCGGAATCGCGGCGAATCGCATCGCTTCCGAGAAACTCCGCGCAGGCCGCGGGAAGGGCCCCCATTCCCCCCTTGAAGCTCATGAAGTAGGTCATCGCCGCTCTCCCGGGCTCGGCGTGCTCCCGCGCGGGCCTCGAGCGGCTCCGCTCCCTCATGCCGGCGAGCATCCCGCGAATGAGGCTTCCGCTCTGCTGCTCGAGCTGTGCGAAGCGCGGGAAGGTGGCAAGCAGGCTCATCTCGCTGGGGTCCGAGGTGTGGATGCCGGCGACGAGGGGCTCGGCGATCTTTTCGAGACACTCCCTGCCGAGCCTTCGCGTGACGAAGCCCGCGAGACTCTCGTCGCCTCCCCCTCTGCGGGCAGGAATGAAGAGCTCCCTGCCCATCCGGAGCTTGCCCGGCCAGGTGATGAGCCGCGAAAGGGCTATCGGCCAGAAGGCGGTCGGCACCATGAGCATCACCCCTTCGGGCAGAGGGTGGAGGCGCCCGCGCGAGCAAATGAAGGTTCCCTTGAAGCGGTCGTTGGACGGGAGCATCTCGGCTCCGAGCCCGAGGCTCTCGGCGAGGCGCACGGTCCAGACCTTCTCGGGGAGAAAGCTATCGGGACCGCCTTCGACTAGATAGCCGCCCTCCCGATCACTCACGATCTTTCCCCCGATGCGATCCTTCCCCTCAAGGAGCAGCACCTCGATGCTCCTCCCCCTCGCGGCGGCGCCGGCCTTCAGGTGCACCCCCGCAGCGAGCCCGGCGATCCCTGCGCCGACGATGACGACCCTCGGCATTCCTATCCTCCTGCCGCGTCAGTCGCGAAAGAGGATCGTGGGATAGGGGCAGAGCTCGTCGCTTTCCAGAGGATCGCCGCTTGCCGCGTAGGCCCGCGCGCGCGAGCCGCCGCAGATGAGGCGATAGGGGCAGCGACCGCACTTCCCTTTCAGCGCCTCAGGGTCGCGCAGGGCGAGGAAGGGCTCCCCGGCCCGGTAGGTCTCCGTCAGACGGCTTGTGCGGATATTCCCGCAGGCGATGGGCAGGAAGCCGCTGGGGAAAATCTCGCCCATGTGGGAGACGAAGACGATCCCGTTACCGTCGCGCACGCCAAGCCCCCGTCCGAAGGGCGAGCCGAGGAAGGCCTCGTCGCTCAGGCCCCGGGAGTGCATGCGCTGGTAGGAAAGACGCCGGACGTGATGGGCTTCGGTCGTCTTGATGATGAAGGGGGTCGCCCGCGACTCGCTCAGCTCGCACAGCCAGGTGAGCAGCCCCTCGCTCTGACCCGGCGAGATCTCCGTGAGCGAGCGCCCGCGCCCGGTTGCCACGAGAAAGAAGAGGGCCCATCGCCCGACGGGCAGAGTGGCAAGGAGGTTGTAGATGGAGGGGAGGTCCTCCGCCGTGGCGCCGGTCACCATCGTGTTGATCTGAAGCGGGATCGCGAGGGAGCCCGCCGCGAGAATTGCGGCGATAGTCCGTTCGAAGGTCCCCGGCACGCCCCGGAAGCTGTCGTGGCGACCCGCCTCCGATCCGTCGAGGCTCAAGGCGAGGCTGCTCACTCCCGCCTCCTTCAGGCGCTTGAGGACGCTCTCCGTGAGGCGGGATGTCGCCGCAGGGGTCACCGAGACCTCGATCCCCATGCTCCGCGCCTCGGCAATCAACTCGTAGAGGTCCGGTCGCTTGAGGGGATCACCCCCGGTGAGAACGAGGTGAGGGGGACGCTCCTCGTCGAAGGCGCGAATCTCGCGCAGCAGCGCGCGCCCCTCATCCGCAGAAAGCTCGAGGGGATCCGGCAGGGGATTGGCCTCGGCGCGGCAATGGATGCAGGCGAGGTCGCATGAGCGCGTCATCTCCCAATACACGAGCATCGGGGCCCGGTCGTAGACGAATCGCGAAGAGTAGGGCTGTAGGATCGCAGCTTGGCTGTCAGGCATTTCAAGGCTCCACGTGCGGGGAGGGAGGTCCGCGAGGGCGGCGTATCCCGGCTCGACGCGCAACTGTAGCCCGCCGGATGCGTCAGGGTCAAGGAGAGGCGCCCGCCAGGAGCTTGCTTCGCCGGCGCGCCTGCGCGTAAGATGGACCCATCCTGGTGCGGAGGCGGTGATGGCGGAAGTGGGATATCGGCGTCCCTCGTGGGATGAGTACTTCGTGGAGGTTGCCGACGCGATCTCCAAGCGGGCCACCTGCGACAGGGGCAGAAGCGGCTGCGTCATCGCGCGCGAGCGCCAGATCCTCGTCACCGGCTACGTCGGCTCTCCGCAGGGGCTTCCGCACTGCGACGAGGTGGGCCATCAGATGCGGAAGGTCATCCACGAGGACGGCCAGATGTCGCAGCACTGCGTGCGCACGGTTCACGCCGAGCAGAACGCCATCTGTCAGGCGGCAAAGCGCGGGATCAGCATCGAAGGGGCGACTCTCTACTGCCGGATGACCCCCTGTCGAACCTGCGCGATGCTCCTCATCAACTGTGGTATTCGCCGAGTGGTCTGCGAGCGCAAGTACCACGCGGGAGCCGAGTCGGAGGAGCTGTTCCGCCTCGCCGGGATCGCCCTCGAATATCGAAGCGAAGAGCTCGAGACCTACACCAATCAGTGAGAACAGCAAGAAGGAGCCATCATGAAAAGGATAATCCAGACAGCGAACGCCCCCGAGGCCATCGGACCCTACTCGCAGGGGGTCGCGGCCGGCGGGCTTCTGTTCATATCGGGCCAGCTCGGAATTGAGCCGAAATCCGGACAGCTCGCGGCGGGCGTCGAGGCGCAGGCGCGCCGCTCGCTAGAAAATCTCAAGGCCATTCTCGCGGAGGCGGGCCTCACGACAGCAGACGTCGTGCGCACCGGCATCTTCCTGCGGGACCTGCACAACTTTCAGAAGATCAACTCGATCTACGCCGAGTACTTCGCGGCGGACTTTCCCGCGCGCTCCACCGTCGAGGTGAGCGGGCTTCCCCGCGATGCCGAGGTGGAGATCGAGGCCGTCGCGCTTCTGAAGACCGAGTAGGGCGAGAAGAGATGACCTACAACTTCGACGAGATCATCGAGCGCCGCGGAACCGATTCGATCAAGTGGAACGGCTCGCCGCGCGGCGTGAAAGCGGCGTCGATCGGCGGCGACCTCCTCCCCCTCTGGGTGGCCGACATGGATTTCCGCAGCCCTCAGGTGGTCCTCGATGCGATCGCAAAGCGCGCGGCCCATGGGCTGTTCGGCTACACGGTCGCGCCCGCCGCCTACCTCGCCGCGACGCGGGAGTGGCTTGCGAGGCGGCACGGTTGGGAAGTTGAAACTGATTCCCTCGTTCCGGTCCCCGGGGTGGTCCCTTCGATCCAGATCGCGATCGAGGCCTTCACCCACCCCGGTGAGAAGGTGGTCATCCAGCCGCCGGTCTACCACCCCTTCCGGCTGGTCCCGATCGCAAACGGTCGCCAGGTCGTGGAGAATCCTCTCACGCGCGACGGCACGCGCTACGCGATGGACCTCGCCCAGCTCGAGCGGGTCATCGACAGCGACACCCGGCTCCTCATCCTGTGCAGCCCGCACAACCCGGTCGGGAGGGTCTGGCGCACCGAGGAGCTTGCAGGGCTCGTCGAGCTGTGCGCCGCGAAGGGGGTGGTGGTGCTCTCCGACGAGATCCACTGCGACCTGATCCTGGGCGGCAATCGGCACGTGCCCACCGGGCTCGCCGCGGGAGACCTTGCCGATCGGGTGGTGACCCTCGTCTCGGCAACCAAGAGCTTCAACCTCTCGAGCCTCTCCTGCGCCGCGGCAGTCATCCCCGATCCGCTCCTGCGCGGCCGCTTCACGCGCCAGGTCGAGCGCGCCGCGCTCAACCATCACAACCCCTTGAGCCTTGCCGCCTCCGAAGCGGCCTACCGCCAGGGCGTCGATTGGCTCGAAGGGCTTCTCGCCTACCTCGGCGGCAACTACCGTTTCATGGTGAGCTACCTCAAGGAACAGGCACCCGCGCTGGAGGTGATCCCCCTCGAAGGGACCTATCTCGCCTGGATCGACTGCTCGCGCACCGGGCTTCCCGATGCCGAGATCACCAAGCGCCTCCTCGCCGAGGGGCTGTGGCTCGAGGAGGGACCGAAGTACGGCACCGGAGGCGAGGGCTTCCAGCGCCTGAACTTCGCCTGTCCCCGCGCGACCCTCGAAAGGGCGCTCGCCCGACTGGTGCGGGCGCTTGCCCCCTGACAGCGCGCTGACGAAGTGATTGACCCGCTGCCAAAACGGCATTTTCGGTTGAGCCTCTTGCCCCAATTTGGCTCGAGAAAACGCCGTTTTGACAGGTGCCTTTGAGTCTGTCAGCGCTCTGATAGACGCCGCGGCGACGTTGGAGCGAAGCGCCCGGCCGATCCGCGGCGCTGTCCTCAGCGCCGCGTCACCGCCTGCGGCAGCTTGAAGGGTGGAAGGATCGCCTCGATCTCGCTGCGATAGGGCTCGAAGCGCGGGGGAAGAATCAGGCGGCTTCCAAGCTCGCCGCTCGACTCATCAACCAGGAAGCCCGGCCCGGCCGTCGCCGCTTCGAAGAGGGCGCCTCCCGGCTCGCGGAAGTAGACCGATTTGAACCAGAAGCGATCGATGACCTGGGTCGGATTGAGCCCGTAGGAGGCGAGCCGCGCCTGAAACGCAAGCTGCTCCTGCGGCTCCCCGAGGTTCCAGGCGACGTGATGGATGCTCCCGGTGCCGAGCGCCCCTCCCCTGCCTGCGGGAAGCTCCCGGAGATCGAGAACGCGGCTCGCACCCCCGCCCGGCAGCCCGTAGCGGGTGAAGCCCCCGTCGCTGCCCAGCTCGACGAAGCCGAAAACCTCCCGCAGCAGCGAGACGGTAGGGCCCGCGTGCGCCTCGAGGAGGCGAACGCTGTGGAAGCCCCGAATCTGATCCTCTTGCGGAATCAGGCTGCCCTCCCACGTCGCGACATCGCTTTTCGGGGCGGCTTCCACCAAGGCGAGAGCCATCCCGTCCGGATCGGTCAGGGTAAGCACGCGCTCGCCGAAGCGCTCCTCGATCTCCCCGACCGCGACCCGGCGCTCGACGAGCCGCTCCCGCCAGCGCTCGAGGCTTCCCGGAGGAACCGCGAGGGCAACCTCCACGCTCTGCCCGTTCCCCGGCCTCCCCTTCGCCAGATTCGGCCAGATGAAGAAGGTGAGGTCGGTCCCGGGGTTGCCGACGGCATCCGCATAGAAGAGATGATAGGTCTCGGGGGCATCCTGGTTGACCGTCCGCTTCACCAGTCGCATGCCGAGGACCCCGACGTAGAAATCGACGTTGCGCTGAGCGTCCGCCGCCACCGCCGTAACGTGGTGGATTCCCCGCACGTGCTGACTCTCCCGGCTCATGTCCATTGTTTTCTCCTCAGACTGCATTCGCTTTATATGACTAATAAGATACGAAATATCCGGCCCGAAGCGAAGAAGGGCAGCGACGCAGATGCGGGAGCGCGACCCTCATCGAAAAAAAGAGCGCGCGCGTGAGCTCCCGGCTCATGGTATAATGCGGTCAAATCTCCACCATCGAGCAAGCTTCACGCGGAACTGTCTTGGGTGATTTTGGTAACTCTCTTATACAGGAGGTGTGTATGAGAAAGGTCACGATCTTCGCTCTGGCTGCGTTCCTGATGGTCGGCTTCGCTCTTTCCTCGTCGTATGCGACGGGATCGAAGGAGGCGGCGGCGTCGACCGGAATGGTTGCGTTCCTGCTTCCGGAGAATGTCACGCCCCGCTGGGAGGGGTCTGACGCGCCGATCTTCCGGCAGGCGATCGAGAAGCTGGTTCCAGGGGTTCAGGTCGACGTCCTGAACGCGCTCAACGATCCGAGCAAGCAGCAAGCGCAGGCGGAGGCCGAGCTGACGAAGGGTGCGAAGGCGCTGGTCATCGCGGCCGTGGATCAGAAGGCTGCCGCCGTGATCGTCAATGAGGCCAAGGCGCAGGGTGTTCCAGTCATCGCCTACGACCGCCTGATCCGCAACTCGCCGCTCGCCTACTACGTCTCCTTCGACAGCGTCGCCGTCGGCAAGGCGGAGGCGAGTTGGATGTCGGACCACACCCAAAACGGCGCCCGGCTCGTGATTATCGACGGCTCGCCAACCGACGACAATGCGCACCTCGTGAATCAGGGCATCCATGCCGTCCTCGATCCGCTCTTCGCCTCGAAGGCGCGGACCCTGGTCGCCGAGGAGTGGACGCCGGGATGGGATCCCACCAAGGCCCAGAATGAAATGGAGCAAATCCTCACCAAGTCCAACAACCAGGTCGACGGGGTGGTCTCGGCGAATGACGGAATGGCAGGCGGCATCATCGCCGCGCTGAAGGCCCAGGGAATGTCGGGCACCGTGAAAACGACAGGCCAGGATGCCTCCCTCGAGGGCGTGCAGAATGTCCTGCTCGGGACGCAGGGGGTGACCGTGTTCAAGGACTTTCGCCTCCAGGCTCCGGCTGCAGCCCAGATCGCGGCCGATATCCTGAAGGGCCAGACTCCTTCGAACGTCAACTCCTCCGTCAACAACGGCCAGGTCGATGTTCCATCGGTGATGCTGCCGGTCGTTTCGATCGATCAGAGCAACGTCCACCTGCTCGTCTCGAACGGATGGATCGACAGCCAGCTCGGCGGAATGGACAAGGTTCTCTACGGCCTGCCCGACAGCGTCCGCCAGTATCTCAAGAAATAGGACGTCGATGTCGGGAGAGCTGGGGCAACGCTTCGAGGGGGAAGGCGACTCCGCCTCCCCCCTCGATCGCAAGCCGATCCTGGAGCTAAAAGGGATCTCGAAGCGCTACGGCGCCGTGCAGGCCCTGACCAACGTGGATTTCGAGGTCTATCCCCGCGAGGTCGTGGCCCTCGTCGGCGACAACGGGGCCGGCAAGTCCACGCTGATCAAGTGCATCGCCGGGACGCACACGCCCGACGAGGGCAGAATCCTCTTCGACGGGAAGGAGGTCCACATCCACGCGCCGAGCGACGCCACGCGCCTTGGCATCGAGACCGTGTATCAGGATCTCGCCCTGTGCGACAACCTCGATGTCGTGCAGAACATGTTCCTCGGGCGCGAGCGGGTCACCCCGGTGCTTCCGCCGGTTGTCGAGCTGCTCTCCGAGCTCGCGATGGAGCAGCATGCGCTTTCGGTCCTGCAGACCCTCAACGTCACCACGATCGTGAACGTGCGCTCGAGGGTGGCGGGGCTTTCGGGCGGGCAGCGGCAGTCGGTAGCCATCTCGCGGGCGGTGATGTGGAACTCGAGGCTCGTCGTGCTCGATGAGCCCACCGCGGCGCTCGGCGTCGCACAGAGCGAGCAGGTCCTCGCCTTGATTCGGCGCCTGCGCGACCAGGGGCTCGGCGTCGTCGTCATCTCGCACAACCTCCACGAGCTGTTCTCGATCGCCGACCGGATCGTCGTGCTTCGTCTTGGGCGCCGCGTGGCGACATTCGACCACGAAAGCACGACCGCGGAGGATGTGGTTGCGGCAATCACGGGTGCCCGAGGGGAATGAAGTGAGAGGTTCGCCAGACGTGACCGGCGGGCAGCGCCCCGCCGAAGGGCAGCACGAGCAAGCGGCGGGGAAGGTCGGAGGGATGCTGTCTCGCTCCAGCATCCAGCGCTGGCGCCAAGGGGAGCTCGGTGCGCTTCCGGTCGTCCTCGGACTGCTCGCCATCGCGGCCTACTTCGAAAGCCAGCAGCCTGTCTTCCTCTCGGCCCGCAACCTTTCGAACCTGATCGTCCAGGTTGCGGCAACCGGCTCGGTCGCAGTCGGCATCGTGCTGGTGCTGCTGCTCGGCGAGATCGATCTGTCGGTCGGCTCGGTGAGCGGTCTGTGCTCCGCGCTCTTGGGCGTGCTGATCATGAACCACCATTCGCCGTGGTGGTTCGCGATTCTCCTCGCCCTCGCGACCGGCGCGGCGATCGGAGCCTTTCAAGGCGCCTGGTTTGCGCTCATCGGAGTCCCCTCCTTTGTGGTGACGCTCGCCGGGTTCCTTGCCTGGCAGGGGGTGCAGCTGCGGGTCCTCGGGTCGACCGGCACGGTGAACGTCTTCGAGCCGCACATCGCGAAGATCGCGCAGTCCTACCTGAGCGACCTCTGGGGGTGGCTGCTCGGGATCGGGATCTCAGGAGTCTACCTGCTCACCCTGTGGATTGCGCGCTTCCGCCGCGCTCGCCTTGGGCTCGCATCCGTCCCGGCGCTCGCGGTGATCACGCGCAGCCTGCTCGTCGCGATTACCGCGGTCGCAAGCGTCGCGATCCTGAACAGCTTCAAGGGCGTTCCCACCGCGGGCGTGATCCTCTTCGCTCTGGTCACGCTGTTCTCCCTTCTCACGAGACGCACGCGCTTCGGGCGCTACATCTTCGCGGTAGGCGGCAACGCCGAGGCTGCGCGGCGGGCCGGCATCGGCGTTGCCCGAGTCCGGATCGTCGTTTTCGCGCTCGCGGGGCTCATGGCGGCGATCGGAGGGGTCATCTTCGTCTCGCGCCTGACTGCAGCAAGCACGCAGACCGGAGGCGGGACCTTCCTGCTCGAGGCCATCGCCGCCGCGGTCATCGGCGGCACGAGCCTCTTTGGCGGGCGCGGAAGCGCCTGGTCAGCGCTCCTCGGCGCCCTGGTGATCGGAAGCGTCTCAAACGGCCTGGACCTCATGGGACAGCCGCCGGAGATCAAATACATGGTCGAGGGCGCGATCCTGCTTGCCGCGGTGACGGTCGACGCGATCGCCCGCCGCAACCGCGTCGCCGCCGGGCGGTGAGCTCGCCGTGCACTTCCGTCGCAACCGGTCTCCGGCAAGGCGCTCCCTTGAGAGGGGCTAACGGGGCGTCTCGCCCGAGCCGTCAACCTCAGTCTGCTTGTCCTGAACAGCCCGAATCATCGCGGTGAAGTGAAGCTCCTTCACGTAGGAGAGAAGCCGATCGAGGGTGATCTCGCCTTTGAAGAGCTGCGCGTCGAGGGAGGTCCCCGCTTTGGCGAGGGCGTCCGGGGTATCGCCGTACCGCGAGCGCGCCACGGCGGCGATCTCCAGGCTCACGGCCCCCTTCCTTCGCCGAAGGTCGTCGGTGACCCGAATCGAGAAGCCCACCCCGATGTGCGTAGGAGGAACCCCGAGCAGCTCCTCGAGCTCGTCGATAAAGGGAAGCCCCCGGCTGTCGATGGCAACCTCTCCCCGAAAATCGCCAAACTGAACGGACGCGTGTCGAAAGTCCATGGTGCCCCCATTATGGGGCACATCCGCGCGGCAGGCAAGGAAAAGGTGGCGGTTCTGGGATTCCTGCGAGTCATGAAGCGAGATTTTCAAGACCTCGCAGCATGAGATTGAGACCAGCGAGGTGAAAGAGCATTACCAGACGGAACCGACTGCGATTGCGGACGATCCATCCCAGCAGGCGATTCCATGCCTTCTCAGCGACCGATCGATGGCGGTAGCGCGAGAGCCGGCAGCCGCCTCCTTGATCCTCTCTGCGTGCGCTGTCTTCAAGCTCAGCCGAGACATTGCCATGAACTCCCGCCGCGAACGGGGAGAGCACCCCCATGGTGCGAACGCTCTGCTTCCCAAACTCCGCTCTTGTTTCGTGGCCTTCGGGAAGCGGCTTCGATTAACAGGCTGCAATCGGTTCCGCCGATCATTTTGCCCTTGACCACCAACAGGGTGCTGACAACGTGACTGACCCGCCGCCAAAACGACGTTTTCGATTGAGCCTCTTGCCCCAGATTGGCTCGAGAAAACGCCGTTTGGGCAGATACCTTTGAGTTTGTCAGTTACCTGTTAACCTTCAAAACCCGAAGCCCACCGACACGGCGATTTTGCCACGGCTCTTTTTCTGCCGTCAACAAAAATGAATCGGAAGCCGGCGTGCGGCTCTTCGCGGCAGAACCGTTGACATTCTGGCGTTCGTCGGGAAATGCCAAGTGCCATCGAGCGACACGGCTCCCGGCGCGCCATCAGCGCGATTTCCACAGGCTTTCCGCTCGTCATCGGCGGAGCACGCGACCTCTCGGGCGCGGAGTTCTACGAGGTGCTCGAGAGCAAGAGCCTCTATTGACGTCTTCCCGGCGGAACGCGCGCCGCCCCGCCGGTCTTCCGCGTGCGGGCTGCGGCGCCCGGAGCCGCTTCAGGTGACCATGAAGCGCGTGATCGTGCGGGTGGTGGTCATCTCGAGGGGCGCGTCGAGGAGCCGAAAGCGGTCGATACGCTTGTAGGGCAGCAGCCGGCGGTTTACCTCGGCGACGATTTCGCCGATGCGGGCCTCGACGGCGGCCCGCTCATGGGATGGCTGACGGGTGAAAAACTCCTCGGAGGGGTAGATGTAGGCCTCGATCCCCTCGACCTTCATCTTGGGATCGCGAAGGTAGCCCTTCACGAGGACCTGCTCGATCTCCTCGTAGAGCTGGAACGAGTCTTCGATCTCTTCGGGGAAGACGTTCTTCCCGCCCTCGGTGACGATGAGCGACTTCTTCCTGCCGGTGAGGTAAAGGTAGTTCTCTGCGTCGAGGTAGCCGACGTCGCCGGTGAGGAGGTAGCCGTCTTCGGTGAAGGTCTCCTGCGTCGCACCGGGGTTGTTGTAGTAGCCCTGCATGACGATCGGACCCTTCACGAGGATCTCCCCCACCCCGACCTCGTCGGGCTCGAGAATCTTCACCTCCACGCCCGGAATCACCTTCCCGACCGAGCTCTCCTTGTAGTGCTCGATGGGGTTGAGGGTTACGATCGGGGAGGTCTCGGTGAGGCCGTAGCCCTGCACGAAGTCGATCCCCAGCTGATTGAAGGCGCGAAAGGTCTCGGCCGGAAGTGGCCCGCCGCCGGAGATGCAGATGCGGATCTTGTCGAGAGAGGCCTTTGCGAGAATGGCATGGAAGATGCGCTTGCCGGGATTGACGCGCAGCAGCTTCTTGATCACCCCGCTCACCGCCATGAGGAATCGTACGATGCCGTAGACGAGCGCTCCCCGCTCGCGGACTCCGTGCAGGATCCCTTTCAGGAGCTTGTTGAAGAGCATGGGGATGCCGAGGAACATCGTCACCTTTCCGGCCGAAAGATCGCTCAGAATCTGGGTGACCGCCAGACGCTTGCCGAAGACGATCTGCGCCCCTACCGAGATCGATTCAATGAAGACTGCGAGCATCGTGTAGGAGTGGTGGATCGGCAGGAGGGCGTAGAAGACATCGCGCTCGGAGAGGAAGAGGTTGGCCTGGGAGAGAAAACAGTCGCTCACGAGGTTGCGGTGCGAAAGCATGACCCCCTTCGCGTGGCCGGTGGTTCCGGAGGTGTAGAGGATGGCGGCGAGCT